>JAHJOG010000237.1 GCA_018820395.1 Gammaproteobacteria bacterium | reverse complement strand
CCTCGCCCTGGATCAGCGGCAGCAGATATCGGCGGCATGCGTCCGTGATGCCCCATCCGTCGGCCGTGATGAACTCGCGCGGCATGAACTTCTCGGCATTGGCCACGGCGTCGAGCGGCGCGCTGCCGATGCGGTAGGCATACGGCGAGTCGGACGTCCGCTCGATGGTCGGCATCACGGCGTTGCGGCCCTCGACCGCGAATTCGACCGCGCGCTGCCCGAGTTCGTAAGCCTGTTTCACGTCCGTCGCCGACGCGATGTGCCGGGCCGATCGCTGCAGGTAGTCCGCCACCGCCCAGTGGAACTTGTGGCCGAGCGCGTCTTTCACCATTTGCGCCACCACCGGCGCAGCGCCACCGAGCTGCGCATGGCCAAAGGCGTCCCTGCTGCCCTGCTCGGCAATGAAGCGGCCGTCGGGAAAGTGGCAGCCCTCGGACACCACCACCGTGCAATAGCCGTGCTGCTTGACCAGCGCATCGACCCGCGCCAGGAAAGCCGGCGGATCGAAGGGAATCTCAGGGAACAGGATCACCACCGGAATGCCGTGCGCCTCCGCCAGCCCGCCCGCTGCCGCGATCCAGCCCGCATGCCGGCCCATCACCTCGAGCACGAACACCTTGGTCGACGTCGCTGCCATCGAGCGCACGTCGAGCGAGGCTTCCAGCGTCGAAACCGCCACGTACTTCGCCACCGACCCGAACCCTGGGCAGCAGTCGGTGAGCGGCAGATCGTTGTCGATCGTCTTGGGCACGTGGATCGCCTGCAGCGCATAGCCCATCGACTGAGACAACTGGCTCATCTTGAAGCAGGTGTCGGCCGAATCGCCGCCGCCGTTGTAGAAAAAGATGCCGATGTCGTGCGCCTTGAAGACCGCGATCAGCCGCTCGTATTCGCGCCGGTTCTTGTCGAGCGATTTCAGCTTGTAGCGGCACGAGCCGAAAGCCCCGGCCGGTGTGCTGCGCAGCGCCGCGATGGCTTCGGCCGATTCGAGCGCGGTGTCGATCAGGTCTTCGGTCAGCGCACCGATGATCCCGTTGCGGCCCGCGTACACGCGACCGATGTGCGAAGGATGCAGGCGCGCCGTCTCGATGACGCCGCAAGCCGACGCGTTGATGACGGAGGTGACGCCGCCGGATTGGGCATAGAAAGCGTTAGGCATTGCACATTTTGGCGCCTTTCAGGGTCACGCCAGGCGTTACTTTGTCGGTCCTGCCGATATGATCCCGTCGCACTAAAAACAGCCCGAACGGGCAAGGGACGGATTCATGACGAGCGCATCGGCTCTGGCTCTGGCGTGGCTGCGCCGGGCAACCCTGCATATCTGCAGATTCACTTCCAGCTTCTTCGGTTACAGCGAGCCGCGTCGCATGCGCGCCGGCCTGAAGCGAGCGTTCGCCAGCGCCTGCGCATCGATCGCCGTTGCGTCGAGCCTGGCGGTCTCTCCAGGCGCATTTGCTCGCAACTCATCGGCGGAAACGACGGCGGCGCAACGGTCCGAAGTCCGGAGCTGCCTTCTTCATCAGAATCCGCGCGCCCGGCCCGACTGTGCCAGCTATGACGCCTTCTTCGAGGCCGTCGATGCCGACTGCCAGCGGTGGGAGGGCTTCGAGGCTTATCTTTCCAGCGAAACGCGCGAAGAAGACAGCGGCGCGGGCGCGGTGATCCATCGATACCGGTTTGGGTGTCGAGACACCCGACTCGAAGGCAATTCCGGCTGGGAAGGCGGCCTGCTTTCGGTCGCAACCTCGCTGAATTGCCCGATCCAGGGCAGCAGGCTGGAAATCCGGACCCAATCGTGCATCCTTGCGCCGCCGAAGACTCGACGGGCCAGCGCATCGAAGCCGTCGGTGCCGATGCGCCTGCGTCAGCTATAGCACCGTACCGCCCGGAGCATTGCAGGCGAGGCGCCTCACAGCCGCTCCACGATCGTCACATTGGCCATCCCGCCGCCCTCGCACATGGTCTGCAGGCCATAGCGCTTGCCGCGCTGGCCGAGTGCGTTGAGCAGAGTGCTCATGAGGCGCGTGCCCGAGGCACCGAGCGGGTGCCCGAGCGCGATCGCACCGCCGTTCACGTTGAGCCGGGCGGGATCGGCGCCGAGGCTTTTCAACCATGCCAGCGGCACGGGCGCGAACGCTTCATTCACTTCGAAGAGATCGATGTCATCGATGGAAAGGCCGGCTTTCTGCAACGTGCGGACCGTCGCGGGAATCGGCGCTTCGAGCATCACCACCGGGTCGTGCCCGAGCACGCTCATGTGGTGGATGCGCGCCAGCGGTGAGAGGCCGAGCGCCTTCAGGCCGCGCTCGTTGACCACCAGCACGCCGCTCGCACCGTCGCAGATCTGGCTGGCGGTGGCGGCCGAGCACAGGCCGCCTTCGGCGATCGGCTTGACTGCCTGGATGCCTTCGAGCGTGGCGTCGAAGCGGATGCCTTCGTCGACGGCGTGCATCTCGCCGCTCCCCGATCCGTCGGGCCGACGGATCTCGAGCGGGACGATCTCTGCCGAAAAATGGCCCTCGCGGGTAGCGGCCATCGCACGCCGGTGGCTGTCGAAGGCGTAGCGGTCGAGCTCGTCGCGCGACAGGCCGTGCTTGGTCGCGATCATCTCGGCACCGCGGAACTGGCTGAATTCCACGCCGGGATAGCGGGCCTGCATGGCCGGGCTCATGTAGCTGCCGAGACCTGCCTTCGCGGCCAGCGCGTTGGGCGAGAACATGGGGGCGCGCGTCATGCTTTCGACGCCGCCGGCGATCACCGCGTCCATCGATCCCGACATCACCGCCTGGGCCGCGAAGTGCAATGCCTGTTGCGACGAGCCGCATTGGCGGTCGATCGTCGTGCCGGGCACCGATTCGGGCAGGCCCGACGCCAGCACGACGTTGCGCGCAACGTTGCTGGCCTGTTCGCCCACCTGGCTGACGCAGCCGAAGATCACGTCGTCTACGGCGGCTGGGTCGATGCCGCTGCGTGCAACCAGCGCATCGATCACGGCGGCACCCAGATCGACCGGGTGCCAGCCGGAAAGCTGGCCGCCACGCCGGCCGCCTGCCGTGCGCGCCGTCGCGACGATGTAGGCCTGGTTCATTCGGGACTCCTTGGAACGCGCCGAACGCCCGGCGCGCCCGATCGTTCAATGCCCGCGCGCTCGGGTCAAGCCGGGGACATCCCGGTCAGGCGGGCGTCGCGTGCCACGGGGCGCCCGGTCGGCGCCGGCTGCGGGCCGGTCGCCGAGGGCCCCGAAAAGCCCACGCGCGACGGCTGCAGTGCCGAGACGGTCACGCGCCGGTGCGTCGGGCTGCGAAAGTGGTCACCGGGCGCGAGCACCACATCGCGCAGGTCATGATCCACCGTGATCCACAGCGCGCCGGCGCGGCATTCGATGTCGATGTCGTGCGCGTCCGGAAGCGCGACGATGCCTTGGCGAGGCAGATCCAGGGTGGCGGGGCAGTCGAAGAATGGCATGGCAGGCCTTTGGCATTCGTTGGAAGAATGAATATAGTGAGCCGGCCTGACCCTGTCACACGATGAATCGGAACTCGTCACATGCGCCCCGAGAATGCAAAGCCATCCTTGCCCAGCGGCGGTCTGCCGTCGCTCGACCTCTTGCGCAGCTTCGAGGCGGCTGCGCGCACGCTCAGCTTCACGCAGGCCGCAGCCGAACTCTTCCTGACCCAATCGGCGGTCAGCCGGCAGATCCAGCAGCTCGAAGCGCAACTCGGGGTGGCGCTATTCGAGCGCCGTCACCGGTCGCTGGCGCTCACCGATGCGGGCGGCATCTTTCAGCGCGCCGTGGTCGAAAGCCTGGAGCGGCTGCGCGACGCCACGGCCCGGGTGCGGGCCGCATCCGCCCCCCGCCAGGTGGCGATCACCTGCACACCCGGCTTCGCCTCGCTCTGGCTCATTCCGCGGCTGGCGCGCTTCACGGCCGCGCATCCGAGCGTGGACGTGCGCATTTCCGCGTCGCTCGACGTGCTCGACCTGGAGCGCAACCGCATCGATCTGGCGGTGCGCTTCGTGCCCATTGCGCGCGGCGTCGGCCCGTCGCTGTTCGAGGAATCCGTGCTGCCCCTGTGCTCGCCGCAGGTCGCGAAGCAATTGCGAACGCCCGCCGACCTGGTGAACCAGACGCTCCTGACCGTGCAGGCGCCCGGCCATTCCGAACTGCCGACCGCGGACTGGGAACCGTGGCTGCAGGTCATGGGCCTCGCGAGCGTGCAGATGAAGAACACGCTCGGCTTCACCCACTACGCCGACGCCGTCTCGGCCGCCGTCGCCGGGCAGGGCGTGGTGATCGGGCGATTGCCGCTCCTGCGCGAACTGGTGGCCGATGCGCGCCTGGTGGCGCCCTTCGGCGAGGCGGCGGCGTCGCAGCGGGCCTATTTCGTCGAAATCGCCCGCCGGTCCGGGCGCAATGCCGATGCGCAAGAATTCGCGGATTGGTTGCGCGCCGAGGCCGAATCATTTCGCGTCGACCCTTCAGAACCCCGTGGAGCGACCGAAGAAGATGCATGACCGACACCTTGCAACTCCCTCGGTTCAAATCCCGTCATGCGGGATTGGAATGCCGCTTCAACTACCACGGGCGCTCATGGACGCTGCGCAGGAACGCCGAGGCCATCGGCGATGACGCCCTGATGCAGTACGCGCTCCTTCTCGACGGGCACGAGCTCGACCCCTTTGTCATGCTCGACCGCGACGATTGGGAACGATGGCGGCAACTGCCCTACGCGGTGCCGCATTCGGTGCTCTGTCCGCGCCAGGTGCCGTCGGCGCGGCTGTGCGGTTGGGTGCAGCGCATCCTCGACCGTTACGCGGCCCATTCAGATCAGTCACAGTGCTTTTGGCCGCTCGCAGCGTAATACTTTTCTATTGCTCATAAGCATTATCTGGTCAAACTTAAATACAAAGATTTACTAATCTGCTGGGCTTTCATACATATTCAGTACATGTCAGGGATGTAACGGCCGGTACGCTCGCTGTCTTGCGCCACCAAGAACACAAAGAGCCAACCGTTGCGGACCCCTGATGCCTGCCCTCGTTTTTCCCCCAAAGCCAACAGCTGCCGCCTCTGTGCTTTGCTTCTGCTCGGGTTGTCCGCCAGCCCCTTCGTCGCGGCGCAGGCTTCCGGCGCAGCACGGCCACAGGCGCTTTCGGTAGGCGGCGCGCCCGAGGCGGGTGAATGGTCCGCTCGCCAGCACGACGCGCTGGTCGAGGCGGTCCGCACCGGACGCACGGCTCCGCAGGCAGCACTCGAGACGCTCGCGCGCTGGCACGAGCGGCAGCTTCCCGACGTGGCAACGCTCGGCCGCGTGGCGTCCGACGGCATCGTCTGGGGCCTGCAGGCGGATGACCCGGCCCGTGCGCTGGCGTGGGCGCGCAGCGTCCCGTCCACGCTGATCCGCGACTACGCGCTCGACGCGGGCTTTCGCGCCGCGCGCATGGCGCCGGACCGCGCACTCGAAGGCGAGTTGCTGGCGCAGATGCAGTCGCGCCGCCCGGCCGCGTGGCAAACCCGCATCGATCAAGTCTTGTGGCTCATGGACCAAGGCGACCTGAACGCCGCCGACCGTGCGCTCGCCGCACTGTCGCCGGAGGCCGCCGCAGGCAACGTCGAACTTCGCGCCGCCTGGCTGGACGCGCGCGCCGCCCTTGCGAAAGCGCAGGGGCGCAAGGTCGAAGCGATGGGCGCCTATTCGGAGCTTGCAGAGGTGGCGCCCGCGCGCACCTATGCCACGCGCGAAAGCCTGTTCCTGCTCGCCGACCAGGCCGCGCCCGCCGCCGCCTATTCGCAGGCGCGCACGGCCGAGGCCGCCCGGCCCGGCACGTTTCGTCCCATCGAACTCGCGCGGCTCGAACAGGCCGCCCTCGCGCAGCAGGTGCAATG
>JAHJOG010000236.1 GCA_018820395.1 Gammaproteobacteria bacterium | reverse complement strand
CGTGCTGGCGCTCTGCTGCTACCTGCTGGCCCGCCGCGGCGGCTACGGCGCGCCGCAGCGGTTTCTCATCGCCGACGTGTGGCGCACCTTCAAGGCGGCGGTGCCTTCGATCATGATGCCGGTGATCGTCCTGGGCGGCATCTACTCGGGGCTCTTCACCCCGACCGAGGCCGCGGCGGTGAGCGTGGTGTATGCCGTGCTCGTCACCCGATTCGTCTACCGCACGCTGGCCTTCGGCGATCTGCCGGGGATCTTCGCGGACTCGGCGCGCAGCTCGGCCGTGGTGCTGATCATCCTGGCGGCGTCGCTCGGCATCGGGCTGCTCGCGTCCTTCCTCGGCGTGGCCGAAGACCTGGCGAGCTGGCTGAAGGCGCTCGACCTGAGCGCCTGGCAGTTCCTGCTGGCGGTCAACGTGCTGCTGCTCGTGCTCGGGTGCTTCTTCGACGGCTTCACGCTGCTCGTGCTGCTCACGCCCTTGCTGCTGCCGTCGCTGCGCGCGCTCGACATCAACCTGATTCACTTCTGCATCATCCTCACGGCCAACATCGAGATCGCGTCGATCACGCCGCCGGTGGGTTTCAACCTGTTCGTGATCAGCAGTACCACCAAGGTCCGGCTCACCGAGGTGGCGCGCGGTGCCGTGCCCTTCGTGATCGCGATGCTGCTCGGCCTGATGGTGCTGACCTACGTTCCCTGGCTGAGCCTGGCGCTGCTCTAGGCCGCCGTTCGGCCGCCCGTCGACCCCCACCACCCCCTCTTTCCGGAGACTCCCATGAGCGACTACATCAACCAGTTCACCCGCCCCGTGCCCATTGCCGCCGACCACACCGCGCTGGTCGTCATCGACATGCAATACGCGAGCGGCTCGCGCAGCCACGGCCTCGGCGCGCACCTGGCCAAGCAGGGCACCCTGGCCGAAGCCGACTACCGCTTCTCGCGCATCGAGAAGCTGATCATCCCCAACACGCAGAAGCTGCTGACCGCCTTCCGTGCGGCCAAGGCGCCGGTCATCTATGTCACGGTCGGTGCGCGCAACGCCGATCTGTCGGACGCGCCGGCCCACCTGCGCAGCTTCTTCGAGGTCTGCAACAACCATGCGGGCTCGTTCGAGAACGGCATCGTGGCCGAACTCGCACCGATGCCCGGCGAGCCCATCGTCGCCAAGAACACCATGGGCGCCTTCGCCAGCAGCGATCTGGGCGCGGTGTTCGACCGGCTGGGCGTGAAGACCGCGGTCTACGTCGGCGTGTCGACCAACAACTGCGTCGACACCACGGCGCGCGAGGCGGCCGACCGCAACTACGGCTCGATTCTGGTGTCGGACGCGACCGGCACCTGCTCCGACCGCATGCAGGAAGTGACGCTCGAATCCTTCCGCCGGCTCTGGGGCCGCGTGCTCACCACCGACGAAGTGCTCGGCGAACTGCAGGCATCGGCGCGGCAGCCGGCCCACGCCTGATGCGCGGCGCGTTCACCCGAGGGGAGCCAGTCTCATGGCAGTGATCGACCATGCCGCACAGGCCCGCTCGGCTTTCGAGACCATGCGCGGTGGCGGCATCGCCATCGTTCCCAACGACGTGGGCTACGCCGCCATGGCCAGCACCCACGGCGCGCTGCGCCGCATCTTCGACACCAAGGGCCGCGCGCCCACCAAGCTGAACGCGATGGTCGGGCACCTGGGCCTGCATCGGCGGCTGCACCGCTGTTCGAGCCGCGCGAGCGAGATCGTCGACGCGATCACGCGCGACTACGACCTGCCGCTCGGCGTGATCGCGCCGGCGGACTTCAGCGACCCGTTTCTCTCGCGGCTGGACCCGCGCATCGTCGAAGCCAGCACCCGCGAAGGCACGCTGCTCATGCTGATGAACGCCGGCGCCTTCCACGAAGAGCTGTGCAAGCTCTCGGAGCAGGGCGACGTGGCGATCTTCGGCTCGTCGGCCAACCGCAGCATGCAGGGCACCAAGTTCGCCGTGGCCGACATCGAGCCCGAGATTCTTGCCATTGCCGATCGCGTGGTCGATTACGGCATCCTCAAATACAAGCCCTACGGGCTCTCGTCGACCTTGCTCGACGTCGAAAACATGACCATCTACCGACGCGGCGTCGCCTTCGAGAGCATCGCCTGGATCCTGAAGAAGCACTTTGGTATCGACGTGCCGGAGGCCCACTGACATGGCACCGCTCGAAGGCATCACGCTGCTCGACCTCACGCACATGCTCTCCGGCCCGTACGGGACCATGATGCTGACCGACCTCGGTGCGCGCACCATCAAGGTCGAACCGCCCGGGCGCGGCGAAGGCACGCGCGAACTGCTGGGCAGTGACCCGGACTACTCGCGCCATGGCATGGGCGCCTATTTCCTCACGCTCAATCGCAGCAAGGAAAGCGTCTGCATCGACCTCAAGACCGACGCCGGTCGCGCCGTCTTCATGGACCTGGTGCGGCATGCCGACGTGGTGTTCGACAACTTCGGCGTCGGCGTTCCGAAGCGGCTCGGCATCGACCATGCTGCGCTCGCCGCGGTCAACCCGCGCATCATCACCTGCTCGGTCACCGGCTTCGGCGAGACCGGGCCCGACACCCTGCGGCCCGCCTTCGACCAGGTGGTGCAGGGCGCGGGGGGAGGCATGAGCATCACCGGCACGCCCGACCAGCCGCCCACGCGCAGCGGCATCCCGATCGGCGACCTGGGCGGCGGCATCTTCGGTGCGATGGGCGTGCTGGCAGCACTGCAGGCGCGCGAGCGCACCGGCCGCGGGCAGCACGTCGACGTGTCGATGCTCGACGCGCAGATCTCGCTCCTGAACTACATGGCGACCATGCACCTGATGTCGGGCCACGTCCCCGGGCGCATCGGCAATTCGCACTTCGTGCACGTGCCCTACAACACCTTCCGCACGGCCGACGGCTACATCATCATCGCCTGCATCGGCGACGCGTTCTTCGAGCGATTCCTGTCGGTGGTCGAGCGTCCCGAGCTGCGCAAGCCCGAGTATTTGAAGCAGCCGGCACGCTTTGCCGCGCGCGAAGCCATCGAGGCCGTGATCAACGAAGAGCTGATGCAGCAGCCGTCGGCGCACTGGCTCGCCAAGCTGCGTGCGGCGCGGGTGCCGTGCGGCCCGGTCAACGACTTCGAGCAGGCGCTCAACGACCCGCAGGTGCTCGCCCGCGGCATGGTGGTCGAGGTTCCGCTGCAAGCCGGTGGCAGCGTGCGCATGCCGGGCAACCCGATGAAGTTTTCCGATTTCGACGACGAACGTTTCACCGCGCCGCCGACGGCGGGGCAGCAGACCGAGCAGGTGCTGAAGGAACTGCTGGGTTACGACGCGGAACGCGTGGCGGCGCTGAAGCAGCAGGGCGCGGTGGCCTGAAGCCGAAGCCGGGGACGCGCGCGCGCTGCGCTGATCCCGGCAACCTCGGGAACGTTCATTTAGCGCGTACGACCCGTCCGCGCTGCGGACGGTCAGGCCTTCAGTCCTTGGTTCGGCCGCCCGTGAGCCGATCGATGTCGGCTTCGGCCACGCCCGCTTCGGCCAGCACCGATCGCGTGTGCTCGCCGAGCTTGGGGGCGCCCGGCCGCACGCTGCCCGGCTCCAGTTCGAACTTGATCGGGATGCCCAGGTGCGTTTCGCCGTTCGGGAAGTCGAGCCGCATCTCGCGCGCCGCGATGTGCGGCGTGTGGAGCGCTTCGTGCACGCCGCGCACCGGCGCCCAGCACACGTCCATGCCGCCCAGCAGCTC
The DNA here is from genome assembly GCA_018820395.1 of Gammaproteobacteria bacterium. GTDB lineage: Bacteria > Pseudomonadota > Gammaproteobacteria > Burkholderiales > Burkholderiaceae_C > Variovorax. Next base: position 3,330 of record JAHJOG010000236.1, on the reverse strand, counting down.
TTCCCAATGCGCGAGCGGCTTCGCGGCGAAGGTTTCCACCAGAAAGGCGCGCACCGGGTCCTGCCCGCGACCCGGCGGCAGCTCGCACAGCGGGACCAGGTCGGGCCGGCCGAGCGCGGTCAGCAGGTTGCGGGCGAACTTGATCTCGCTGCCGCCCAGCGTGAGATCGCGCCCGTCGGCGCAGCGGTAGATGTTGTAGAACGCATTGCCGCCGAGCGACCGTTCGGTGCTCGGGTCGAGCTCGCGCTGCTCGGCGAAGACCGGGCTCACCACGTTCACCATCCACGACACGATGCTGTCCTGCATCGAAATGTCCAGGAAGTCGCCCACGCCGGTCTTCTCGCGGCGCAGCAGCGCCATCAGGATGCCGCTGAGCGCCATCAGCGAGCCGGCCATGTCGGCAGCCGGCACGCAGGGCAGGGTGGGACGGCCATCGTGGCCGGTGTTCAGGCTCACGAGGCCGGACTCGGCCTCGATGCTCAGGTCGTGCGCGACACGGCCCGCCAACGGCCCGACCTGCCCGAAAGCCGAGATCGAGCAGTAGACGATCCGCGGGTTGACCGCGCGCACCGCCGCGTGGCCCACGCCGAGCCGGTCGACCACGCCCGTCCTGAAGGCTTCGATCACCACGTCCGCCTCGCGCGCGAGCTGCAGGAAAGCGGCCACCCCGGCGGGCTGCTTCAGGTCGAGCACGACGCTGCGCTTGCCGCGGTGCGTGTTGTTGAACCAGACCGTGGTGCCGCCTTGCTTCTTGCCGATCTCGCGCGTCGGCTCGCCGCTCGGCGCCTCGATGCGGATCACGTCGGCGCCATGGTCGGCCATCATCATCGTGAGATGCGGGCCGGGCAGGAACTGCGAAAGGTCCAGGACCTTGATGCCTTCGAGTTTCATGGAATCAGATGCGGTTGCGCTCGATCAGTTGCTTGGCGATCACCTGCCGGAGGATCTCGTTGGTGCCTTCGCCGATGCACATGAGCATGGCGTCGCGGTAGTAGCGCTCGATCTCGTATTCCACCGAATAGCTGTAGCCGCCGAAGATGCGCATGGCCTGCTGCGAGCATTCGGCGCCGGCTTCGGAGCCGGCCAGCTTGGCCATCGCGGCTTCGAGGTCGCAGCGCTCGCCGCGGTCGTACAGGCGTGCGGCGTCTTCGATCAGCCGCTTGGCGCCGGCCACCTGCGTGGCCATGTCCGCCAGCTTGAGCTGCACCGCCTGGTGTTCCCAGATGGCCTTGCCGAACGCCGTGCGCTCTTGCGCATAGCGCAGCGCCATCTTGAGCGCGCCTTCGGCGATGCCGGCGCCGCGCGCCGCCACGTTGATGCGGCCGAGTTCGAGGCCGCCCGCGGTCTGCACGAAGCCCTTGCCCTCGACGCCGCCGAGCAGGTTGCGTTGGGGCACCTTGTAGTCGTCGAAGCTCAGCTGGCAGGTGTCGATCGAGCGGTAGCCCATCTTCTTCAGCTTGCCGTCGACGTTGAAGCCCGGGCCCTTCTCGGCGATCAGGAGGCTCATGCCCTTGTGGCGCGGCTGCGCCGTCGGGTCGGTCTTGACCAGCAGCAGCGTGCCGTGGCCATGCAGGCTGTTGGTGATCCAGGTCTTGTTGCCGTTGACGACGTAGTGGTCGCCTTCGAGCTTGGCGGTGGTGCGGATGGCCTGCAGGTCGGAGCCGGCGTTCGGCTCGGTCAGGCCGATGCTGCCGCGGAACTCGCCGCTCGCCATGCGCGGCAGGTACTCGCGCTTCTGTTCCTCGGTGCCGGCCCGCTCGATGGCCGAAGCCATGATCAGGTGCGAGTTGAAGATGCCCGAAGGCGCCATCCACACCGAAGCCACCTTGACCACGATCTGCGCATAGGTCCACGCGGACAGCCCGAGGCCGCCGTATTCCTCGCTGATGGTGGCGCCGAACAGGCCCAGCTCCTTCATCTGCTCGACGACGTCGTGCGGGTACTCGTCGGCCAGGTCGTACTTGCGGGCCACCGGCCGCAGTTCCTTCTCGGCCCAGTTCTCGACCGCGTCGACGAATTCCTGCTGGTCGACGGGCGCTTCCATGGTTGCTTCGGTCATCGTCGGCCCCTTCAGTAGTTGACTTTGTCTTCGACGCTGTGGCCGCGCTTGGCGATCAGCATCGTGCGGCTGAACACGCCGACGATCTTGCCGTCCTGGTTCAGGCCGGTGGTCTTGACCGTGACGATGCCGGCGCCCGGGCGCGAGCTGGACTCGCGCTTGTCGAGCACTTCGGATTCGGCATAGAGGGTGTCGCCCGCGAAGAGCGGGTGCGTCAGCTTGATGTCGGTCCAGCCGAGGTTGGCGATCGCCTTCTGGCTCACGTCGGTGACGCTCATGCCGACCATCAGCGCGACGGTGAACGGGCTGCAGACGATGCACTTGCCGAACTCGCTTTCCTTCGCGTATTCGGCGTCGAAGTGCATCGGGTGGGTGTTCATTGTCAGGAGCGTGAACCAGGTGTTGTCGGTCTCGCTGATGGTGCGGCCGGGGCGGTGCTCGTAGATGTCGCCGACCTTGAAGTCTTCATAGAAGCGGCCGAAGCTCTCGCGGTAGCGGTTCTCGCCGACGGTTTTGGTGTTCTGGACCATGGTGTTGTCTCCTGTCAGGTGCGTGGGGTGGTGGATGAGGATGCCGCGGCCAGCGACGCGATGCGGCGCGCCTTGCGCAGCACCGGTGCGTCGACCATGCGGCCGCGAAAGAGGAAAGCGCCGCCCGCCTTGGCGGCCTCGGGCGCGGCCAGCAGCGCGCGGGCCCATTCGACCTGTTCGGCCGGCGGCACGAAGGCGTCGTGGATGGTGGCGATCTGGCGCGGATGGATGGCCGTCTTGCAGTTGAAGCCGAGCGCGATGACGGCCCGGGTTTCCTCGGCGAGGCCTTCGGCGTTGTCGAGCTCGATGTGCGGCACGTCCCAGGCCTGCAGGGCGCACGATTTGGCCGCGTTCACCAGCCGCCCGCGGGCATGCGCCAGCCCGGCCCAGCCGAACTGCGCGTCGAGTTCGGCCGACAGGTCGGCACCGCCGAGCATCAGGGCCGCCAGGCTGCCGCCCGCTCCTGCGATGCGCGCGGCGCGCTCGATGCCGAGCGGGGTTTCGATCAGCGCCACCGTCGGCATCCGTGCTTCGCCGAGCCAGGCGTCGATGCACGCGATCTCGGTCTCGCATTCGGTCTTGGGCACCAGCAGCCAGTCGAGCCGGACGCCGGCCGCGGCCAGGGCGAGGATGTCGCGCAGGCCGTGCAGCGTGCGCACGGCGTTGATGCGCAAGGCCAGTTCGGGCCCGGTGCCAGCGGTGCGTGCGGGCCGCGCCGACAGCCATTCGAGCACGGCGCGG
>JAHJOG010000024.1 GCA_018820395.1 Gammaproteobacteria bacterium | reverse complement strand
GGGCACCCTGCAGCCCTATGCGCGGCTGAACTTCTACCGCAGCTCCGGCGGCAACGACGTGGCCCGCTTCGTCGGCCCGGCTGGCTCCACCGACATCGCGAGCGCCGCGGGCGGCAGCTCCACCGAGCTGGCCGCGGGCATGACGCTCGCGCTCGGCGAGCGCACCAGCGTCTACGCCGAATCGGGCAAGCTGTGGGCCTCGGGCGGCGATGCGCGCGTGAAGAGCGGGGTGCAGGGGAGCGTGGGTCTGCGCGTGAAGTGGTGAGCGCATGGTCGTGACGGGTGAGGAGGCCGACAGACGCCCGACGCGCAAGCGCGGCTCGAAGAACAGGGACCACGGCGGCGGTGCAACAATCCGCCGATGACCCGCTCCGCAGACACCCTCACCCTTACCCGCCCCGACGACTGGCATCTGCACGTTCGCGACGGCGCCGCGCTCGAAGCCGTGGTGCCGCATTCGGCCCGCCAGTTCGCCCGGGCGCTGATCATGCCCAACCTGCGTCCGCCGGTGACCAGCGTGGGCCAGGCGATCGATTACTGCAAACGCATCCGCGACGCGGTGCCGGAGGGGCTGGACTTCGAACCCGTGATGTCGCTCTACCTGACCGACACGCTCCCGCCCGAAGAGATCGAAGCCGCCGCCACGGCCGGCGTGCGGGCCGTCAAGCTCTACCCGGCCGGCGCCACCACCAACAGCGACGCAGGCGTGACCGACCTGCGCAAGACCTACAAGACGCTCGAAGCCATGCAGGCGCAAGGCCTGCTGCTGCTCATGCACGGCGAGGTGACCGACCCGTCGGTCGACCTGTTCGACCGCGAGGCGGTGTTCATCGAGCGCGTGATGATTCCGCTGCGGCGCGATTTTCCCGAACTCAAGGTGGTGTTCGAGCACCTCACGACGCGCGAGGGCGTCGACTACGTGCGCGAGGCCGACCGCTTCACCGCCGCGACGATCACCGCGCACCACCTGCTCTACAACCGCAACGCCATCTTCACCGGCGGCATCCGGCCGCACTATTACTGCCTGCCCGTGCTCAAGCGCGAGACGCACCGCCTGGCCCTGGTCGAGGCGGCCACCAGCGGCAGCGACCGCTTCTTTCTCGGCACCGACAGCGCGCCGCATCCCGCGCATCTGAAGGAACACGCCCTCGGCTGCGCCGGCTGCTACACCGCACTGACCGCACTCGAGCTCTATGCCGAAGCCTTCGACCGCGCGGGCGCTCTCGACAAGCTCGAAGGCTTCGCGAGCCACCACGGCGCCGACTTCTACGGGCTGCCGCGCAACACCGGCACCGTCACGCTCCGGCGCGAGACCTGGACCGTGCCCGAGACCGTGCCCTATGGCGAAGCGACGCTCAAGCCCTTGGGCGGCGGCGAGCCACTCTCGTGGAGGCTCGCATGAGCGCCGCCGAACGCGTGATGCTGCTCATCGACGCCGACAACGTGTCGGCCGACGTGATCGAGCAGGCCGTGGTCATGGTGCGCAAGGCGCACGTGCAACTCCACGTGCGCCGCGCCTACTGCAACGCCGAGACGGCGCTGAAGCAGCAGTCTTTGTTCAAGCGCCTGTCGGTGCGCCCGATGGTCAATCTCGCGGCCGGCAAGAACAGCACCGACATCGCGCTCGCCGTCGACGCGATGGACCTCGTGATCTCGGAGCGCCCCGCGGTGGTCTACCTCGTGTCGTCGGATTCCGATTTCGCGCCGCTGGTGCTGCGCCTGCGCGAAAAGGGCTGTCGCGTGTGCGGCATCGGCCAGCAGGGCAAGACCGGCGACGAAACGACCGTGGCCTATGACGACTTCATCGACCTGCGGCATCGCCCCGCCCGCCGCGTCGACGCACCGCAGGCCCCAGCACAGGTCACATCGCAGCCAGCACCGCAGGCCGAACGCGAGCCCGCACCCAAGCGCGCGCCGCGCCGCACGACGGCGAAGAAGGCGCAGCCTCCCGCATCGCGCGCGCCGGCTTTGCCCGAGGATGTCGTGCACATCCTCGACGCCGTGCCCGAATTGCGCAGCGGCGACAAGCTCGAACTCAATCAGGCCGCCGAACGGCTGCGGGCCGCACGGCTGCTCGGCAAGAGCGCGAGTTCTCCCAAGCTGTTCAAGAAGTACCCGTCGCTGTTCGAGTTGACGCCGGAAAAGACGCCCAACAAGGTGCGCTACGTCGGACCCTGACTGCGTGAAGCCCGAGGCGTCCGACTGGGCGCTGGACACGTCGCGGCCGTGGCTGTCGCCCTATGCCACGCATGTCGAGCGCGCGAGCGCCGCGGTGTCGCGCGGCGATGGCGTGGCGCAGGCCCTCGCGTCCGGCATCGGCGAGCCCATCGGGTTGCCCGGCGGCCCGCTGCGCTTTGTTCCAGCCAACGAGGCGCCCGGCGATGAAGCCTACGAAGCCTTCATCTTCCGTTGTGGCTGTGTTCCCACGCGCGACAACCTGCACGATTTCTTCAACGGCATCGTCTGGCTGCACTGGCCGAAAGCCAAGCGTCGCCTCAATGAACTGCACGCGGCGGAACTCGCGCGCACGGGCGTCGGCGCCACGCGGGGACCGCTGCGCGATGCACTCACCGTGTTCGACGAGAGCGGCGCCGTGCTCGACGCTCCGCCCGCGCTCTGGCGCGCATTGTTCGCGCGCGACTGGCAGACGCTCTTCGTCACGCGCCGCGCGCTGTGGGACGAGGCGCGGCTGCTCCTGTTCGGCCACGCGCTGCTCGAAAAGCTGACCGTGCCGCGCAAGGCGATCACCGCGCATGTGCTGTATGCGCCTGGCGCAGTGCGCTCGATCGCGCCCGATGATGCGGCGATCGCCGCCGCTCTCGAGCCGGACCATCTGCGCGCCAAGCCTTTCGTCCCGTTGCCGGTGCTGGGCGTGCCGGGCTGGTGGGTGCCGAACGAATCGCCGTCGTTCTACGACGATGCGAGTGTGTTCCGGCCGCAGGTCCCCAAGTCGCGCTGATCAGCGCCGCTTCGCGGCCTGCGGCTTCGCGGTGCTCCCGCGATGCACGATCTCGGCCGGAAACATCTGGAACGCCTCGAACGGCTTCCCCGCGAGCCGTGCCACGAGTTGCGCAGCCGCGGCATCGCCGATCTCGGTGATGGGCGTGCGGATGCTGGTGAGCCCGGGCGTCTGCGTCGCGCCGAGGTCGGTGTTGTCCACGCCGGTGATCGAGATGTCTTGCGGAATGCGCACGCCGCGCGCCCGGCAGGCCATCATGGCGCCCACCGCGAACACGTCGTTGGTCGACACCACGGCGGTCGGCGGGTCGGGCAGGTCGAGCAGCTTGCCCATCGCCTCCTCGGCGGACTTGAGCGAGATGGGCGCGTACTGAACGCACTGTTCGTCCAGTGCCAGTCCGCTGTCGGCCAGTGCGGCGCGCACGCCGGCACCACGCGCGCGTGCCCGGTCGTTGCCCTCCAGCGGTGCACTCAAGAGGCCGATGCGGCGATGGCCCAGTGCGATGAGGTGGCGCGTCATTTCGTCGGTCGCCGCCTGGTTGTCGAAGCCGATGCTCGGGTGCCTTTGCAGCGGGTCGACGCCCCAGGTCAGCACGAAGGGCCGGCGGTGATCTTCGAGCAGCGAGAACAGGCGGGCGTCATGGTCGAGGCCGACGAAGACGAATCCGTCCACGCCGTGTTGCAGGATCTGCTCGGTGATGCGCAGTTCGACGTCGAGCTGGTAGTGATGCTCGGCCAGCACCAGCGCATAGCCATGCGCGTCGAGCCGCTGCTGCAGCGCACTGGTGGTCCGCGCGTACAGCGCGTAGTCGAACGAAGGCACCACCGCGCCGATCATTTTGCTGCGGTGGCTGCGCAGGCTTCGCGCCGCGCCGTGCGGCACGTAGCGCAGCTTGGCCATCGCGTCGCGCACGCGCTGGCGGGTTTCCGGGTCGACCTGAGACGAATCGTTGATGGTGCGCGACACCGTCGCCGTCGACACGCCGGCCAGCCGCGCCACGTCCCGTGCGCCCGAGCGCGCCGGCGTCTCGTCGCTGGGCACGCGGGCGGAGGGAGGAGGCGTCTTGGGCTTCAAGGTGAGTGAATCTTAGCCTTTGCGCATCGCAATGAAATCGATTGCAACAATGCATGGGGAAAATTACGGGTAAACACGGCCGCCACAGGGGTAGCGGCCTCAAAAAGCAGGGGGCAGAATGCGTCATGTAAACGAATACATGGAGACATCGATGCCACCCATTCAGGACCCCTCGCAGCAGCCCGGCCGCCGGCGCGCCCTCAAGCAGGCGGCGTCGTTCGGCGTCTTGGCCGCGACCGGCGCCCACTGGCTGCCCGCGCTCGCCCAGGGCGATGACCTCGCGGCCTACAAATCGGCCAAGATCGACTGGCGGCAGGTCGAGGGCGAATCGATCTCGGTGGCCGTCATTCCCGCCAGCTATTTCGACAACCTGGGCACGCTGCTGCCGCAGTTCGAGGCGCTCACCGGCATCAAGGTGCGCATGGAAAAGGTGCCGCCCGGGCAGATCCGCCAGAAGGCCACGCTCGACTTGTCGTCCAAGACCGGCACCTACGCGACGCACGCGGCGGACCCGATGTACTACCCGCTCTACGTCGCGAACAAGTGGGTCGATCCGCTCGACAAGTACCTGAACGACGCGAGCCTCACCGACCCGGCCTGGTTCAAGTACGACGACATCCTCAAGGCCTGGCGCGAGGCCGACTCGATCGACGGCAAGCCCTACGGCATCCCCTACGACGGCGAAGTGACGGTGCAGGTCTATCGCAAGGACCTGTACGACGCCAAGGGCCTCAAGCCGGCCGAGACCTACGACCAGCTGCTGTCCAACGCCAAGGCGCTCAACGATCCGGCCAATCGCGTGTACGGGCTGGCGCTGCGCGGCTTCGCGGGCGCCGGGCAGAACATGTACATCTACCCCTCGATCCTGCGCGGCTTCGGCGGCGAATGGTTCGACGGCAAGAAGATCGTGGTGAATTCGCCCACCGCCGTGAAGGCCCTGCAGTGGTATGTCGACGCGCTCACGCAATACGCACCCCCGGCGGTGCGCAACTGGAACTGGCCCGACATCGCCGACGCCTTCTCGCAGGGCACGCTCGCCTGCTACGTCGATGCGCACTCGTCGGCCGCCGTCATCACCAATCCCGAGAAGTCCAAGGTGGTGGGCAAGGTCGCCTATGCACGCTGGCCCAAGGGGCCGAGCGGCAAGCGCGTCACCTCGATCTGGAACTGGGGCTTTCCGATCAACGCGGCCCTGAGCGAAAAAGCCAAGAAGGCCACGTGGCTCTTCATCGCCTGGGCCTCGTCGGCCGAAACGCAGGCCCGCACGTCGTGGAAGTTCGCCGGCCCGGCCAAGCGCTCGGGCGTCAACCGGCTGTCGGTCTGGCGCTCGCCCGAATTCGCGGCCGCCATGAAGGACGCCGGAGACAACTTCATCCAGGCCGCGCTCTCCTCGCTGGAGGAAGACACCGACGTCGAATGGCGCCCGCGCGTGCCGCAATGGCCGGCCATCGGCGGCACCATGGCCACCGGCATCCAGGCGGCGCTGGTCGGCGAGAAGAAGCCCAAGGAAGCGCTCGACGAAGCGCAGGCGCGCATCGATCAGATCCTGAAGGGCTGAGCCGCGTCGATGGGGCCTGCCGCACTTCCCGTGTCCGACCGCGCAGCGGCCGCCGCACCTGACGCGGCGGCGCGCACGCTGGCGCGCGCCGAGCGGCGCTTTGCCTTCGCGCTGCTGTTGCCGGCGCTGCTGCTGCTCGTGCTCACGACCACCGCGCCGCTGGTGTACCTCGCGTGGAACAGCGTGCACCGCATCGACCTCGGCATGCCGTGGATGTCGGGGTTCGCGGGGCTCTCCAACTACGCGCAGATGGGCAGCGACCCGCGCTTCTGGAACTCGCTCTGGCTCACGGCGGTGTACACGGCGTGCACGGTGACGCTGCAGGTCGCGATCGGCCTGTCGCTCGCGTTGCTGGTGCTGCAGATTCCCAAGGGGCAGGGCGTGCTGCGCATCGCGGCCATCCTGCCGATCGTGCTGGCGCCCGTGGTGGTCGGCCTCTTCTGGCGCACGCTGGTGCTGGCACCCGATTTCGGGCTGGTCGACATGGTCACGCGTGCGCTCGGCCTGGGCAGCCACAACTGGCTGGGCGACCCGCAGCTGGCGCTGATCTCCGTGATCGCCATCCACACCTGGCAGTGGACGCCGTTTGCCTTTCTCGTGCTGCTGGCGACCTTGTCGACGCTGCCGCCCGATGTCTACGAAGCGGCACGGCTCGACCGCGCCAACGCGTTTCAGCGCTTCCGCTTCATCACGCTGCCGCTCATCCGGCCGGCGGTGGTGATGGTGGTGATCATGCGCATGATGACGGCGCTGTCGGCCTTCGCCGCTATCTTCGCCGCCACCGGCGGCGGGCCCGGCTCGGCCACGGAGATCCTGAATCTCTATGCCTACCGCACCGCCTTCACCGAACTCAACATCGGCTACGGGTCGTCGCTCGCGATGGTGCTGCTGGGCATCACGCTGGCCGTGTCCTATCTGATGTTCAGGCTGCGGAGGGCGAAATGAGCCGCGCCACCTTGCGCCGCATCGGCGTCTTTGCGCTGACCGGCGTGATCCTTCTGGTGTGGGCCTTTCCGGTGCTCTGGGCGCTGCTCACGTCGTTCAAGACCGAGCGCGACGTGCTCGCCTATCCGGCCGTCTGGTGGTTCACGCCCACGCTAGACAACTACCGCGAAGTCATCTCCGGGCGCTCGTCGATCGCGGCCAACCTGCTGTCGAGCTTCTGGGTGTCCAGCGCCACCACGGTGCTGACGATGCTCTTCGCCGTGCCGGCCGCCTATGCACTCGCGCGACTGCGCTTTCCGGCGCGTCGGGCGTCGGGTTTCTACGTGCTGGTCACGCAGATGCTGCCGCCCGTCGGGCTGATCATTCCCTACTACCTGGTGCTGCAGAAGATCGGCGGGCTCGACACCTACAGCGGCCTGACCGCGATCTACCTCACCTTCTCGCTGCCTTTCGCGATCTGGCTGATGGTGTCGTACTTCGAGGACATCCCGTTCGAGATGGAAGAGGCCGCGCTGCTCGACCGCGCGGGGCGCCTGCGCACGCTCTGGTACGTGATCCTGCCGCAGGTGAGCGGCGGCATCGCAGTCACCACCATCTTCGTCTTCCTGAATGCCTGGAACGAGTTCCTGTTCGCCGTGGTGCTCGGCGGCAACACGGTGCGGCCGGTGACGGTCGCGATGTTCAATTTCATCTCGGTCGAGCAGACGCAATGGGCGCGGCTGGCCGCCGGTGCCATGCTGGCCATGGCGCCGGTGCTGATCATCGGACTGGCGGCCCAGCGGCACATCGTCAAGGGCCTGACCGTCGGCGCAGTCAAAGGGGGAGGAAGGCGATGAGCCTGGATCGACAGGGGCGGGTTCGCCTCGAAGGCGTGGTGAAGAAGCACGGCAGCTTCACCGCGCTCCACGGATTGGACCTGGACATCGCACCGGGCGAGTTCTTCGCGCTGCTCGGCCCGTCGGGCTCGGGCAAGACCACCACGCTGCGCATCCTGGCCGGACTCGAATCGGTCAACGCCGGGCGCGTGCTGCTCGACGAGATCGACGTGACGGCCAAGCAGCCGGGCGAACGCGACGTGGCGATGGTGTTCCAGAGCTACGCGCTCTATCCGCACATGACGGTGGGCCAGAACATCGGCTTTCCGCTGAAGATGATCGGCACGCCTTCGGCAGAGATCAGCCGCGCCGTGCGCGATGCCGCAGCGAGCGTCGACATCGCGCACCTGCTCGACCGCCGGCCGGGGCAGTTGTCGGGCGGGCAGCAGCAGCGTTGTGCCCTGGCGCGCGCGATCGTGCGCAAGCCGCGGCTGTTTCTGCTGGACGAGCCGCTGTCCAATCTCGACGCCAAGCTGCGCGTGGAGACGCGGGCCGAACTCCGGCGGCTTCAGCGCACGCTGGGTGTCACGACGGTCTATGTCACGCACGACCAGGAAGAGGCGATGACCATGGCCGACCGCATGGCGCTCTTCATCGAAGGCCGCGTGGTGCAGGTGGGCACGCCGAAGGAGGTGTTCTCTCGTCCGGCGTCGGTGGCCGTGGCGGGCTTCATCGGCACGCCGCCGATGAACCTGTTGCCGGCGAGCATGGACTCGGGGCGGGTGCGCATCGGCGATATCGCGTTGCCGGTGGCGTCGACGGGTGCTGCAGCGGGCGCGGACGTGATGCTGGGTGTGCGGCCGGGCGACTTGCGCATCGGCGGCGACGGGCTGCCGGCGAAGGTGGAGTTCGTCGAGGATTTCGGCGACAGCGCGATCGCGAACATCCAGGTGAACGGCCAGCGCGTGAAGTCTCGCGTCGAGGCCGATGCGGGCTTGAGCGAGGGGCAGTCGGTGCGGCTGTCGTTCGCGCCGGGGGCTGCGCATCTGTTCGATCGCGCGACGGGTTTGCGGATCTAGGGGTCGGTGGTGCGGGGATCGTGTGCAGTTCTCGGGGTTGATCTTGTTCGATGCGACGCTGCGTTGCCGACGGGGCGTTTCGTCGTGGGGCTTGTCGTGACGGGGGTGCCGTGATGGGGCGTGCCGCGGTGGGTGGTCTGCGGTGTGGGCTCATACCGTGGCGGTCGGCGCTGTCGCGCCGACTTCGCTGCGGTGCTCGCACAGAGGGCGTGCCGCAGAACTCGCTGCGTTCACTTCGTTCACTGCGCTCAGACAGCTGCGGCAAGTCAGATCACGAAGCACGCGTGTCTTCGCACGCGTGCCGCCCTCTGTGCTGCGCTCCTCGCCGCCACGGAAATCGCCAGCAGCGCAGACCACCCGCCGCGGCGCAGAGGTTGCGCTTGATCGACGGCATTCACTCCACAGTGGACAGGTCACACCACCATCGTCACCGAGCAAAGGTGTCTGCGAGCCGGCCGCCGCGCGCCTCTGGGGCGCCGAGAAGCGCAGGACAGCCGGGCGCGCGCGTGCGAAGACACGCGCGCTTCGTGATCTGACTTGCCGCAGCTGTCTGAGCGCAGTGAACGAAGTGAACGCAGCGAGTTCTGCGGCAGCCCGGTTGACCGAGCATCGCAGGGCAGTCGGAGCGAAGCGCAGACCGCCCCAGTGGCGCGCGGCGGCCGGCTCGCAGACACCTTTGCGAACGCGCAGACACGCATCTTGCGAACGCGCAGGAAATCTCGCGCCCCCCGTCAGTGGAAATCCCGACCGGAAGCGACCCGAACATGAGGCATATTCGAGCGCTCACACTTTTTCAATCCAGGAGACTCCCCAATGAAGTTGACCCGACTGGCCGCTGGCCTTGTGCTCGGCCTCGGCATGGCATGCGCCGCTTTCGCGCAGACGACCATGAAAATCAGCATCTCGACTTCGCAGAACTCGCACCAGGGCGTCGCCATCGACACCTTCGCGAAGGAAGTCGCCGCGCGCACCAACGGCCGCTACAAGATCGAAACCTTCTACAACGGCGCCCTCGGCGGCGAGCGCGAGTCGATCGAGGCAGTGCAGCTCGGCACCCAGTCGCTGGCCTTCTCGTCGACCGGCCCGGTGCCCAACTTCGTGCCCGAGACCAAGATCCTCGACGTGCCCTTCCTGTTCCGCGACAAGGCGCATGCACGCGCCGTGCTCGACGGCCCCATCGGCCAAGATCTGCTCACCAAGTTCGATGCCAAGGGCTTCAAGGCGCTGGCGTGGGCCGAAAACGGCTTCCGCCACATGACCAACAGCAAGCGCGACGTCAAGGTGCCCGAAGATTTGAAGGGCCTCAAGATGCGCACCATGGAAAACCCGGTGCACATCGCCGCCTACAAGGGCTTCGGCATCATCACCACGCCCATGGCTTTCCCCGAAGTGTTCACCGCCCTGCAGCAAGGCACGGTCGACGGCCAGGAGAACCCGCTGTCGGTCATCATCTCCGCCAAGTTTGACCAGGTGCAGAAGCACCTCACGCTGACTGGCCACGTGTATTCGCCGTGCATCTTCTTGATGAACAAGGCCGACTTCGACAAACTCAGCGCCGCCGACAAGACCGCCTTCCTCGAGGCCGCGAAAGAAGGCGTCAAGGTCAATCGCGCGCGCGTCGACTCCGACGATGCCAAGGGCGTGGCCGACCTTCGCGCCAAGGGCGTGACCGTGATCGACGACATCGACAAGGCGAAGTTCGTGGCCGCACTGACGCCCGTCAATGCCGAATTCGAAAAGCAGTTCGGCAAGGCCAACATCGACAAGATCCGCAACTACAAGTAACCCCCCGCCCGACGCGGCGACCGTCGCCCGCCCAGCTCCGGCTGGCGGGCGATTTTTCGTCGGTGGGCATGCATTCATGAAATCAGCCTTTCTTTCGCTCGACCGGTGGACCACGACCTTCTCGATGGCCGTCGCGTGCCTGATGCTGGTCGTCGCGTCCGCGCTCGGCGTGTTCCAGATCGTCACGCGCTTCGTGCTCGAACAACCGGCCGAGTGGTCCGAGATCCTGATTCGCATCAGCCTCATCTGGATGGTCTTCATGGGCATTCCCACCGCCTTCCGGCAAGGCGCGATGGTGAGCGTCGACGTGCTCTATCGCTGGAGCCCACCCAAACTGCGCCGGGTGCTCGACTGGGTCGTGTGCCTCGCCGCCATCGCGCTGATCGTGGTCATCATCTGGTGGGGCTGGGACTACGCAATGCGCGGCAGCGTGCAGAGCATGGCCGGGCTGGAATCGCTGTCGATGTTCTGGGCCTACGTGTCGATGCCTGTCGGCGGACTCTTCTGCGTGATCGGCATCGTCGCCAATCTGCTCGATCCGCAGCGGCATGAACTGGAGACCGCGCAATGACCCCCATCATGATCACCACCATGGTGATCTGCTTCGCGCTCACCATCTCGGTGGCAGTATCGATCGGCCTCGCGTCGATCCTCGGCATTCAGGCAGTCAACGCGAACATGCTCATCTCGGTCAAGGAGATGTTCAACGCCATCAACAAGTTTCCGTTGGCGGCCATCCCCTTCTTCATCCTGGCCGGCAACCTGATGGAAAGCGGCGGCATCTCGCGCCGGCTGGTGGAATTCGCCAAGAGCCTGGTCGGCGGCGTGCAAGGCGGGCTGCCGATGACCTGCGTGCTGACCTGCATGATCTTCGCGGCCGTGTCGGGCTCGTCGGTGGCGACCACCTTCGCGATCGGCGCCATCCTGATTCCTGCGCTGGTCGCGCACGGCTACCCCAAGAGCTACGCGGCCGCACTCCAGGCCACCAGCGCGGAGCTCGGGGTGATCATTCCGCCGTCGATCCCGCTGATCCTCTATGGCGTCAGCGCCGAAGTGTCGATCGGCGAACTTTTCATCGCCGGCTTCGGCCCGGGCCTTCTGATCAGCGCGGCGCTGATGGCCTTCGTCTACCTCTACTGCAAGTTCAAGGGGCTGGGCAAGAACGACGGCGACGGCCGGCTCGGCGTGCTCACGGCCACGTGGCGAGCGGGCTGGGCGCTGCTGATGCCCGTCATCATTCTGGGCGGCATCTACGGCGGCGTCTTCACGCCCACCGAAGCCTCGGCGGTGGCGGTGTTCTACGCGCTCGTGGTCGGCACGCTAATCTACCGTGAGACCAAGCCGGCACAGCTCTACGCGGTGCTGCGCAAGTCGGTGATCTCATCGTCGGTGATCATGTTCATCATCGCCAATGCAGGGCTGTTCGCGTTCCTGATCACGCGCGCGGGCGTGCCCGAAGCCATTGGCCGCTGGCTCGAATCGGTGCTGCAATCGCCCACGCTGTTCTTGTTGGGCGTGAACGCGGCGCTCTTCGTGATCGGCATGTTCATCGAAACCAGTGCGGCGATCATCGTGCTGGCCCCGATCCTGGCGCCGGTGGCGGCGCATTTCGGCATCGACCCGGTCCACTTCGGACTGGTGATGGTGGTCAACCTGGCACTCGGCATGATCACGCCACCCTTCGGCGTGAACCTCTTCGCGGCATGCACCGTCGCGCGCATCTCGCTGGACCGCATCGTTGGGCACCTCATTCCGTTCGTGCTTGTGATCGTCGCCTGCCTGATGGTGATCACTTACGTGCCGGGGCTCTCGCTCGGCCTGCGCGATCTGGTCTACGCGAAATAGTCGCTCCGCACTCCGAGATGCACGCCCCACTGCGCGCGAGCGCGTTGGCGCGTGTGCGATTCGTCCTACAGACAGAGGTGCGGCAGCACTTCAAACGCAACGAGCATATGAATGAAATATGCCTACTGTGGATCGCAGGCTCGATCAAGACGTGTTGAAACAATCCCACGCGATTTAGCGAGAAGTTTTTCACGAAGCTCAGGGTTCGAGGCCGCGCTGTCACCCACACTTTGAGCTATCTATGACCCATTACTGTTTCGTGCACCTGGAGTTCGGCAGCGATCACCGTGATCGTTCGCTGAAAGTGATCGACAAGTTCAGAGCCGCCGCCGCGAAGAGCGGCGACCGGTCTACGCTGGTGGTGGTCGACAACGCCCGCACTGCGCAGGACGAACCGCTGCAGCGCAGCGGGTTCGAGCCCGGCCTGCTGATGGCCGGAGACAACACCACGCGGGAATTCACCGGCTGGGACAAGGCGATCGGGCGAATCCTCGACAGCGGCCTCGACCCGGACGTGTGGATCTTCACCAACGACACCCTGGCATTGCGCCACGGCTGGGGCGACCGCAAGGCGGCTGCCTTCGGCGAGGAGATCCATCGCTTGAGCGGGCACGAAGCCCCGTGGCTGCTGGGCGAGATCAAGGACTTCCCGCATTCGATCAAGACGCCGTTGGGGCCGCTTCTGGAGAACGTGGCCACTTATTGCTTCGCGATGAACCGCGAGCTGCGTGACGGACTCTCGACGTTGAATCCGGGAGAGGAATTTCTCGACGCGCATGTGTACGACCGCTACGAGGATGCACGGGCGCTCTATCGCGACAACGTGGACCCGGCTTACGTCGACTGGACCTGCCGCTGGCTTCTCAAGAACGGTTCGGAAGGCCCGAGCAACCAGACCAAGTACAAGTGGGCCTACGAGTGGCACAACGCCGCGCCCCTCAACGCCAAGACCTTCGAAAGCATGCGCATGAAGGCGCGTTGCTGTCTGGCGGAAAGCGTGCTCACGGCACGCGCGCGAACTTTGGGCGCGGACATCCGATCGCCCTACCACGGGCAGAACGCGCGCGACCGCATTCGCACCACGATGCATTTCCTGCAGGACAAGATGTGGGAGAAGTACCTGATGCGCAAGGTCCAGCGCGAGATGGATGCCGCCGCGGAATCACGCCGCACGGCGACTTCGATCCACTACACTCCCAACGTCAGGAGAGAGTCCCGCTAGCCGGGGCCGCCGAAGGCGCAGGTTCCATTCACGGGCCCGAACGCTCAGGCAAAAGGACTGACGACGCGCGCTCCGGCGCGCGTTTCCTTGCTGGAGAGAGGTCGATCGCAGCGCGAGCCGCATCGGCCCACCGAAGGAGCAAACCCCGATCGTGGGGCGAATCTCTCAGGTAAAGCGGACAGCAGGGGTGGCCCATGGCTCGCGCCATGGAAATCGACTGCCCCTTGGAGACCGCCTTGTCCGCTGCCCCCGCTCCACCTGCCGCCGCCGGCGATCTTCAGAAGACGCCCCTGTACGACCTTCATGTCGAACTGGGCGCCCGCATGGTGCCCTTTGCCGGCTATTCGATGCCCGTGCAATACCCCGCCGGACTCATGGCGGAGCACAAGCACACGCGCGAAGCCGCAGGGCTTTTCGACATTTCCCACATCGGCCAGCTGCGGCTTTCCGGCCCGGACGCCGCCGCCGCACTCGAATCCCTGATGCCGGTCGACGTGCTCGGCCTCGCGCCGGGCAAGCAGCGCTACGGCCTGCTGCTCGACGACCAGGGCGGCATCCTCGACGACCTGATGTTCTTCAATGAAGGGCACGACTCGTTCTTCGTCATCGTCAACGGCGCCTGCAAGGCGGCCGACATTGCGCACATCTCTGCGCGGGTCGGCAGCCGCTGCGACGTGCTGCCGATGCCCGAACATGCGCTGCTGGCGCTGCAGGGCCCGAAGGCCTGCGAAGCGCTGCAGCGGCTGTCGCCGGGCATCGAGCGCTTCGTCTTCATGACCGGCGGCGCGGTGCAAATCGGTGGCATCGCCGCCTTTGTGACGCGCGGCGGCTACACCGGCGAAGACGGCTTCGAGATTTCGGTGGCCGGCGCGGATGCACCGGCACTGGCGCGGCTGCTGCTCGCCCAGCCCGAAGTCCGGCCCGTCGGGCTCGGCGCGCGCAACTCGTTGCGACTGGAAGCCGGCCTGTGCCTCTATGGCGCCGACATCGACACGTCCACGACGCCGGTCGAGGCATCGCTCGGCTGGGCGATCCAGAAAGTCCGCCGCACCGGAGGCGCCCGCGAAGGCGGCTTTCCGGGCGCCGAGAAAGTGCTGGCGCAACTGGTGGCCGCCAGCGGCCCGGCCGGCCACGTCGACCACCACACGCTGACACGGCGGCGCGTGGGCCTGGTGGCGCTCGAGCGCGTGCCCGTGCGCGACGGAGCCCCGCTCGAATCCTTCGAAGGCCACGCCATCGGCCGGGTCACCAGCGGACTGCTCGGCCCGAGCGTCGATCGCCCGATCGCCATGGGCTACGTGGCGCTGGCGTTTTCGGAACCCGGCACGCGCATCCAGGCCATCGTGCGCGGCAAGCCGGTGCCGATGGAAGTCAGTACCCTGCCCTTTCTTCCAGCCCGTTATTTCCGCGGCTGAGGCGAGAACCCTTTTCCTGCACATCCGCATCCATCTTTATCCAAGGAGCCCCCGCATGACCATGAAGTACACCAAGGACCACGAGTGGATCCAGGCACACGACCACGCCGCCGTGACCGTCGGCATCACGCAGCATGCGCAGGATGCGCTGGGAGACGTCGTCTTCGTCGATCTGCCCGAAGTGGGCACGACGTTCGAGCAGGGCGAAGTGGCCGGCGTGGTCGAGTCGGTCAAGGCCGCGGCCGACGTCTTCATGCCGATCTC
>JAHJOG010000235.1 GCA_018820395.1 Gammaproteobacteria bacterium | reverse complement strand
GCGCTGAGGAGCACAGCACTTCGCGGAAAAAGGGCCGCACATGTCTGAGCCGCAGGCGAGTTTGTGCGGACCCCGCGAAGTGCGAGCACCGCAAGGAAGCCCGAAGGGCCGCTGCAGTGAAGCCGGAACAGACCGCACTGCCTGGCGGGCGGACTTTCTAACGGGTAGACAAGCGCTGCTTGCCCGGCGGACTGTCCATGAACAAGCGCGGCCCACCCAGCCGTCTACCTCAGAGCAAGCACCTTCTTTTCCACGTCGTCGGCAACAGCTTCGTCCGACGCAGACCGATGCACCCCCAAAGCCTCGAAGCTCTTGAGCGTGTGCGACGCCCAGTGGTCCGAGTTGTAGCGCTCCACGCTGGCCCACATCTTCGCCATGCGCTCATGCTGCTCCTGCTCGGGCATGTCGAGCGCTTCGTCGATCGCTGCGTCCATCTCGTGCGTCGAATACGGATTGGTCATCACCGCACCCGCGAGCTCCACAGCCGCACCCGTGAATTCCGACAGCACCAGCGCACCCCCCAAGCCCTTGCGCGCCGCCACGAATTCCTTCGCCACGAGGTTCAGCCCGTCACGCAGCGGCGTCACCCAGCACACGTCCGCGCAGCGGTAATACGCGATCAACTCCTGGAACGGAATCGCGTTCGTCATCAGCAGCAGCGGCTGAGAAGCCAGCGTGCCGTAGCGCCCGTTGATGCGCCCGGCCAACTGCTCGATCTCGCGCTGCACGTTGCGATAGATGTGCATGCCCTGGTTGGCCGACACCGACGTGACCAGCAGTTGCACTTCCTTCGCCAACTCGGGCCGGCGCTCGAGCAGGCGCTCGTAGGCCAGCAGCATGTCCCGCGTGCCCTTGGTGTAGTCGGTCCGGCCCACCGAGATGATGAAGCGGCGGTCGCCCAGCTCGCTGCGGATTCGCTTTTCGAGCGCGCGCGTCGCTTCGCTCGCCGCCAGCTCGGAGATATAGGACACGTTGGTGCCCACCGGAAACGCATCCATGCGGATCTCGCGCCCCTTGTACGACAGCCGCACCGGCAGCGTGGGCTCCGACAGCGCCAGGCCGCGGATCGCCAGGCTCGGGTCGACCGGCACTTCTTCGACGATTTCCACCTCCTTCAGTGCGCGCGCGGTGGCCACGAAGCCCGCTGCGTAGCGCGGGATGTGAAAGCCGATCACGTCGCATGCCAGCAGGCTTTCGATGATCTCGTCGCGCCACGGCAGGATGCTGAAGATGCTCGACGACGGAAACGGCGTGTGATGGAAGAAGGCGATGCGCACGTCCGGCCGCATCTCCCGCACGTAGCCCGGCACCAGCCACAGGTTGTAGTCGTGGATCCAGATCGTCGCACCTTCGGCGGCCTGCGCCACCGCGGCTTCGGCAAAGAGCTTGTTGACCTCGCGGAAGACCGGCCAGTCGACCGCGTCGTAGTTGTAGCGCTCCGGGAACGAATGCAGGATCGGCCACAGCGCTTCCTTGGAGGTCACGTGATAGAAGCTCTTGACCTGCTGTGCGGTGAGCGGCAATCGCGCGACGTTGTATTCGCCGTACGAGTCGTTGATGCGCACCACTTCCTGGAAATTCTTCTGCTTGGCGTCGGTCTGCTTCCACGCCACCCAGGCGCCCTGGTCGACGGCGCCGAAGAAGCTCTTGAGCGTCGGCACGATGCCGTTGGGGCTTGCATGCTCTCGGTAAGTGACCTTGCCGTTTTCCATCACCTCCTCGTAGGGTTGACGGTGATAGACGATGACGAGATTCGATTTCTTCATTGCGGGTCCTCCTCGATGGCGAAGTCGTGGTGTTGGATGGCGTCCAGGATGCCGGCGGCACCTTCGCGCCGGCTCAGATGGACGTTCGACAGGCCGGCGATGCGTTCCCTCAGCGCGGGCTCGGAATTGCCGACGGCCACGCCCGTGAGGCCGGTTTCGAAGAGCGACAGGTCGTTCAGCGTGTCGCCGGCCACCAGCACGTGGTCTTTGACAAGCTGCAGGTGCTTCACCAGGCGCAGCAGGGTCGGCCCCTTGGAGATTCCCTTGGGCAGCACGTCGAAGTAGGTGTCCGCAGACAGCAGGCAGTCGAAGCCGGCGGCTCGCACCTTTTCCGGGGTGTCCGGAGACAGCAGCGCGGGGTCGTAGTAGTAGCTGAGGCGATGGCGAAACGGCGTTTCCTGCAGCCGCAGGCCGGGCTCCTTGGCGAGCAGTTCGCGCATGCGCGGACCAGCGTCGTTCCAGCGTTCGGCAATGTCGGCTTCGAGCGCGGGAATCGGCTCGATGCCGGGGCCGCCTGCCACGGTCGTTCCGACGTCGCCGATCACGTAGTCGGGTTGCGGCACCGGCGTGTCGCGCACCAGGTCACGGATGAAGGGGAGGTCGCGGCCGGTCACGAAGATCAGCGTCACGGCGCGGCGGCGCGCTTCGATCCAGCGATAGAGCGCCAGCTGCTCGGCTTGGCTGCCGCCGAGAAAGGTGCCATCGAGGTCAGTGGCGAGCACCAGTCGGTTGCGCGCGGTCATTCGTCGACTCCTTTCAGTGCTGCGAGGGCTTGAAGCGGTGTCGCGGCGCCGAGCGGCTGCTCGATCGCCAGGTCGATGTGGTGCGGCTCGGCGCGGAAGGGGCGCGACAGCAGGTCGGTCATGACCTTGGCGATCGGCTCACCGTCCACCACGATCGAGCGCACGGCTTCGCAGATCGGCATCTCGACACCCAGCTGGCGCGCCAGTTCCGTGACCGGCAGGACGTTTTCGCGCCCCTCGACCACGACCGGGCGGCCGTCGAAGATGTCGGCGTCCGAACGTCCGCTGCCCAGCGCGGAGCCATAGCGCATGTTGCGCGACTGCTCGCTCGAGCAGGTGAGCGTGAGGTCGCCCAGGCCGGCGAGGCCGGTCACGGTGCTGCGGTCGCCGCCGAGCGCATCGCACAGGTGCATGATTTCGTCGAGCCCGCGCGTGATGAGCGCTGCCCGTGCGTTGGAACCCAGGCCCAGCCCGTGTGCGATGCCGCTGGCAATGGCCAGCACGTTCTTCACCGCGCCGCCGGCCTCCACGCCGATGACGTCGTGCGATACATAGGGCCGGAAGGTGGGCGTGCCCAGGGCCACGGCCACGCGCGCTGCGAGCGATTCGTGCCGGTCGTCATCCAGATCGCTCGACGCGACGGTGACAGCGGTCGGCATGCCCGAGGCGACCTCGTGCGCAAAGGTCGGGCCGGACAGCACCGCCACCGGATGACCGGGCAGCGCCTCTTCAACCACCTGCGACAGCAACAGGCCGCGATCGCGCTCGACGCCCTTGGAGCAGATGACGACGGGCAGGTCTGCCCGCACGAGCGGCGCCATGGCCAGGCAGCTCGCGCGCAGGAACTGCGACGGGACGACGATCAGTGCGAGGTCGGCGTCGCGAAGCGCGGCACCCAGGTCGCTCTCGGCGCGGATGGTGTCGGGCAACTCCAGGCCGGGCAGGAACACCCTGTTTTCGCGGTGCTCGCGGATCTGATCGACCACGACGGTCTCGCGGGCCCACAGCGACACCTGGCGACCGGCGCGTGCCGCGGTGATGGCGAGCGCGGTTCCCCAGGCACCCGCGCCGATGACCGCGATGCGCTCGAAGGACTCCGGAGCCGCAGGATGGGACGTGGAAATGGAAGTGGACGGGGTGACGAACGTCGATGACATCGTGGCGACTCCTTGATTGGGCCGACGGCCACGCGGCGAGGCGCAAGGCGATGTCGGCTGACGATGAAGATCGCAAGCCGCGTCCTCGGTGGAAGAACGCAAGTCCCGTGCGGGACGACTTGGAGCGGAAAGATGGCCCCCGAAAGAAGGAGCCGCGAACAGGACAGGATCAGGCGGGCGCCGACGAAACGTGTCGACCGACGCTCTCACGCTACGAATGCCCGTGGCTGCTGGACGCAAGCCGGAGACAGGCCGTGAAAAACTGAAACGAGGTATGTATTTTAACAAAGGACCCCGTCTTCGGCTACCCCGCTTGCTCGTTGGCGGGATGACGGCGCTCAGGCCCGCTCGATGCGGGCCGCGCGCTGACGCGATAATCCGGACTCTCCGATCCGTTCCCGCGCCGCGCGCCGTGCGAAATCCATGAACCCCAGCTACAAACCCAGCGAAGTCGAGTCTGCCGCCCAGGCCTACTGGACGAGCAAAGATGCCTATCGCGTGACCGAGCGGGCCGACAAGAAGAAGTACTACGCGTGCTCGATGCTGCCGTACCCGAGCGGCAAGCTGCACATGGGGCACGTGCGCAACTACACGATCAACGACATGCTCACGCGCTACCTGCGCATGAGCGGCTTCAACGTGCTGATGCCGATGGGCTGGGACGCCTTCGGGCTGCCGGCGGAGAACGCGGCGCTCAAGAACGGCGTGCCGCCTGCGCGCTGGACCTACCAGAACATCCGCGAGATGAAGAGCCAGCTCCAGGCCATGGGCCTGGCGATCGACTGGAGCCGCGAGATCGCGACCTGCGATCCCGACTATTACAAGTGGAATCAGTGGCTCTTCCTCAAGATGCTCGACAAGGGCATTGCCTACCGCAAGACGCAAGTCGTCAACTGGGACCCGGTCGACCACACCGTGCTCGCCAACGAGCAGGTGATCGACGGCAAGGGCTGGCGCACCGGCGCCACGGTGGAGCGCCGCGAAATCCCGGGCTACTACCTCAAGATCAGCGACTACGCCGAAGAGCTGCTCGATCACACGCAGCACCGGCTCCCGGGCTGGCCCGAGCGCGTCAAGCTGATGCAGGAGAACTGGATCGGCAAGAGCGAGGGCGTGCGCTTCGCCTTCACGCACGACATCCGCGGTGCCGACGGCCAGCCGATCCAGGACGGCCGCATGTACGTCTTCACGACGCGGGCCGACACCATCATGGGCGTGACCTTCTGCGCCGTGGCGCCTGAACATCCGCTGGCGCTGCACGCGGCGCTCTCCAATCCGCAGGTGGCTGCCTTCATCGAGGAGTGCAAGAGCGGCGGCACGACGGAAGCCGAACTCGCCACGCAGGAGAAGAAGGGCATTGCCACCGGTCTCACCGTGATCCACCCGATCACCGACGAGCAGATCCCGCTGTGGATCGGCAACTACGTGCTCATGAGTTATGGCGACGGCGCGGTCATGGGCGTGCCGGCGCATGACGAGCGCGATTTCGCGTTCGCCAACAAGTACGGGCTCGAGATCATTCAGGTCGTGCTGGTCGATGACGAGCCGCACTTCGACTACCACCGCTGGCAGGACTGGTATGCCGACAAGCAGCGCGGCATCACCATCAATTCAGACAATTTCAGCGGCATGACCCACACCGAGGCCGTGAAGGCCGTGGCGCACGCGCTCGGGCAGAAGGGCCTGGGCGAAATGCAGACCACCTGGCGTCTGCGCGACTGGGGCGTGAGCCGGCAGCGCTATTGGGGCACGCCGATCCCGATCATCCATTGCGAGGAGCACGGTGCCGTGCCCGTGCCCGAAGCCGACCTGCCCGTGGTGTTGCCCACCGACTGCGTGCCCGACGGTTCGGGCAATCCGCTCGACAAGCATGAAGGCTTTCATGCGGGCGTCGTGTGTCCGGTGTGCGGCCAGCCCGCGCGGCGCGAGACCGACACCATGGACACCTTCGTCGACAGCGCGTGGTACTTCATGCGCTACTGCGACCCGAAGAACGACGCCGCCATGGTGGGCGAAGGCGCCGCCTACTGGATGCCGATGGACCAGTACATCGGCGGCATCGAGCACGCCATCCTGCACCTGCTCTACGCGCGCTTCTGGACCAAGGTCATGCGCGACATGGGCCTGGTGAAGATCGACGAGCCTTTCAGCAAGCTGCTCACGCAGGGCATGGTGCTCAATCACATCTTCTATCAGCGCAATGCCAAGGGCGGCAAGGACTACTTCCCGCCGGCCGAGGTGACACCCACGCTCGATGCACAGGGGCGCGTGGTCGGCGGCACGCTCGCCGACGGCAGCGCGGTGACCTATGGCGGTGTCGGCAAGATGGGCAAGAGCGAGCGCAACGGCGTCGACCCGCAAGACCTGATCGAGAAGTACGGCGCCGACACCGCGCGCCTGTACACCATGTTCACCGCACCGCCCGAGGCCACGCTCGAATGGAACGACGCCGCCGTCGAAGGCAGCTCGCGCTTCCTGCGCAGGGTCTGGAGTTTCGGCGCGTCGCTGCAAGGGGCGGCAGCCGCGCACGGCGGCGAAGCGTCGCGGCACTCCTTCGGACGCGGGGCCAAGGCGCTGCGGCGCGAAGTGCACACCGTGCTGCGCCAGGTCGATTACGACTACCAGCGCATGCAATACAACACGGTCGTCTCCGGGGCGATGAAGATGCTGAACGCGCTCGAAGGTTTCGCGTCCGACGGCAGCCCGGCCGACGCGGCCGCCGCGCGCGAAGGCTTCGGGATTCTGCTGCGCTGCCTGTACCCGGCCACGCCGCACCTCACGCAGGTGCTGTGGCAGCAACTCGGCTACGACCGGCAGCTGGGCGAACTGCTCGACGCCCCCTGGCCTGCCGTGGACAACGCCGCCCTCGAACAGGATGAGATCGAACTGATGCTGCAGATCAACGGCAAGCTGCGCGGCTCGCTGCGGGTGCCTGCCAGCGCCTCGAAGGAAGACATCGAAAAGCTGGCATTGGCCAGTGACGATTTCGCCAAACATGCGGCGGGCGCCACCGCCAAGCGCATCATCGTGGTCCCGGGGCGTCTGGTGAACGTGGTGCTGTGAGCGCGAACAGAACATGACCAAAGACATGAGCACCGACCAGCCATTCCGGCTCCCGCGACGCGGCCTGCTTGCCGCCGCCGCGGCCATCACCGCGTCCGTGCTGGGCGCTGGCTGCGGCTTCGAACTGCGCAAGGCCCCGATCTTCGCGTTCAAGAGCATCGTCGTTCCCGGCAACACGGCGTTCGTCAACTATCTCCGGCGCGACCTTCGTGCGACCGGCACCGTGACGGTCTTGCCTCCCGAGCAGATGACAACGGCCGAGGCCGTGCTCGACATCCTGAGCGAGACGCGCGAGAACGTCGTGCTGTCCACCAACTCGGCGGGCCAGGTGCGCGAGTTCCAGTTGCGCCTCAAGGTGCGATTCAGGGTGCGCACTCCGGCCGGCAAGGACTTGCTCGAGGCGACCGAGATCGAGCAGCAGCGCGACATCACCTACAACGAAACGGCTGCGCTGGCCAAGGAAGGCGAGACCGAGCTGCTGTACCGCGACATGCAGAAGGACATCGCGCAGCAGACCTTGCGCCGACTCGCTGCCGTCAAGTCGATGTGAGCCGCGGCGGCAGATAGCACCCATGCAGCTGTCCGCATCGCAGCTCACCGGCCAGCTCGCCAAGGGCGTCGCGCCGCTCTACACCTTGCACGGCGACGAGCCGCTCCTGGTTCAAGAGGCTGCCGACGCGATCCGCGCGGCCGCCCGGACCCAGGGCTACACCGAGCGCAGCACCTACATCGTGTCGGGCGCGCATTTCGATTGGAGCGCCGTGCTGGCGGCCGGCGGCTCGTTGAGCCTCTTTGCCGACCGGCAGATCGTCGAGATCCGCGTCCCCTCAGGCAAGCCGGGCAAGGACGGCGGCCAGGCCTTGCAGCAGATCGCCGCATCGGCGCCGGGCAACGACTCGACGTTGACGCTCGTGATCCTGCCCCGCTTGGACAAGGCCACGCGCAGCAGTGCCTGGTTCTCGGCCTTGGAGCAGTCAGGCGCCAGCGTGCAGATCGACGTCGTCGAACGGGCTGCACTGCCGCAATGGATTGCCCAGCGCCTGTCCCGGCAGGGCCAGCGCATGAAGTCGGGCGAGGAAGGGCAGCGCACGCTGCAGTTCTTCGCCGATCGTGTGGAAGGCAACCTGCTCGCCGCGCACCAGGAAATCCAGAAGCTCGCCTTGCTGTACCCCGAGGGCGAGCTCGCCTGGGAGCAGGTCGAGTCGGCAGTCAACAACGTGGCGCGCTACGACGTGTTCAAGCTGTCCGAAGCGGTGCTGGGCGGCAACCCGCGGCGCGTGGCGCGCATGCTCGAAGGTCTGCAGGCCGAAGGCGAGGCCGAAGTGCTGGTGCACTACACGCTCGCGGAAGACATCCGTGCGCTCAAGCGCGTCAAGGACGCGATGAACGCCGGCCGCCCGTTGCCGATGGCGCTGCGCGAGAACCGCATCTGGGGCACGCGCGAGCGCGCCTTCGAACGCGTGCTGCCGGCGCTGGACGATCGTGCGCTCGCGCGGATGCTGCAGGCTGCGCACGTGGTGGACGGCATCGTCAAGGGCCTGAAGCAACCGGACTGGCCGTCCAGCGGATGGCTGGCGCTGCAGCGGCTGGCGCAGATGCTGTGCCGTGCCTGCATGACCCCGGCACGCGGCTGAAACACCGCGCGTGAGAAAATCGGGCCATGAACGCCCTCAACGTCGACGAATACATGCAAGGCCTGGGCGCACAGGCCAAGGCGGCCTCCGCGGGCATGGCGCGTGCGTCCGCCGCCATGAAGAACACCGCACTGAAAGCGCTGGCCCGGCGCCTGCGCGCGAGCACCGACCTCATCGCTCCGGCCAATGCGCGAGACGTCGAACGGGCCGCAGCCGCCGGGTTGTCGGCACCGATGGTCGATCGCCTCAAGCTCACGCCCAAGGCGCTCGAAACGGTGGCATTGGGATGCGAGCAGCTTGCGGCCATGCCCGACGTGATCGGCGAAGTCATCGGCATGCGCCAGCAGCCCAGCGGCATCCGGGTCGGGCAGATGCGCGTCCCGATCGGCGTGTTCGGCATGATCTACGAGAGCCGGCCCAACGTGACCATCGAGGCCGCGAGCCTGGCCATCAAGAGCGGCAACGCGGCCATCCTGCGCGGCGGTTCCGAAGCCATCGAGTCCAACAAGGTGCTGGCCGGCCTGGTGACCGAATCGCTCGCCGAAGCCGGCCTGCCGTTGGAGGCGGTGCAACTGGTTCAGACCACCGACCGCGATGCCGTGGGCCGGCTCATCGCGATGCCGCAGTTCGTGGACGTCATCATCCCGCGCGGCGGCAAGGGCCTCATCGAGCGCATCAGCCGCGAGGCCAAGGTGCCCGTCATCAAGCACCTGGACGGAAATTGCCATGTGTACGTGGACGACATGGCTGATCTCGACATGGCGCTCGGCATCGTCGACAACGCCAAGACGCAAAAGTACAGCCCCTGCAACGCGGCCGAGGGCCTGCTGGTCGCGTCGTCGATGGCCGAAGTCTTCCTGCCCGAGATCGCCGCCATCTTCGCGTCCAAGGGCGTCGAGATGCGCTGCGACCGAGAGGCCGCGCGCATCCTGCGAAGCGGCCCGACGGATGCGGCACTGATCGTCGATGCGGTCGAGTCCGACTGGTCCGAGGAATACCTCGCGGCGGTCATCAGCATCAAGGTGGTGGACGGGATCGACGCGGCGATCGAGCACATCAACCGCTATTCGAGCCATCACACCGACGCCATCGTCACGCGCGACCACCAGCACGCCCAGCGTTTCCTGCGAGAAGTCGATTCGGCCAGCGTGATGGTGAATGCCAGCACCCGATTCGCGGATGGCTTCGAATTCGGGCTGGGCGCAGAGATCGGCATCAGCACTGACAAATTCCATGCGCGCGGGCCGGTAGGCATCGAGGGCCTCACTTCGCTCAAATACGTGGTGCTGGGCCAGGGCGAAATCCGGACGTGACGGGAGGCCGGACGCGCAGTCCGGTGCATACGCGGGTGCCGTTGCGGCCTTGTCATGAGGCCGGGTGGCCCCAAATCCTACAATCCCAGTCCACTTTTCGTCGCACGCACAACGAGGCCGTCGCATGGTTCCCCATCTCGTCACCGCCCTGACCGGCCCGATCAACGAACTCGAGCAACGCGTTCTCGACTCCATGCCGGCCATCGAGCGCTGGTTCCGGCTGGAGTGGATGGAGCACACGCCGCCGTTCTATTGCGCGGTGGACATTCGCAATGCGGGCTTCAAGCTGGCGCCGGTCGACACCAATCTGTACCCGGGCGGCTGGAACAACCTGACCCAGCAGATGCTGCCGCTGGCGGTGCAGGCTGCGCAGGCCGCCATCGAGAAGATCTGCCCCGAGGCGAA
Source organism: Gammaproteobacteria bacterium (assembly GCA_018820395.1). Taxonomy (GTDB): domain Bacteria; phylum Pseudomonadota; class Gammaproteobacteria; order Burkholderiales; family Burkholderiaceae_C; genus Variovorax. The sequence continues at coordinate 5,074 of JAHJOG010000235.1, read as the reverse complement.
AAACCTGCTGGTCATTCCCGAGAATCACTCGCGCAACACCTTCTACCTGGCCAATGTCGCGCAACTGGTGCGCATCTTTCACATGGCGGGCCTGAACGTGCGCGTCGGGTCGATCGATCCGGCCATCAAGTCGCCGAAGAAGATCGAGCTGCCGAACGGCGATTCGGTCTGCCTCGAACCCGTGGTCCGCACCAAGCGGCGCCTGGGCCTGAAGCATTTCGACCCGTGCACCATTCTGGTCAACAACTATCTGTCCGCGGGTGCGCCAGGCATCCTCGAAGACCTGCATGAGCAGTACCTGTTGCCGCCGCTGCACGCCGGCTGGTCGGTGCGTCGCAAGAGCAACCACTTCCACAGCTACGAAGAACTGTCCAAGCGCTTCGGCAAGCTGCTGGGCATCGACCCCTGGCTCATCACGCCCATGTATGCGCGGGCGGGCGAAGTCAATTTCGCGAACGGAGACGGGGTCGACGTGCTCACCAGCCATGTCGATGCCTTGCTGACCCGCATCCGGCGCAAATACAAGGAATACGGCATCAACGAAAAGCCGTTCGTGGTGGTCAAGGCGGACAACGGCCCGCATGGCATGGGCGTGATGACCGTGCGCGAGACCGCCGACATCGAGTCCATCGTGCAGCGTTTTCGCAACGGCGCCGGCACCGAGCAGGGGGCTGGCGAGGTCATCGTGCAAGAAGGCGTGCTCACCAACGAGCGTGTTCACAACGCAGTGGCGGAGCCGGTCGTCTACATGATGGACCGCTATGTGGTGGGCGGCTTCTACCGCGTGCATGCACAGCGCAACCCCGACGAGAACCTCGACATGCCCGGCGCGAGCTTCGTTCCGCTGGCATTTTCCGAGAGTACGCACTTACCTCAGCCGGGCGCCAAACCCGGTGCGAGCGCGCCGAACCGCTTCTACATGTACGGGGTGGTGGGGCGGCTGGCCATGGTGGCCGCCAGCTACGAGCTCGAGGCGACCAACCCCGACGCCGAAATCTACGAATGATTGTCGCGGGCGTCTTGCGGACCCCGTTCGCAACGGCAAAATAGCGCCTCCATTCCAACGCAAACGAGAGGGCGGAGGGCGACAGACGGTGGCGCATGCCGCCAGGTCGCGCGGCAGGCGCACAACGCGCCGACTCCACTTTGTCGATCGACCCGTGTCCCCCACCAAATCCTCTGCACCTGCGCTGATCCTCGCGGCCATCGGCGTCGTCTACGGCGACATCGGCACCAGCGTCCTCTACGCCGTCAAGGAGGTGTTCGGCCACGGGATCGTGCCGTTCACCATCCGCAATGTCTACGGCATCCTGTCGATGTTCTTCTGGACGCTGACGGTGATCGTTTCGCTCAAGTACGTGGTGCTCGTGCTGCGCGCCGACAACGAAGGAGAAGGCGGGCTGGTGGCCATGCTCGCACTGGCGTCGCGCGCCGTGGTCGGCAAGCCGCGCCTGCGCAGTGTGTTGCTGGTGGTCGGCATCTTCGGCACCTCGCTCTTCTATGGCGACGGCGTGATCACGCCCGCCATCTCGGTGCTCTCTGCCGTCGAGGGCCTGGAAGTGGTGTCCGAGCATTTCAGACACTACGTGATCCCGATCACGCTCGTGGTGTTGTTCTGCCTGTTTGCCGTCCAGAAGCGCGGCACCGCCGGCATCGGCCGCTTCTTCGGACCGATCACTCTCGTGTGGTTCGCCGTCATCGCGCTGCTCGGCGTGGTGCAGATTCTTCAGCACCCCGAAATCCTCAAGGCGCTGAGCCCGTACTACGCGCTGCGTTTCATGTGGGAGAACCCGGGCACCAGCTTCATCATCCTGGGCGCGACCGTGTTGTGCGTGACGGGTGCCGAGGCGCTCTATGCCGACCTCGGCCATTTCGGCAAGCGGCCGATTCGACTGGCCTGGTTTTCGGTGGTGATGCCGGCGCTCACGCTCAACTACTTCGGCCAGGGCGCGTTGCTGCTGCAGAACCCGGCCGCGGTGAAGAACCCGTTCTTCATGATGGCGCCATCGTGGGCCTTGATTCCCCTGGTGCTGCTCGCGACGGCCGCCACGGTGATCGCGTCGCAGGCCTTGATCACCGGCGCGTTCAGCGTCACCCGCCAGGTGATCCAGCTCGGCTACCTGCCCCGCCTGAACATCCAGCACACCAGTGTGCGCACTGCCGGCCAGATTTACATCCCGGCCGTCAACTGGGGCTTGTTCGTCGCCATCGTGCTGGCGGTGGTCATGTTCCGCTCGTCGAGCAATCTGGCGGCCGCTTACGGCATCGCGGTGACGACCGACATGCTGATCACCACGGTGTTGACCTTCTTCGTGATCCGCTATGCGTGGCACTACCCGTTGGCGCTCTGTATCGCGGCAACGGGCGTGTTCTTCGTGGTCGACTTTCTGTTCTTCGCGTCCAACCTGCTCAAGCTGTTCGAGGGCGGATGGTTTCCGCTGCTCATCGGCGGGATCATTTTCACGCTGATGCTGACGTGGAAAGAGGGCCGGCGTCTCATGGGGCAGGCGCAATTGGCGGAAGCCATCGACCTGCGCGGCTTCCTCGACTCGGTCTTCATCAGCCCGCCCGCGCGGGTCGACGGCACGGCCGTCTTTCTGACGGCAGAGCCCGGCGTGGTGCCCAACGCGCTGATGCACAACCTCAAGCACAACAAGGTCCTGCACGAGCAGAACCTCTTCGTCACGGTGCGCTCGCACGAGGTGCCCTGGATCCCGATGGACAAGCGCGTCGAGATGGAAGCGCTCGGTCACCATTGCTGGCAGGTGGTGGTGCACTACGGCTTCAAGAACGAAGTCGATCTGCCGCGCGCGCTCGAACACGCCAAGCTGCGCGGCTGCCAGCTCGAACCGATGTCGACCAGCTATTTCCTGTCACGCGACGTCGTCATTCCCACGCTGGGAAGCGGCATGGCGGCTTGGCGCGAGAAGCTTTTTGCGCAGATGCACCACAACGCCAGCGGGGCGGCCGACTTCCTGGGGCTGCCCAACAATGCCGTGGTCGAGCTCGGCTCGAAGATCGAGATCTGAGACCGCGCCAGCCCGCCGAATGCGATTCTTCAAGGACCTGAGTCTTTCGGCATTCACCGCCGGTTTCGTCGCTGTGCTGGTCGGCTTCACCAGTTCGGTGGCGATCGTCTTTCAGGCCGCCCTGGCGTTCGGTGCGACACCCGCGCAGATCAGCTCGTGGATGTGGGCGCTCGGCATCGGCATGGGGCTCGCGTCGGCCGTTCCGTCGCTGTGGCTCCGAAAGCCGGTCATGATCGCTTGGAGCACGCCGGGCGCCGCCGTGCTGGCGGTTGCCGGCGCCGGCTACACCATGAACGACGCGGTCGGCGCTTTCGTGGTCTGCGCCGCGCTCATGGCGATCGCCGGCGCCACCGGCTGGTTCGAGCGGGTGATGAACCGCATTCCGATGGCGATCGCTTCCGCACTGCTCGCGGGCGTGCTGGCACGCTTCGGGCTCGACGCCTTCCTGGCGGCCAAGACGGCGCTGCCGCTGGTGCTGGTCATGCTGCTGACCTACCTGCTGGCCCGGCGCATATCGCCGCGCTATGCCGTGCCGACGACGCTGCTGGTCGCGATCGTCTTTGCTGCATTGCGCGGGCAGCTGGCATGGTCGCAGGTGCATCTCGAACTCGCCATGCCCGTGTTCACCATGCCGGCCTTCAGTCTGCAAGCCACGGTGAGCCTCGCACTGCCGCTCTTCGTCGTCACCATGGCTTCGCAGAACCTGCCGGGCGTGGCGGCGATCCGCGCGGCCGGTTACGACCTGCCGATCTCGAAGCTCATCACGCTGAGCGGACTCGGCACGCTGGTGTTGGCCCCCTTCGGCGCCTTCGCGCTGAACCTCAGCGCCATCACGGCGGCGATCTGCATGGGCCGCGAGGCGCACGAAGACCCGGCGCGGCGCTACACCGCCGCCGTGAGTTGCGGTGCCATCTACGTCGCCATCGGCTGCTTCGGCGCGGCCGTGACGGGGCTGCTCACGGCGTTTCCCAAGGAACTGGTGGCCACCATCGCCGGTCTCGCGCTGCTCGGGACCATCGGTGGCGGGCTGGCCGCAGCCGTGCGCGACGAATCGCATCGCGAAGCGGCGCTCATCACTTTTCTGGTCACGCTCTCGGGCGTGACGCTCGCCGGCATCGGCTCGGCCTTCTGGGGCGTGGTCGCGGGCGCTGCGGCGCTCGCCATCCAGCAGTTCGGCCGCAGACCCTTCGGCGACACGGACAAACCCGCTGAAGGCAAGATCGGGCGAGACGCGCACGCCGCCGGCCCCAGCGCGCACCGACCCTCGACTGACGGAAAGAACCCGTGATGCACATCCTCTTCGTTGCCGACCCGCTCGATCAGTTCAAGATCTACAAGGACACCACCTTCTCGATGATGCGCGAAGCAGCACGGCGCGGCCATTCGCTGTCGGTGTGCGAGCCCGTCCACCTCGGCTGGTTGCGCGGCGGCCCGGTCACGGCCAAATGCCGCACGCTGACGCTCACCGGCGATGCCGACGCGTGGTATGTGGCCGGCGTGCCCAACGAGCGTCCGCTCGACGAGTTCGACATCGTGCTCATGCGGAAGGACCCGCCCTTCGACGCCGAGTACATCTACGCCACCCACTTGCTCGAACACGCCGAGCGTGGCGGTGCCCGCGTCATCAACAAGCCGCGCGCGCTGCGCGACCATCCCGAAAAGCTGGCGATCATGGAATTCGCCGAATTCACCACGCCCACGCTGGTCACGCGCGACGCGGCGGCCGTGCGGACCTTTCATGCCGAGCACCAGGACATCATCCTCAAGCCCCTCGACGGCATGGGCGGCATGGGCATCTTTCGCGTCAAGGCCGACGCGCTCAACCTCGGCTCGATCATCGAGACGCTGAACAAGAACGGCACCGAAACCATCATGGTCCAGCGCTTCGTGCCCGAGGTGACGCTGGGCGACAAGCGCATCCTGGTCATCGGCGGCCGCGCCGTGCCCTACAGCCTGGCGCGCATTCCGCAGGGCACCGAAGTGCGCGGCAACCTGGCGGCCGGCGGCAAGGGCGTGGCGCAGCCGCTGTCGGACGAGGACCGCCG
>JAHJOG010000023.1 GCA_018820395.1 Gammaproteobacteria bacterium | reverse complement strand
GATTTCCTTTCTCGCGAGCCACAAGGCGCGCAGTCCGCCGCGGGTTCGGGCACGGCCGCGAACGCCGCGTCAGCCGACGCCGGCGCGCGCGGCTTCGCGGGCAAGCTCTTCGGGCCGGACCTGGGCCGGCTCGCGCGCCAGCACCTGCTGCTCGTCGCCGTGTCGGTCGGGCTGGCCGTGCTCATCGCGGTGCCGCTCGGGATCCTCGTGTTTCCGCACCCGCGTCTGCGCGCGGTGCTGCTCGGCTTCACCGGCCTCTTGCAGACCGTGCCTTCGCTGGCGATGCTCGCCGTGCTGATCTCGCTGATCGGCTCGATCGGCGTGCTGCCCGCGCTGGTCGCGCTCACCCTCTACGCCTTGCTGCCGATCATGCGCAACACCGTCACCGGTCTGGCGGAGGTGCCTGCCGGCGTGCGGCAGGCCGGCACCGCGCTCGGCATGACGCCTGCGCAAGGCATGCGGCTGGTGCAACTGCCACTCGCGATGCCGACGCTTCTGGCCGGCATTCGCACGGCCGCGACGATCGCGATCGGCACTGCGACCATCGCGGCCTTCATCGGCGCCGGTGGCTTCGGCGAACGCATCGTCACGGGGTTGGCGCTCAACGACCGCCAACTGCTGCTGGCCGGCGCCCTGCCCGCCGCCGCGCTGGCGCTCGCGAGCGAAGCCTTCTTCGAGCTCATCGAGCGCTGGCTGCTGCGGCGGCGCTCGCGCTGAACGAACGCGTGCCGGCTGCTCGCCGGCGGACTCGTCGCGTTCGTCGCGTTCGTCGCATTCATCGCACCGGCGGGCGTCGACCCGCCCGCCGTCGAATGCCCGCCTATTGCTGCGGGCCGAGCGCTTCGATGAGGGCGGCCAATGCTTCGCACTCGTTCTTCTTGAGCTCGGTGAGCGGCGTGCGCACCGGCCCGGCGTCGTGCCCGACGATTTTCGCGCCCGCCTTCACGATGCTCACCGCGTAGCCCTGCCCCTGGTTGCGGATCTCCAGATAGGGCATGAAGAAGCTCTTGAGCAGGCGGTGCTGCGTCGCCATGTCGTCGTCCGCCACCGCGCGATAGAAATCCATTGCGGTGCGCGGAATGAAATTGAAGACCGCCGACGAATACACCGGCGTGCCCAGCGCCTTGTACGCCGCCGCATAGACCTCGGCCGTCGGCAGCCCACCCAGGTAGGCGAAGCGGTCGCCCATGCGCAGATGGATCGAGCTCATCAGCTCGATGTCGCCGATGCCGTCCTTGAAGCCGACCAGATTGGAGCAGCGTTCCGCCAGCTTTTCGAGGGTGGCCGGATAGAGCTTGCTCTGCCCGCGGTTGTAGACGATCACGCCGAACTTCACGCTGCGGCACACCGCCTCGACGTGCGCGGCCAGGCCTTCCTGGCCGGCTTCGGTGAGGTAGTGCGGCAGCAGCAGCACGCCGTGCGCACCCGCCTTTTCGGCCGCTTGCGCGCACTGGATCGCAAAGCGTGTCGGCCCGCCCGCACCCGCGATGATCGGCACCTTGCCACGGCAGGTGTCGACGGCCGTCTGGATGATCTCGGGGTATTCGTCGGCCGTGAGCGAGAAGAACTCGCCGGTGCCGCCGGCCGCGAACAATGCCGTCGCACCATAAGGCGCCAGCCATTCGAGCCGCTCGGCGTAACCCTTGCGGTCGAAGTTGCCCTCGGCATCGAAGTCGGTCAGCGGAAAGGACAGCAGGCCGGAGCCCATGATGGATTTGAGTTCCTGGGGATTCATGTGAGTCGTCGTTTGAAATTGGAGTGGCCGCGGCCGGGTATCGGTGGGCTGGTCGAGCGGCGGGGCTAGTCGAGCTTGATCTGCGCGGCCGCGACGACCTTGGCCCATCGCGCCCGCTCCTTGTTGAAGAACTGCTCCTGCTCGGTCGGCGCCATCGTCACCACCTCGGCGCCCTGGCCTGCAAGGCGCGAGCGGATCTCGGTCGACCGGATGATGGTGACCAGTTCGCGGTTGAGCCGCTGGATCACCGCATCGGGCGTGCCGCGCGGCGCGAGCAGACCCTGCCAGGTACCGGACTCGAAGCCGGGCACGCCTTGCTCGGCAATGGTCGGCACGTCGCCGATCAGCGGCATCCGGGTGCCCTTGGACACGGCCAGCACCTTGAGCTTGCCACTCTGCACGTGCGGCAGCGTGGCGAGCATGCCGTTCATCAGCACCTGGGTCTGGCCGCCCACGGTGTCCTGGATGGCCTGCACGCCGCCCTTGTAGGGCACGTATTGCCAGCGCGCACCACTGGCGCGCTCGAGCGCCACACCGGCCAGATGCGGCGCGCTGCCGGTGGCGGTCACGGCGAAGTTGAGGTCGGCTGTCTTCGACAGCGCCACCAGTTCCTTGAGGTTGTTCGCCGGCACCGACGGATGCACCACCAGCAGGTGCGGCGAATACGCGAGCATCGTCACGCCGCGCAGGTCCTTGGACGGGTCGAAGGCCAGCCGCGTGTAGACCGACGGACTGATGGCCAGTGCCCCCACATCGCACAGCAGCAGTGCATAGCCGTCGCCCGGCGCCTTTGCGACCAGGTCGGCACCGAGATTGCCGTTGGCGCCGGCGCGGTTCTCGACCACCACCGATTGCTTGAGCGCTTCCGAAAGAGGCTGGCTGATCGACCGCGCAATGATGTCGGACGAGCCGCCCGGCGGGTACGGCACCACGATGCGGATCGGCTTGGCGGGCCAGGCATCGGCGGCACGCAACGGCGCGGAGGCGATGAGCCCACTCCCGCCCAACGCGCCGAGCATCAGATGGCGTCGATTCAGTGTCATGTCGGTCCTTTGAAGTCGAGTTGAGGAAGAATGTCGATCACAATGTCGTCAGTCATCGTACAACTAGGTGCGCGCCATGTCCAGCGCGGCGTTGGCTACGGGCCGCGCACCGATTCGCCGGACGACGCCGAATCGACCGCCTTGCGCGCCTCTTCCTGCGCCAGCCTCAACCGCTCACGGCTGTTGGTGAGATGGATGCGCATCGCCGCGCGGGCCGACTCGGCATCGCGCCGCGCGATCGCCGCGTAGATCTCTTCGTGTTCGCGATTGACCCGGATCAGGTACTCGCCCCGGGGGTCGTGGTCGCGGATGGCAGCGATGCGCGTGCGCGGGATGATGGTCGTGCCGAGGTGGCCCATGATGTCCGCGAAATAAGGGTTGCCCGTGGCCTGTGCGATGGCGAGGTGAAAGCGGAAGTCCGGCGCCACGGTGTCGCCGGCGCTCGCCACGTTGCGCTCGAAATCGTCCAGCGCCTCGCGCATTTCCGTGAGCTGCGCCGCCGTGTGGCGAATGGCGGCGAGGCCGGCCGATTCGGTTTCGAGGCTGATGCGGAGTTCGAGCACGGCCAGCACGTCGACCGAGGTCGCGATGTCGGACGCTTCGAGGCGGAACATGCCGGCCGCCCGCCCCTGCAGCACGAAGGTGCCGATGCCATGGTGGGTTTCGACCAGCCCGCCGGCCTGCAGCTTGGACAGCGCCTCGCGCACCACGGTGCGGCTGACGCCATAGGTTTTCATGATGGCCGACTCGGTGGGCAGCTTGTCGCCCGGGCGCAGCACCTGGCTGCGGATCTTCTCGCCGAGGTCGTCGACCAGACCGTGTGCCAGGCTGCGCGCACGACGGCGCGGGGCCGCGGCGCCAGGGGCGGCGGGTTCGGCGCTTGCGGTAGACCCCGTTGACAGGCTCGACATGCGGTGATGATAATCGTCGCCATGTTGTACGACAACTGATAACTTACAACGCCATCGCATGAGTTCAGATTCCGCCTCCTCCCCACCACCCCCGCCCTCCCCGCGCCTCGGCCGCCTCCTGCTCACCGGCGCCGCCGGCGGCCTCGGCAAGGTGTTGCGCGAGCGCCTTCGACCGCTGGCCCGCGTGCTGCGCGTGTCCGACATCGCCGAACTGGCGCCCGCCGCCGATGCGAGCGAAGAGGTGGTGCGCTGCGACCTGGCCGACAAGGCGGCGGTGGACGCGCTCGTGGCCGGATGCGACGCCGTCGTTCACCTGGGCGGCGTGTCGATCGAACGGCCGTTCGAGGAAGTGCTCGAAGCCAACATCAAGGGCGCGTTCCATCTGTACGAAGCCGCGCGGCGCCACGGCCTGAAGCGCGTGGTGTTCGCCAGCTCGAACCACGTCAGCGGCTTCTACAAGCAGACCGAGCCGATCGACGCGCATGCGCTGCGCCGCCCCGACGGCTACTACGGCCTGTCCAAGTCCTTCGGCGAAGACGTGGCGCAGTTCTATTTCGACCGCTGGGGCATCGAGACGGTGTCGATCCGCATCGGCTCGTCCTTTCCCGAGCCGCTCAACCGGCGCATGCTGAGCACCTGGCTGAGCTACCGCGACCTCACGACCCTCATCGAGAAGTCGCTCTTCACGCCATCGGTCGGCCACCTCGTGGTCTATGGCGTGTCGGCCAACCGCGACGTGTGGTGGGACAACCGGGCCGCCGAGCGGCTCGGCTTCGTGGCGCAGGACAGCTCCGAAGCGTTCCGCGCCAAGGTCGAGGCCCAGCCACCGGTGGCGCCCGACGACCCGAATGCGATCTACCAGGGCGGCGCCTTCACCGCCCAGGGCCCCTTCGACTGAGCGCGGCCTGCGCCGTTGTGCCCAGCGCATCGACTCTTCATCGACGACATCCCGACTTCCATCACAACAAAGGAGACTTTTCATGAACGCCTTTCGCCGCACATTGGTGGCCGCCGCGACGCTGGCCGCCGCCTGCCTGTCGCTTTCGGGCCCGGCGGTTGCCCAGACGATGGTCCTCAAGGCCGCCGACGTGCATCCGGCCGGCTACCCCAACGTGGTCGCGATCGAGCACATGGGCAAGAAGCTCGAAGAGGCCACCAAGGGCCGCATCAAGCTGCAGATGTTCCCGGGTTCGGTGCTGGGCGGCGAAAAGGAAATGATCGAGCAGACGCAGGTCGGCGCGATCCAGATCCTGCGCACTTCGCTAGGGCCGATCGGCCCGGTGGTGCCTGAAGTCAACGTGTTCAACATGCCTTTCGTCTTCCGCGACGAGGCCCACATGCGCGCCGTGATCGACGGCCCCATCGGCCAGGAGATGCTCGACAAGATCACCGCCTCTCCGGCCAAGCTGGTGGGCCTCGGCTGGATGGATGGCGGCTCGCGCAGCCTCTACACCAAGAAGCCCGTGCGTTCGCCCGACGACCTGAAGGGCATGAAGATCCGCATGATGGGCAACCCGCTCTTCGTCGACACCATGAACGCGATGGGCGGCAACGGCATCTCGATGGGCTACGGCGAGGTGTTCACGGCCATTCAGACGGGCGTGGTCGACGGCGCGGAGAACAACCCGCCGACGCTCTTCACCGCCAACCACTACCAGGCGGGCGCCAAGTACTACACGCAGACCAACCACCTGATCATTCCCGAGATCTTCGTGATGTCGAAGATCACCTGGGACAAGCTTTCCAAGGACGACCAGGCGCTGGTGAAGAAGTTCTCGCGCGAAGCGCAGATGGAACAGCGCCAGCTGTGGGACAAGAGCGTGGCCGACTACACCGCCAAGCTGAAGGCGGCCGGCGTCGAATTCATCAAGATCGACAACAAGCCCTTCTACGACGCGACCGCGCCGGTGCGCGCCAAGTACGGTGCCGACTACGCGGCGCTGATCAAGCGCATCGAAGCCACCAAGTAAGGTCGCCGGCCCCATGGACCCCTTCTTCGTTCGCGCCTGCGACAAGATCTACCTCGCCTGCATCTGGATGGCCGGCGCGGCGATCTTCCTGATGTCCCTGATCATTCCGTGGGGGGTCTTCACGCGCTATGTGCTGGGCACCGGCTCGCAGTGGCCGGAGCCGGTGGCCATCCTGTTCATGATGGTCTTCACCTTCATCGGTGCAGCGGCCGCCTACCGCGCCGGCGCGCACATCGCGGTCGCGATGCTGACCGACACCTTTCCGGCCGGGCTGCGCAAGGCCGCGGCGGTGCTGGTCGACCTGCTGATGGTGCTGGTCTGCGCGTTCGTCGCCTGGTACGGCACGCAGTTGTGCATCGCGACCTGGCATCAGTCCGTGAGCGAGCTGACCTGGCTGCCGGTGGGCGTGACCTATGCGCCGCTGCCCATCGGTGCGCTCGCCACGCTGGCTTTCGTGATCGAGCGCATGGCCTTCGGCAGCCAGTCGCACCGGCCGGTCGTGCGCTTCGACGAAGCCGTCGAACCCGAAGGGGCGCGCTGATGGACGCGGTGGTGCTGCTCGGCAGCTTCGTGCTGCTGATGGCGGTGGGCATGCCCATCGCCTATTCGCTCGGCCTGTCGGCATTGATCGGCGCGTTCTGGATCGACATTCCGCTCGACGCCGTGATGATTCAGCTGGCCTCGGGCGTCAACAAGTTCTCGCTGCTCGCGATCCCGTTCTTCGTGCTCGCCGGGGCGATCATGGCCGAGGGCGGCATGTCGCGGCGGCTGGTGGCCTTCGCCGGCGTGCTGGTCGGCTTCATCCGCGGCGGGCTGTCGCTGGTGAACATCCTGGCCTCGACCTTCTTCGGCGCGATCTCGGGCTCGTCGGTGGCGGACACGGCATCGATCGGCTCGGTGCTGATTCCCGAGATGGAGCGCAAGGGCTACCCGCGCGACTTCGCGACCGCGGTGACCGTCAGCGGCTCGGTGCAGGCGATCCTGATTCCGCCGAGCCACAACGCGGTGCTGTATTCGCTCGCCGCCGGCGGCACGGTGTCGATCGCCAGCCTGTTCGTGGCCGGCGTGCTGCCTGGCCTGCTGATGGGGCTTTCGCTCGCGGTGCTGTGCCTCTTCATCGCGCGCAAGAAGAACTACCCGAAGGGCGAGGTCGTGCCGCTGAAGCAGGCGCTCAAGATCTGCCTGGACGCCATGTGGGGCCTGATGACGATGGTCATCATCCTGGGCGGCATCCTGTCGGGCGTGTTCACGGCCAACGAGTCGGCATCGATCGCGGTGGTCTGGGCCTTCTTCGTGACGATGTTCATCTACCGCGACTACAAGTGGCGCGACCTGCCGCGGCTGGTGCACCGCACGGTGAAGACGGTGACCATCGTCATGATCCTCATCGGCTTCGCGGCCTGCTTCGGCTATTTGATGACGCTGATGCAGATCCCGCTCAAGGTGACCACCTTCTTCACCAGCGTGTCGGACAACAAGTACGTGGTGCTGATGATGATCAACGTCATGCTGCTGGTGCTCGGCACGCTGATGGACATGTCTCCGCTGATCCTCATCCTCACGCCCATCCTGCTGCCGGTGATCAAGCTCTTGGGCATCGACCCGGTGCACTTCGGCATGATCATGATGGTCAATCTCGGAATCGGGCTGATCACGCCGCCGGTGGGCACGGTGCTCTTCGTGGGCAGCGCGGTCGCCAAGCTGCCGATCGGTGTGGTCACGCGCGCGGCAGCGCCGTTCTTCGTGGCGCTCTTCCTGGTGCTGATGGCGGTGACCTACGTTCCCGCGCTGTCGCTCTGGCTGCCGCGCGTTTTCGGACTCTGAAAGGAAGCTCGACGCATGGCCGCCATCGTCTACGTCTCGAATGCCGGCAGCGGCGAGGTCATGGTGTTCGCGCTCGACGAGGCCACGGGCGCACTGTCGCGCGTGCAGGCCGTGTCGCCCACCGGCAAGCTGATGCCGCTGGCCCTCTCGCCCGCGCGCGATCGACTCTACGTCGCGCGGCGCTCCGAGCCGCTCGCGGTGATCGGCTACGCGATCGATGCTGCCACCGGCCACCTGTCGCCCGTCGGCGAGGCGCCGTTGCCGCACAGCATGGCCTTCATCACCACCGATCGCAGCGGCCGCTTTCTGCTGAGCGCGTCGTACGGTGGCAACCTGGTAGCGGTCAGTGCGATGCAGGACGACGGCCGCTGGGCGACGGCGCAGGTGGTGCCGACGCCGCCCAACGCGCACTGCATCCAGGTCGATCCGACGAACCGCCATGTCTACGCCACCAGCCTGGGCGCGGGCGTGCTCATGCACTGGCATTTCGACGCCGCGAGCGGCGCGCTGTCGCCGGCCGAGCCCTTCGAGTTGCCGTTGCCCGCGGGCTGCGGGCCGCGGCACTTCGTCTTCGATCGTGGTGGAAGCCGCATCTATCTGCTCGGCGAACTCGACGGCTCGGTGTCGGTGCTGCGCGTCGAGCCGGCGACCGGCGACCTGGCGCTGGTGCAGACCGTGTCGCTGCTGCCGCCCGGCTTCTCCGGCAAGCCCTGGGCCGCGGACCTGCACCTGACGCCCGACGGCCGCTGGCTGGTCGCTTCTGAAAGAACGTCGAGCACGCTCGCCACCTTCGCCGTCGATGCGACGAATGGCACGCTCACGCCCGTCGCGCACACACCGACCGAAACGCAGCCGCGCGGCTTCGCGATCGACCCGGCCGGCCGCTGGCTCGTGGCCGCGGGCGAACAGAGCGGCCGCATCGCCTCATATCGCATCGACAGCGAGTCCGGCACGCTGGCCCACTGCGGCAGCGCGCCGGCGGGGCTGGAGCCGAACTGGGTCGAGATCGTCGCATTGCCCGCGCGGGCTAGTGAATGAGAGCGAGCGAGCCGGTGAATGAGTGAGTCCCCCATCATGAGCGCCCCCCGAAGCAGCACGTCCCCGCTGGCCATCCGCATCCATCCGGACGACAACGTCGCGATCGTCGCCAACGAAGGCGGTCTGGCCGCAGGCACCGTCTTTCCCGACGGACTGACCTTGCGCGAGCGCGTGCCGCAGGCCCACAAGATCGCCCTGACCGACCTGGCCGAAGGCGAGGCCATCCGCCGCTACAACGTGGTGATCGGCTACGCGCAGAAGGCCCTGCCGCGCGGCAGCTGGGTGCACGAGCGCGTGATGACGATGCCCTCCGCGCCGACGCTCGACGGGCTGCCCATCGCGACGGTGCGCGCACCCGAGTTGCCGCCGCTCGAGGGCTACACCTTCGAGGGCTACCGCAACGCCGACGGCAGCGTGGGCACGCGCAACATCCTGGCCATCACCACGACGGTGCAGTGCGTGGCCGGCGTGGTGGACTTCGCGGTCGAGCGCATCAAGAGCGAGCTGCTTCCGCTCTACCCGCACGTCGACGACGTGATCGGCCTGGAGCACAGCTACGGCTGCGGCGTGGCGATCGACGCGCCCGATGCCGTGGTGCCGATCCGCACGCTGCGCAACATCACCCTCAATCCCAACTTCGGCGGCGAGGTGATGGTGGTGAGCCTCGGCTGCGAAAAGCTGCAGCCCGAGCGCCTGCTGCCACCCGGCACCATTCCCATTGCCGACCAGCGCGGCGCCAATGTCGCCGACGAAGCGCTCGACGTCGTCTGCCTGCAGGACGATGCGCACGTGGGCTTCATGTCGATGATCGATTCGGTGATGCGGCAGGCCCGCGTGCACCTGGCCCGGCTCGACGCGCGGCGGCGCGAGACGGTGCCCGCCAGCGAACTGGTGGTGGGCGTGCAGTGCGGCGGCAGCGACGCGTTCTCGGGCGTCACGGCCAACCCGGCGGTCGGCTTCTGCACCGACCTGCTGGTGCGCGCCGGCGCGACCGTGATGTTCTCCGAGGTGACCGAAGTGCGCGACGGCATCGACCAGCTCACCTCGCGCGCCGCCACGCCCGAAGTGGCTCAAGCCATGATCCGCGAGATGGCGTGGTACGACGCCTACCTCGACAAGGGCCGCGTCGATCGCAGCGCCAACACCACGCCGGGCAACAAGAAAGGCGGCCTTTCGAACATTGTCGAGAAGGCCATGGGCTCGATCGTCAAGTCGGGCAGCGCACCGATCTCGGGCGTGATCTCGCCCGGCGAGAAGCTGCACCAGAAGGGCCTGATCTACGCCGCGACGCCCGCCAGCGACTTCATCTGCGGCACGCTCCAGCTCGCCGCCGGCATGAACCTGCACGTCTTCACCACCGGCCGCGGCACGCCCTACGGCCTGGCGCCGGTGCCGGTGATCAAGGTCGCGACCCGCAGCGAACTGGCCCGGCGCTGGCACGACCTGATGGACGTGAATGCCGGCCGCATCGCGGACGGAGACGCCAGCATCGAGGACGTGGGCTGGGAGCTCTTCCATCTCATGCTCGACGTGGCCAGCGGCCGCAAGAAGACCTGGGCCGAGCGCTGGAAGCTGCATAACGCGCTCGTGCTTTTCAATCCCGCTCCCGTGACCTGAACCCCGAAAGGAAGACAACCCATGCAACGACGCACTCTCGTCAAGACCTCGATCGCCGCCGTCGCCGCACTGCCGGTGCTCCGCGCCTTCGCCCAGGGCCAGTGGCCGACCGGCAAGGCGATCACGTACATCGTGCCCTTCCCTGCCGGCGGCACCACCGACACGCTCGGCCGGCTGATCAGCCAGAAGCTCGGCACCGCGCTCGGCACCAGCGTCGTGATCGACAACAAGGGCGGGGCCGGCGGCAGCGTGGGGTCGGAGGTTGCGTCGCGCGCGGCGCCGGACGGCTACACCATCCTCGGCGGCACCATCAGCTCGCATGCGATCAACGTGAGCCTCTACCCGCGCATCGGCTACGACCCGGTCAAGTCGTTCGCGCCGGTGACGCTCATCGGCACCAACCCGGTGGTGCTGGTGGTACCGCAGTCGAGCCCGTACAAGACGCTGAAGGAGATCCTCGCCGCGAGCAAGGCGAAGTCCGGCGGCCTGTCGTCCGCTTCCGCGGGCACCGGCACGTCGCAGCACCTGGCGCTCGAACTGCTGGCCTTCAAGTCGGGCGTGAAGTTCACCCACGTGCCCTACAAGGGCAG
>JAHJOG010000234.1 GCA_018820395.1 Gammaproteobacteria bacterium | reverse complement strand
CTCACCAGCGCCGGCGCCCAGCTGCTGGTGGCGGTGCAGCAGTCGCTCCCCCGCATCGACGGGGCCGTACGCCAGATCCGACAGAACGCGGGCCGCAAAAGCGTGTCCCTCACCACGTTCGCGTCGTTCGCATCGATGTGGCTGATTCCGCGCCTCGAAGCCTTTCAGCGCGACAACCCCGAGATCGACATCCGCATCGACGCCAGCGACGTACCGGTCGATCTCGATCTGGCGGACGTGGACATCGCGCTGCGTTACGGTGAGCAGGCGAACATGCCCGCGACGGCGCTTCGACTCTTCGGCGAAACACTGACGCCGGTGGCCAGTCCGTGGCTCATCAAGAGCAACCCGGCCATCCTTGAGCCGGCGGACATCACGCGATTCACCCTGATCGAGGCCGGCGACGCGCACCGCACGCACCTCGAATGGCTCACCTGGCGACGCTGGTTCGAGGTCAACGGCCTGGCGCGGGCACAGCCCCGGCGCTGGCTGTACTTCAACTATGCCTACCAGATGGTCCAGGCTGCACTGACCGGACAGGGCATCGTGCTGGCCCGCAGTTCGCTCATCGCCGAAAGCCTGGCCAATGGCGACCTGGTCGAGGTGCTGCCCGAGCACCGGATGGATTCGCCGATGGACTACTGGCTCATCACCGGCCCGCGCGTGTCGCTCAGGCCCGAGGTGGTGGAGTTCTGCAACTGGCTGCGCGAACAGTCGAGCATCACCCGGCAAACCATCGGCGAGGTCCCGGACCCGGACACGGTCGACCAGATCGACTGACGCACGAGCGCCTCAGGTCACCGGCCACACGACGCCGTTGTCGTTCAGGATCGCGTCGAGCGGAAGGTCGTGCGCTTCGGTCTCGAAGTCGTCGAGAAAGCCGTGCGTGAAGCCCAGCCCGACCGTGAACGGACGCGGCTCCAGCGTCGCAAGCGTCCGGTCGTAGAAACCACCGCCATAGCCGAGGCGATAGCCGCCCGCGCTGTAACCCAGGCACGGCACGAAGAGCAACGTCGGCACGATGACCTCGGTGTCCTTGGGCTTGGGGATGTCATAGGCGTCGTTTTCCATCGGGCATCCGGGATACCAGGCGTGGAAGGTCAAGGTCTTGTGCACGCGGTCGACCACGGGCAGGCCGATGCGCCGCGGTTGCGGCTCGTCCAGCAATTCGCCGTCTTCCTTCCAGCGGTGCAGGGCCGGCAGCGGGTCGAATTCGCCCTTGATCGGCCAGTAGGCGCCGATCACGGTATCGGGCCGGCCGACCAGCCAGATGCGCATCACGCGCTGGAGCAGATCGGCGCGCTGCAGCCGATCGGGCATGGCGAGCCGCTGTTCGATCAGCGCAACGCGCAGTTGTTGCTTCAGAAAAGTAGCCGTGGCCGAGGTGTCGGCGCCCTTTGACTTGTCCATAATCCCCCGATGCAGTTCGCAAGCATTTTGGCACCCGTCCGCCGGGGTTTCCGCCCCCTTCTTCCCGCCCTCTTTTCATTCGTCGCGATCGCCGCCGCCGTCGGCATGCAGCCCGCCGGGGCGCAAAGCGCGGATGACGACGTGGTGGTCCAGATGAAGAAGGCCTTCCAGCGCGGCGACAAGGCACGCCTGAGCGCCCTGCTCCCACTGGCCAAGGGCCATCCGCTCGAACCCTGGGCCGCCTACTGGGAACTCAAGGCCCGCCTGCAGGAAGCCAGTTCGGCCGAGGTCGAGGATTTCCTCGCGCGCTACCCCGGCACCTACCAGGAAGACCGCCTGCGCAACGACTGGCTGCTGTTGCTCGGCCAGCGCCGCGACTGGGACGGCTTCGCCGCCCAGTACCCCGCCTTTCGCATGAAGGACGATCCGCAGGTGAGGTGCTACGCCATCCTGGTCGACACCCTTCGCACCGGAAAGGCCGGCAAGGCCGAAGCCGAAGACGTACGGCGCAACTGGCACGGCCAGCGTGACCTCGACGACGGCTGCCTGACCGCTGCCGACCGCATGATCTCGCTGGGCGTGATGTCGCCCAACGACGCCTGGATGAAGGCGCGCCTCGCGATCGAAGCCAATCGTCCGCAGGCGGCGCGTGCCGCGGTGATGCTGGTGGCCCCCGACGCGGTGCCGCTCTTCGACGAAATGAACGCGAGCATGGCCAAGTTCCTCACGGGCCGTGTCGTCGTCGCCGCCAAGTCGCGCAAGGAACTGGTGGTGCTCGCGCTCATCAAGATGGCCGCCTCCGACCCCGATCTCGCGTCGGGACAGCTCGACAACAAGTGGGGCCCGATGCTGACGCAGGAAGAGCGCAACTGGCTCTGGGGCACCATCGGGCGCCGCTACGCCATGCGCCTGTCTCCGGCCGCCATCGAAGCCTTTGCGAAGGTCAGCCGCCTCGGCGATCTGTCGGACGACATGCTGGGCTGGAAGGCGCGCGCGTCGCTGCGCATCGGCCAATGGAAAGACGTGCAGGCCGCCATCGACGCCATGAGCCCGTCCGAGCAGGAAGAGCCCACGTGGACCTACTGGAAGGCGCGCGCACTGGCTGCCTACGGCGGCGACGAGCGCCGCACCAAGGCCCGGGCGCTTTTCGAAACCATCGCCGGCACGCGCGGCTTCTACGAACTGCTGGCGCTCGAAGAACTCGGCGGCCGCGCCGCCGTGCCGACGCGGCCGACTCCGCTCACGCCCGAAGAAAAGAACGCCGCGCGCACGAATGGGCTGCTCGATCGCGCCCTCTACGCCATCTCCGTCGGCTTGCGCTCCGAGGGCAACCGCGAATGGAACTACGCCACCAACCTGCACCAGCGCGGCGGCATGAACGACCGCGAGCTGCTGGCCGCCGCCGACCTGGCCTGCCAGCGCGAAGTCTGGGACCGCTGCATCAACACCAGCGAGCGCACCAAGGGCGTGATCGACGTCGACCAGCGCTTTCCGATGCCGATGCGCGACCTGGTGCTGCGCAAGAGCCAGCAGATCGGCCTCGACCCGTCTTATGTGTACGGTCTGATCCGGCAAGAGAGCCGCTTCATCATGGACGCGCGTTCCGGCGTCGGCGCCTCCGGACTCATGCAGGTCATGCCGGCCACCGCGCGCTGGACCGCCCGCAAGATCGGCCTCACCGGTTTCAGCCCGAGCCAGATCAACGACCAGGACACCAACATCACCATCGGCACCAACTACCTCAAGCTGGCGCTCGACGATTTCGACGGATCGATGGCGCTGGCAGCCGCGGCTTACAACGCCGGCCCCGGCCGGCCACGCAACTGGCGCAACGGCCCGGTCATGGAAGCCGCCATCTGGGCCGAGAACGTGCCCTTTTCCGAAACGCGCGACTACGTCAAGAAGGTGCTCGCCAACACCACCAACTACGCGGCGCTGATCAGCGGCCGGCCGCAGTCGCTGAAAGAGCGCCTGGGCATGGTGGGGCCACGTCCGGCGGCCGAGCCGGAACCCAACAAGGACCTGCCCTGATGTCCTGGTGGGACGAGGTGGTCGACGCCACAGCCGCGGAGTTTTCCGATGTCGGCGACGTCGCCCAGCTCACCCGCATCGTCGTGCGCCTGGGCTTGGCCGCCCTGCTCGGCTTCGTGCTCGGCATCGAACGCGAGCAGAAGGGCAAGTCCGCGGGGGTGCGGACCCACATGCTGGTGGCCATCGGCTCGGCACTCTTCATCCTCATCCCCGAGCAGGCTGGCGTAGAAATCGACGACATGAGCCGGGTGATCCAGGGGCTGGTCGCAGGCGTGGGCTTTCTCTGCGCTGGGACGATCCTCAAGGGCGTTCGCGACGACGATCATGTCAAGGGACTGACCACGGCGGCCGGCCTGTGGATGACGGCCGCCATCGGCATGGCCTGCGGCCTCGGGCGCGAGGTGTCGGCGATCGTCAGCGCCCTGCTGGCCTTCTTTGTGCTGGCCGTGATCCCGCGCCTGGTCGACGTGTACGAAAAGAACGAGAACAAGCGCTCCGAAGCCGAACGCGATCGCCCGTAGGCATCAATCGGCCTGTCGCTTTGCATCAATGGCCGCGCCGGGGCCGGCTAGCATCGATTCGGTGGTGTCATTCACGGAGAAGCAGGATGCTCAAGCTCTACATCGGCAACAAGAACTACTCGTCATGGTCCATGCGTCCCTGGGTCCTGATGAAGCAGGCGGACATCGCGTTCGAAGAAGTCGTGGTCCGCTTCGATTCTTTCGATGTCGACTCGCGCTTCAAGCGGGAGATCCTGGCCGTCAACCCGAGCGGCACCGTGCCTGTGCTGGTCGACGGCGACCTGATCGTCCACGACACGTTGGCCATCGGCGAATACTTGGCAGAGACGCACCCCGACAAGCACCTGTGGCCCGAAGACCGCGCATCGCGCGCACAGGCCCGCAGCGCCTGTGCCGAAATGCATGCCGGCTTTCGGGCGATGCGCCAGCACTGCGGCATGAACATCGAAGCCGAGCTGCACGACCAGGGCCGGCTGATGCTGCGCGACCACGCCAACCTGCGCGCCGACCTGGCGCGCATCGTCCAACTCTGGACCGGCCTGCTCGACGCCCACGGCGGGCCGATGCTCTTCGGCGACTTCGGCATGGCGGACGCCTATTTCGCGCCGGTCTGCATGCGCATCCGGACTTACGGCTTGCCGGTGCCGCCCGCCATCGCAGACTACGTCGAGCGCGTCCGCGCCTTGCCGGGCGTGCGGGCCTGGATCGAAGGCGCCCTCGCCGAAGAGGACTTCCTGCCTTTCGAGGAGCCCTACCGCCTGGGCCGCTGAGGCCCTGCGTCTAGACTTGCCCACATGCAGACGTTTCTCGTGGGCGGTGCGATCCGCGACGCATTGCTGGGCCTGCCCAGCGGCGATCGCGACTGGGTGGTCGTGGGCGCCACGCCCGACGAAATGATCGCCCGTGGATTCATGGCGGTCGGCCGGGACTTTCCGGTCTTCCTGCACCCCGAGACACGAGAGGAATACGCCCTGGCCCGCACCGAGCGCAAGAGCGCGCCGGGCTACCGTGGCTTCGTGGTCCATGCCGCGCCCGACGTCACGCTCGAGGAAGACCTGGCGCGGCGCGATCTCACCGTGAACGCCATGGCGTTGCCGGCCGAATGCGTGGCCGAGCCGCTGGATGATTCCCGGCTCATCGATCCTTATGGCGGCCGCAAAGACATCGAAGAACGGCTGCTGCGCCACGTCACCGATGCCTTTCGCGAAGACCCGGTGCGCATCCTGAGGCTCGCTCGCTTCACCGCGCGGTTCACCGACTTCGATGTCGCTCCGGAAACCGGTGCCCTCATGCGCGACATGGTCGCCGCCGGAGAGGTCGACGCGCTGGTGCCCGAGCGCGTCTGGCAGGAACTGGCACGGGGACTGATGGAAGCCCGCCCGTCCCGCATGTTCGAGCAGCTGCGTGCCTGCGGCGCGCTGGCCGTCTTGCTGCCCGAGGTCGACCGCCTGTGGGGCGTGCCGCAGACGGCGGCCCATCACCCCGAGATCGACACCGGCAAGCACTTGATGATGGTGCTCGACATGGCCGCCGAACTGAACGCCAGCCGCGCCGTGCGCTTCGCCTGCCTGATGCACGACCTGGGCAAGGGCACGACGCCGGCCGAGGTTCTGCCGCGGCACATCGGCCACGAACAACGCAGCGCTCAACTGCTGCGCGCCGTGTGCGAGCGATGGCGCGTTCCGGTGGAGCTGCGCGAGCTGGCCGACGTGGTCGCGCGGGAGCACGGCAACATCCATCGCAGCGGCGAACTGGGTGCTGCGGCCACGCTACGGCTGCTCGAACGCTGCGATGCATTTCGCCGACCCGAGCGATTTGCCGAAGCGCTCCTGGCATGCGAGTGCGATGCCAGGGGGAGGCTCGGCTTTTCCGAGCGGGACTACCCGCAGAGGCGTCGGCTGGAGGCGGCACTGGCGCTTGCCCGTGGAGTCGACACCGCATCCATCGCCCGCGATGCGCAGGCTGCCGGCGCGAAGGGCCCGAAGATCGCGGAAGCCATTGCGCGAGCCCGCGTCGCTGCCATCGACGCCGCCCCCGCTCTCTAAGCCCCGAGCCCGAGCCCGAGCCCAAGCCCTCAGGCCAGCGGTGGCGAGCCGTCGCGCAGCGCTTCGCGGCCCTTGGGCGTGATCGACAGCACCTTGGCCACCTCGCGCTCCGGGTTGCCCGAAGAAGCTGGCGAGTCCGGATCGGATAGCGAGTCCGGGTGCGTGATGAGCACCGTCAGCAGTTCCGCCGCGCGCAGGACCCGCAGTTTGTCGATGTCTTCCGGCGATTCGATCGTCAGAGGCAGCTTCTGCTCGGCGATCTGGCGCAGCAGTTCGATGGGCATGTCCTGGACCCTCCTGATTCTTGTCGAATGTAGACCCCTTTTCCTCGCGTGGCACAACTGTTTGCGTCACGCCGCGCCGCGCCGCGCCGCGCCG
>JAHJOG010000233.1 GCA_018820395.1 Gammaproteobacteria bacterium | reverse complement strand
CCACGCTGCGCGCCGCGTGGCGCACGCTCGCGAGCCGCAAACGTCTTCTCGAATGGACCACCGCGGCGCAAGCGCAGGCACAGGCGCTCTACGGCCTGCCGGACTTCCTGCGCGGCGCCCTGCCCGTCAGCGCCGTCTGTGCACTGCTTGCCGTCGCCGCGCTGTGGAGCCCGCATCCCGTCGCCGGGCCGCTGCTGTTCGCCGTGTGGGCCCTGGCGCCGCTCGCTGCATGGTGGGCCAGCCGCGTGCCGCAGGCGGATGCGAACGCGGTGCCCGCGGACGAGCGCGCCTACCTCGACAGCCTCGCGCGCGACACTTGGCGCTTCTTCGAGCAGGCGGTGACCGAGGCCGACCACCACCTGCCGCCGGACAACATCCAGCTCGAACCCGAACACACGGTCGCGCATCGCACGTCGCCCACCAACATCGGCATGTACCTGCTGGCCAGTTGCTGCGCGCGCGAGTTCAACTGGATCGACAGCGCAGCGCTCACGGTGCGGCTTGGCGCCACGCTCGACAGCGTCGAAGGCCTTTCCAAGCACCGCGGGCACCTCTTCAACTGGTACGACACCCTCACGCTCGAAGTGCTGCAGCCGGCCTATGTGTCGAGCGTGGACAGCGGCAACCTCGCCGGCCATCTGCTGACGGTGGCGCAGGCCTGCCGCAGTTTTCAGGCAGAGGACGGCGCGATGCACGGCGAAGCGCTCGAAGCCATCGCCTGCCGCTGCGAGGCCCTGTGCCGCGACATGGACTTCAGCGGCCTCTACGACGCCAAGCGCCACCTGTTCCACATCGGACTGCGGGTCGACGACGACGTGCTCGACGCCAGCTATTACGACCTGCTCGCTTCGGAATCGCGTCTGCTCAGTTTTCTGGCCATCGCCAAGGGCGACGTGCCGCGCCGCCACTGGATGGCGCTGGGCCGCAGCTTCCTGTCGGTCGGCGCCCTCGCGGGCCTGAAGTCGTGGTCGGGGTCGATGTTCGAGTACCTGATGCCCACGCTCGTCATGACCGAACCGACGCATGGCCTGCTGCAGGTTGCCAACCTCGCGGCGGTGCGCGAACAGCGCGCGTTCGGCACAGCGCAGACGCTGCCGTGGGGCGTGTCCGAGTCCGCCTATTTTGCGCGCGACCATTCGCTGGCGTATCAGTATTCGCCCTTCGGCGTCCCGCGCCTCGCGCTGCGTCGCACGCCGCCGACCGATCGCGTGGTGGCCCCCTACGCGAGCGCCATGGCCGCCTTGGTCGCACCGGTGGCTGCCGTCGCCAACCTGCGCGACCTGGAAGCGCTCGGTGCCCGCGGCGAGCTGGGCTTCTACGACGCCGTCGACTTCACCTTGTCGCGCCAACCCGGCGGAGAAGCCTTCACCGTGGTGCGCAACTTCATGGCACATCACCAGGGCATGTCGCTGGTGGCGTTCTGCAACGTGCTGCGCGATGGCGCCCCACAGCGCTGGTTCGGCAGCGCGGCGATGGTGCAGGCGCACGAATCGCTGCTGCACGAACGCACGCCGCGCCAGATCATCGGCAGCGCCGACCCGCGCCAGCCGCCCGAGCCGAGCACGGCCACCAAGCAACCCGCCCATCAGCCGCGCACGCTCGACCCGCTGGAGCCGGGCTTTCAGCCGACCCACCTGCTGTCCAACGGACGCTACACGGTCGCCCTGCGCGCCAGCGGCGCCGGCGTGAGCCGCTGGCGCTCGTTCAACGTCACCCGCTGGCGCGACGACCCTTTGCGCGATGGCCACGGCACCTTCTTCTACGTGCGCGACATCGGCAGCCCGGCGCTCGTTTCGCTCACCGCGCTTCCGGCGCCGGGCAAGGGCTGGCGATACCGCACCCGGTTCCTGGCCGACCAGGCGCAGTTCGAAAGCACGGGCGATGGGCTGCAGAGTCGCATCACCGTGCTGATCAGCCCCGAAGACGACACCGAGCTGCGCACCATCACGCTGCACAACACCCGCTCGACCACGCGAACGCTGGAACTGGTGTCGTACTTCGAGCCGGTGCTCTCCAATCCCAAGGCCGACGAAGCGCATCCCGCCTTCGCCAACCTCTTCGTCGAAACCCGCTGGGAACCCGCGCTGCGTGCGCTGCTGCTGTCGCGCAAGCCACGACTGGCCGGCGACGCCGTGGTGGCCGCGGCGCACTTCCTGGCCGCGGCCGACGCGCACGTGCTGTCCGTGGACTGCCTGGCCGACCGCCGCGCATTCATCGGCCGCAACCACACCTTGGCCACGCCGCTCGTCGACCTGCAGCCGCTCGACGCCGCCGGCGCACCGATGAACGGACTCGACCCGATCGCCTGCCTGCGCGTGCGCCTGCAATTGGCGCCTGGCACGACCGCGCGGCTGACCTTCGCGACCACCGCCGACGTCGACATCGACGCGCTGACGCCGCGCATCGACAGCTACATGCAGCCGATGCACGTCGAGCGCGCCATCCGCATGGCCGCCACGCTGGCGCAGGTCAGGCTGCGCGACATCGCGATCGACCCGGCCAAGACGCACGCACTGCAGGACCTGACCACCATCCTCACCTACACCACGCCGCGCGTCATGAAGGATCGCGGGCTGGTCGACCTGCGGCAGATCTGGCGTTTCGGCATTTCCGGCGACAAGCCGATCGTGCTGGTGCACATCCATTCGATGATCGGCATGGGCCTCGTCGGCACGCTGCTGCGCGCGCAGCCCTGGTGGGGTTTCGGCGGCGTGGCCTGCGACCTGGTGGTGCTCAACGGCGAGCCGAATTCGTACCTCATGCCCCTGCAGCGCGAGATCGAAGGGCTTCGCACCCGCGTGCAGCAGCAGACGCAGAACAGCTTTCCGCGCAACGACGCCGCGGGCTTCTATCTGTTGAACGACAACGAACTGACGCCCCCCGAGAAGGCCGCCCTGTCGGCCCTGGCCCGCGCGATCTTCAATGCCGACGGGCGCACGCTCGAAACGCAAGTGGACATGTTGCGCGAGGCCGCGGTGCCGGCGGCGGCCGAACAGGCCGCGCCGCACACGCCACTCGTCCTCCTGCCGCCCTCGGCGCAGATCGACGACGGCGCTCAACCTCCGCAAGGCGCCTTCGATGCGGCGAGCGGCGAATTCCGCTTCGAGGTCGACCTGAACCGGCGCACGCCGAAACCCTGGGTCAACGTGATCGCCAACGCGAGCTTCGGCTTCCAGGTGTCCGAGGCCGGCACCGGCTACACGTGGGCGGTCAACAGCCGCATGCATCAGCTCACGCCGTGGTCGAACGACCCCGTGCAAGACCCGGCCTTCGAGCATTACCTGCTGCAGGACATGGACTCGCACGAACTCCTGCCGCTGACGCCCGCGAGCCGTGGAGCGAGCGCGGCGCGGCACCGCGTGCGGCACGGCCAGGGCTACACGGTGTTCGAGTGCCTGTTCCGAAACGTCGTGCTTGAAACCACCTTCTTCGCGGACCGTGACGAGCGCATGAAGCTCGTGCACGTGAAGGTGCGCAACGAGGGCGTCGGCCGCCGCCGGCTTCGCGCGCTGGCCATGGTCGAGTGGCAGATGGGCGCCGCACGCGGCGAGCGGCGCACCGTGCACGGCTGGAAGCGCGACGATCTGCCGGCGGTGTTCGGCCAGCAGCGCGAATCCAGCGCGGGGTTCGGCGGCAGCACCGCGTTCGTTGCCCTCGCCGGACTGCCGGGCGCGTCGCAATGGACTTGCGAGCGCAGCGAATTCTTCGCCGGCCACGGCGGCATCGAGTTGCCCGACATCCTGAGACGACGCAGCGGCAGCGGCCTCGATGCCTGCGCGGCGATTGCCGGTGAATTCACGCTCGGCACCGGCGAAAGCGCCAGCTTCAGCTTCATGCTCGGCCAGGCCGACGATGCCGAGGGCGCCGAGCAGCTCGCGCGCCGCTGGCAGACACGCGACGTGGCCGGCGCGCTGTCGCAGGCCCGCGGCTTCTGGGACGAACTGCTCGGTCGGCTGCAGGTGCGCACGCCCGATCCGCTCTTCGATGCCATGGTCAATCGATGGCTGGTGTATCAGACGCTGGTCTGCCGGCTCTGGTCGAAGGCGGGCTTTTATCAGGCCGGTGGCGCCTTCGGCTTCCGCGACCAATTGCAGGACGCCATGGCCTTCGCGCTCACCGATCCGGCACGGCTGCGCGCGCAGATCGTCGTCAATGCCGAGCGGCAGTTCCCGCAGGGTGACGTGCAACATTGGTGGCACATGCCCGGCGGCGCCGGCGTGCGCACGCATTTCTCGGACGACCTGTTGTGGCTGCCTTATGCCATCGCGCACTACGTCGATGTCTCGGGCGACCGCCATCTGCTCGACGATGAGGTCGCGTTCGTCGACGGCCCGGAGGTTCCTGCCGGCGCGGAAGATGCCTACTACGCGCCGCAGGTCGGTTCGCAGACGGCCAGCGTGTACGAACACGGCGCTCGCGCCATCGACCACAGCCTGGCGGTCGGCGTGCACGGACTTCCGCTGATGGGAACGGGCGACTGGAACGACGGCATGAACCGCGTCGGCCACGAAGGCCGTGGCGAATCGGTGTGGCTCGCCTGGTTCCTCTGCAGCGTGGTCGAACGCTATGCGCCGATGGCCGAAGCGCGCGGCGACGGCGAGCGCGCCGCCCGCTGGCAAGCCGCACGCACCGGCTGGATCGCCGCGCTGCACGAAGCCGGCTGGGACGGCGCCTGGTTCCGCCGCGCCTTCTTCGACAACGGCGCGCCGCTCGGCTCTTCGAGCAACGACGAATGCCGCATCGACCTGATCGCACAGGCCTGGTCGGTGTTGTCGGGCGCGTCGGACGAGGCGCACATCGCGCCCGCCATGCAGGCCGTGAAAGCCCAGTTGCACGACGAGCAGGCCGGCCTGCTGCGGCTGCTGCATCCGCCGCTCGCGCACTCGGCCAACAATCCCGGCTACATCCAGGCCTATCCACCAGGCGTGCGCGAAAACGGCGGCCAGTATTCGCACGCCGCCGTGTGGGGAATGATGGCGCAGGCACTCACGGGCGACACGACCGCAGCCTGGAAAACCTTCGAGGGATTGAGCCCGGCGCACCGCGCGCGCCATGCGAGCCGTGGACCGGCCTATGAGTTGGAGCCTTACGTGATGGCCGGTGACATCTACTCGGCAGCGCCCTATGTCGGACGCGGCGGCTGGAGCTGGTACACGGGATCGGCCGCCTGGCTGCACCGGGCCGCCATCGAGAATCTGCTGGGGTTGGTGGTCAGAGGCGAGCGCCTGTCAGTGACTCCGCGCGTACCTGCGGAATGGAAGGGCTTCGAGATCGCTTTGCGCCTCGAAGGACGTTCGCTGACGCTGCGCTATGGCAAGGGCCCGGGTGACGAGTCTGGCGCGCTCAGCGCGCAACACGCGACGCTGAAACCGGGGGAATGGATCGACTGGCGGAACCTGCCTGCAGACACGGTGCTGCAGATCGTCGATGCGGCGTCCGAAGGACGCGGCGCTGCTGCGCCGTAACTCGTCCCTCGAACATGCTCATGCGCTCGCGCGCACCGCCGTGATCGCGAGCGGCGCGCGGCATCCGGCGCACCGCTCGTGCGGCACGCCGGACCGGGACCTCAGAGCTTGACGCCGGCCATGAAGTTGTCGAAGCGGTTTTCGGCGAAGCGGAACCACAGCACCTGGTCGCGCTGGAAGTTGCGCATGTCGGCAAAGATCTTCTTCCAGTCTTCGCTCTTCTTGT
>JAHJOG010000232.1 GCA_018820395.1 Gammaproteobacteria bacterium | reverse complement strand
TGCTGCGCGACGGCCGCGTCGTGCTGGCTCCCGACGCCCGGCGCGACGCGCAGCTGCCGCTCGCGGCCGCGCCCAACGCCGGCTATCCGGGCGCACCGCTGGAGCCGACCGGCAACCCGATGCTCGACGGCGTCGGCCCGGGCGCCTGGGCGCAGCGCGCCGACGTGGTGGACACCACCCTCGAAGGGCTTCCTCGCATCGTGCCGCTGCGCGACGCGCCCGGCTTCGGTCTCTCGCGCAAGGACCCGGACCCGATCGGCCTGCCCGTGTTCGGCGCCGACGGCGTGATCGGCGGCGTGGTCACCGACCTCTGGGTAGACCGTGCCGAAGCCGTGTTCCGCTACGTCGAGCTGGAGGTGAAAGGCGCACCGCGCCGCGTGCTGCTGCCGATCACCTTCTCGAAGATCGACGACCAGTGCGTGCGCGTGCGCTCCATCCTGGGCGCCCAGTTCGCCCACGTGCCCGCCACGCGCCAACCCGGCCAGATCACGCTGCTCGAAGAAGAGCGCGTGGTCGCCTATTACGGCGGCGGCACGCTGTACGCCACGCCCGGCCGTCAGGAGCCGCTGCTGTGAAGCCCTTCGTCATCACAGAAGAACAGGACTTCGAGCCGGCGCACGGCCTGCCCGAGCGCCTGCCGGCGAGCGAACGCATCCTGTGGCAGGGCGCGCCCGACGCGAGGCGCATGGCCCTCGACGTCGTGCACGTGCGCGAGCTCGCGGTCTACTTCGCCGTGCTGCTCGTCTGGCGCGGCGCCCATGCGCTGTCGCAAGGCCACTCGTGGGGCGATGCGCTCCTGTCGATGCTGTGGCTCGCGCCGCTGGCCCTTGCCGCGCTCGGCATCGCGACCGGGCTGGCCTGGCTGATGGCGC
This sequence comes from Gammaproteobacteria bacterium, assembly GCA_018820395.1. Lineage (GTDB taxonomy): Bacteria > Pseudomonadota > Gammaproteobacteria > Burkholderiales > Burkholderiaceae_C > Variovorax. The sequence continues at coordinate 1,728 of JAHJOG010000232.1, read as the reverse complement.
GCACCACCTGCTACACCGTGACCAACCGGCGCGTGGTGATGCGCATCGGCATCGTGCTCACCGTGACCTTCAATCTCCCGCTCGCGCGCATCGAATCGGCGTCGCTGCATGCGCGTGCCGACGGCAGCGGCGACATCGCCCTCGCACTCGAAGGCACCGACCGCATCGCCTACGCGCACCTGTGGCCGCATGCCCGCCCGTGGAAGCTGGCGCGCACGCAGCCGATGCTGCGCAGCCTGCCGGATGCCGGCGCGGTCGCGCAAGTGCTTTCGGCGGCGCTGGCGGAGTCGGCCGGGCAGGCACGCATCGCCATCGGCGCTGCCGCGCCCACACCCGCACGCGCACCCGTCGGCGGCGCGCGCGAGCATGCGGCCAACGACGCGCTCGCCGCCTGAAGAAAGTCCGTGCCATGTCGTCCTCCGCAACCCAGAACGACAGCCTGCCGCGACCCGTTGTCACCGCCCTGTGCGCCCTGGCGCTCGCGTCGGTGGTGGGCGTCGGCTTCGTGCGCTTCACCGGGATCGGCGCCGCGCAGGTGGCCGACGCCGCGCCGGTGGTGGTGCGCGAGTTCCGCTTCGAGGACCGGCCCGACGGGAGCATCGTCGTGCGCGATGCGTCCAGCGGCCGGGTCGTCCACACCGTGGCGCCCGAAACCAACGGCTTCCTGCGCGGCACCATGCGCGGCCTGGCGCGCGAGCGGCACCGGCGCGGACTCGGCCCCGAACAACCCTTTCGCATGGTCGGCCGCGCCGATGGCGGGCTGACCCTCGAAGACCCCGCGACCGGACGCCGCGTCGACCTCGGCTCTTTCGGGCCGACCAACGCAGCGGTCTTCGCCCAGCTGATGGTCGAGACGACCGCCGCCCGTTGAGACGACCCCTTTCACGATCTCCACGCTCTCCACGATCAGGAAGACTTCCAAGGAGTGAACGCCATGCCCGAATCCCCACGGACCGCCCCCAACAGCTCGACCGCGGCAGCGCTCAGCAACACCATGCTGACGCCGCGCTTCTACACCACCGACTTCGCCGCCATGGACCGCATCGACGTCGAGGCGATCCGCCCGCAGTGGGACGCGCTCATGGCCGAGTTCGGCGCCGACAACAACACCGATCACTTCCAGCGGCCGGCGGACATGATGGCCGACTGCTCGGCGCTGCCGCCCGCGCTCTACAAGGAGTTCTCCGACTTCCTGGTGAGTTCGATCACGTCCGAATTCTCCGGCTGCGTGCTCTACGCCGAAATCAAGAAGCGCGTGACCAACCCCGACATGAAGACGCTCTTCGGCTTCATGGCGCGTGACGAGAGCCGGCATGCGGGCTTCATCAACCAGTGGCTGAAAGACTTCGGCATCGGCGTCGACCTCGGCTTTCTGAAGCAGGCGAAGAAGACCACCTACTTCCGGCCCAAGTTCATCTTCTATGCGACCTACCTGTCGGAGAAGATCGGCTACGCGCGCTACATCGCCATCTACCGGCAGGTGGAACGCCATCCGGAGCTGTGCTTCCACCCGATCTTCAAATGGTTCGAGCGCTGGTGCAACGACGAGTTCAGGCACGGCGAAGCCTTCGCGCTGCTGCTGCGCGCCAACCCGCAACTGCTGCGTGGCGTGAACACCCTGTGGATCCGCTTCTTCGTGCTGGCGGTGTTCGCCACGATGTACGTGCGCGACCACCAGCGCCCCGAGATGCATGCCGCGCTGGGGCTCGATGCGACCGACTACGACTT
>JAHJOG010000231.1 GCA_018820395.1 Gammaproteobacteria bacterium | reverse complement strand
TGGTCGACCACGTGCAGCAGGTTGTTCTTGCCGCGCTCGTTGGTGCTGCCATAACCCTTGATCAGCCGGCCGCACAGCGCGACCTCGTGGCCCAGGCGCCAGTCAGTGCGCGTGCCCTGCAACACCGCGTCCAGCCAGCGGCCGATCAGCGACTGTTCTTCGGCAAAGCGGTTGCCGCGCTTGCGCAGCCACCGCAGCGACGCCAGCAGGCGAAGCGAGGCCATGCCCAAAATCGAGTGGCTGCCGACCTTGAGCGGCAGCGCCCAGGGCGTCTTGCGACGGCGGTCCCAGGCGGTGAGGCGGCGCGAGGCCGACGCCGGCAGCAAGGCGGCGAATTCCGGCGCGCCGGGCTTGAAGTGGTCGTAGACCTTGACGATGTCGTCGTCGCCGGCCTTGACCTCGTCGCGCACGCGGCGCGAGCGGCTGGCACGGCTCTTGAGTTCGGCCACGCGCACGATGTCGTCGAAGGCCATCCACAGCGCGAGCCAGCGTGCCATCTCGTGCGTGGTTGCGAAGCCGTTGGCACCGGCCGGGTCGGCGGCGCGCTCGGCGTCGAGCACCTTCAGCAAGCGCTCGATGTAGAGCGCCGCGTAGCTCGCGTCCTGGTAGTCGAGCACGCGCGAATAGCCGAGCTTGAGCATGCCCTGCACCGCGGGCGGAAACTTCTGTGCCACTTCGGTCGGCAGGGTGTGGGCGCCGGGCGTCTCGTGTTCGGTCGAGCTCATGATGTCGGCCACCAGCGCGGCGCGCTCGCGCGGCACATGCACGGCATCGAAGGCCAGCGAAAAGCCGCGCAGGCTGGCAGCGGCCATCTTGCTCAGCTTTTCGGGTGCGCTGGTGTCGCCGCCGCGCACCACGCGCTCGTAGGCTTCGCGCGGGAACGGAAAGAGGCCGCTGCCCGCCACCGCGCCGAGCATCACGGCGCTGACGATGGTGCCTGCCTCGCGCGCCATGGCCGACATGTCGAACACGTGGTGTTCGCGGCTGAAGGCCTTGATCACGTCGAGCAGGCGATCGGGGTCGGCGCGCCCGTCGCCCTGTTGCATGCGCTCGGCCGTGGTGAGCGTGCGCGCCGACGAGCTGATGACCAGCGTGCGTTGGGGCGAGGTCATGGCATTGCCGATCTGCCGTGCGGTCTCGAGCAGTTCCGACGAGACCATGGCATCGATCGTCCCAGGCACCGGGCTCAGGCTGAACACCGGGCGGCGCCCGCCGAGCTGCGACAGCGGCACCGGGAACACTTCCAGGTAGTAGGTGGTGGCGCCGGTGCGCTGCGCGACCCCCGGGATCGAGGTGCTCTGTGCGGCATAGCCGGCGTGGCGCGCGATGTCGACCAGCCATTCGGTGAGCACGCCGCCGCCTTCGCCGCCCAGGGCGCAGATCAGCAGGGTGACGGGGTGAAGGTCCCGGGAGTCGTGGCCGGCCGAGCCGGCAATGGTCGAGGTGTTCATGCGGGTTGGAGGGTGCGCAGCACGGCGCTGCGCACGGTATGGATCAGACGTTCGTGCCAGCGGGGGTTCTGCACCACCTCGGCGCGATAGAAGCTGGGGCACAGGGTGGCGGCATGGGCGTTTTCGCCGCACAGGCCGCAGCCCACGCAGCCGTCGATCACCACCGCGACCGGGTCGACCTTGAGCGGGTCGGGGTTGTCCTTGAGCGTGAGCGTGGGGCAGCCCGAGAGCCGGATGCAGGCGTGGTCGCCGTTGCACACGTCTTCGTCGACGCCGTACTTGACGCGCACCACGCGCTCGCCTTTCTTGAGCAGGCTGGCGATCCACGGCTTGATGCGCCGCTGCCGTTCGAGCTGGCATTCGCCCTCGGCGATGATCACCTTGAGCCCGTTGAAGTCGCTGGTGAAGGCCTCGTTGAGCGTGGCCCGCATGGTGGCGACGTGGTAGGTGTGCACGGTGCGCATCCATTGCACGCCCAGGCCTTTCAGGGTCGACTCGATGGTGGTGTTCTTGTCGACCAGGCTCTGCTGCTTGTCGACGGCGCGCAGCTTGGTGTCGTCGTCCGGCGTGGAGATGATGTCCTGCGTCCCGGTGGCCGAGGTGTAGCCGTTCTTGAAGATCAGCAGCACCGCGTCGTCGCCATTGAAGAGCGCGCTCTGCACGCCGGTGAGCAGGCCGTTGTGCCAGAAGCCCCCGTCGCCCATGATGGACAGCGCACGGCGCTGCATCATCGGCGACACGCCGGCGCGGCTCGCGAGGCTCATGCCGTAGCCGAGGATCGAATGGCCCATCGAAAAGGGCTCGAAGGTGCCGAAGGCGTGGCAGCCGATGTCGGCTGCGATGTGCACCGGGCCGCTGTCCTGCTGCGCGAGCTTGAGTGCGGCGAACACTGGGCGCTCCGGGCAGCCGATGCAGAAGCTCGGTGGGCGCGCGGGCAGCGGCGCGTCGAGCCGGGCCGCAACGGCCGCGCGGCGCTCGCGGTTGCCGACGAGCCATCCTTGTGCGGAGTCCTGCGCGTGCCCGGGCAGGTAGCGCGCCGCGAACTTGCCGAGGCCTTCGGCCAGCACTTCGACACCGTATTCCCCCGCGGCAGGCAGCAGGTCGCAGCCGTGCAAAGGCGTCTGGATGTCGCGCCGGCGCAGCAGCGTGGCGATCTCTTGTTCGATGTATTCGGGCTGCCCTTCTTCCACCACAAGCACGGCGCGTTTGCCGACGCAGAAATCGGCCACCTGTTCGGGCACGATGGGGTAGGCCACGTTCAACACCAGCAGCGGGATGTCGGTTTCGCCGAAGGCATTGGCCAGGCCGAGTTGCCGCAGCCCGCGCACCAGCGCGTTGTAGAGGCCGCCCTGCACCACGATGCCCAGGTCTGCGTGCTTGCCCGGCATGAGCTCGTTGAGTTGGTGCTCCACGATGTAGCGGCGAGCCGCCGGAATGCGTTCGTCGCCCTTGAGCTTTTCATGGCGAAAGGTCACTGGCGGGTGCGCCAGCCGCATGTAGTCGAAGCCGGCCGGGTCCTGCATGAGCGCGCGCGTCGACACCGCGGGCGGCAGGTTGTCCTTGCATTCGAAACTGCCGCGCACGTGGCAGGTGCGGATGCGCAGTTCCATCATGCAGGGCATGTTGGATGTCTCGGACAGCCGGAAGCCGTGCTCCACCATGTCGACCATCACGCCCAGGTCCGGTCGCGGGTCGAGCAGGCACATGCTCGACTTGAGCGCATAGGCGTGGGTGCGCTCCTGGATCACGCTGGCGCCTTCGCCGTAGTCTTCGCCGACCACGATCAGCACGCCGCCCTTGACGCCGGGCGACGACAGGTTGGACAGCGCATCGGCCGCGACGTTGGTGCCGACGATCGACTTCCATGTCACCGCGCCGCGCAGCGGGTAGTGGATCGATGCGCCGAGCATCGCGGCGGCCGAGGCTTCGTTGGAGCAGGCCTCGACGTGCACGCCGAGTTCGTCCATGTAGGGCTTGGCCTGCACCATCACGTCGAGCAGGTGCGACACCGGCGCACCCTGGTAGCCGCCCACGTAGGCCACACCCGACTGCAACAGCGCCTTGGTGATGGCCAGGATGCCTTCGCCATGAAAGGTGTCGCCGGATTGGAGGCGCAGCGCCTCGATTTCCTTGCTGAATGAAACTTCCAATCTCGTCTCCGGTGATGCGCGCTCGCGCTCTTTGCCGGGGAGTGTGCGAGGCGTGGGCCATTGCTTCAATAGAATATTTGTTCTAAGCGACATGAATGCCATGCATATCGAGGCCATCGATCTCAACCTGCTGCGGCTCTTCGACGCCGTCTACCGCGCGCGCAGCGTGAGCCGGGCCGCCGAATCGCTCGGGCTCACGCAGCCGGCGGCCAGCCATGGCCTCGGCCGGCTGCGCCTGATCCTGAAAGACGCGCTCTTCACCCGCGTGCCGGGTGGCGTCGCGCCCACGCCGCGCGCCGAGCGGCTCGCAGTGGCGGTGCAATCGGCGCTCGGCACGCTCGAAGAAGCGCTGGGCGAATCGGACCGCTTCGAGCCGGCCCAGTCGCGCAAGACCTTTCGCATTCACATGAGCGACATTGGCGAATGGCGCTTTCTGCCGGCGCTCATGTCGCGCTTGGCGCAACGCGCACCCGGCGTGCGCATGGAAACGCTGTTGCTGCCCACGGCCGAGATCGCTGGCGCTCTGGACAGCGGACGCATCGATTTCGCCTTCGGCTTTCTGCCGCAGGTGCGCGACACGCAACGCGTGCAGCTGCTGAAGGACCGCTACGTGGTGCTGCTGCGCAAGGGCCACCCGTTCGCGCGCGGCGGGCGCCGGGGCAAGGCGCTGCTCGAAACCTTGCGCGACCTGGAATTCGTCGCCGTGCGCACGCACGCCGAGACGCTGCGCATCCTGCAATTGCTCAATCTCGAAGACCGCGTGCGGCTCACCACCGAGCATTTCATGGTGCTGCCGGCCATCGTGCGCGCCACCGACCTGGCGGTGGTGATGCCGCGGCTCATCGCGCGCGATTTTGCCGACGAAGCCAACTACACGATCGTCGAGCCCGCCTTTCCGCTGCGCGACTTCGCAGCATCGCTGCACTGGAGCAAGCGCTTCGAGGCCGACCCGGCCAACAGCTGGCTGCGCGCGCAGGCAACCGAGCTGTTCGGCGAAGGCTGAGCGCACGCCAACGCCCCATTCCGCCATGGAATAAACCTAATGCTCCGCCGGCGCGTTCCCGGCAGCGCCGCTCGTCGACATCATCGGCTCCATCGATTCGCAAACCCTCGACTGGAGACGACTGATGGCAAAGATGAAGGCCGCAATGGCCGCCGTGCTGGTGATGGAAAAGGAAGGCATCTCGCAGGCCTTCGGCGTGCCGGGAGCGGCCATCAACCCGCTGTACGCTGCGCTGCGCGAGCGCCAGGGCATCGCGCACATCCTGGCGCGCCACGTGGAAGGTGCGTCGCACATGGCCGAGGGCTACACGCGGGCCCGGGCCGGCAACATCGGGGTGTGCATCGGCACCAGCGGGCCGGCCGGCACGGACATGATCACCGGCCTCTATTCGGCCAGCGCCGACAGCATTCCGATCCTGTGCATCACCGGGCAGGCGCCGCGCGCCCGGCTCTACAAGGAAGACTTCCAGGCCGTCGACATCGAGTCGATCAGCAAGCCCGTCACCAAGTGGAGCGTCACGGTGCGCGAACCGGGCCTGGTGCCGCGCGTCTTCCAGCAGGCCTTTCACCTGATGCGCTCCGGACGGCCCGGGCCCGTGCTGATCGATCTGCCTTTCGACGTGCAGATGGCCGAGATCGAATTCGACATCGACACCTACGAGCCGCTGGCCGTGTACAAGCCGGCGGCGACGCGCAAGCAGATCGAGCGGGCGATGGACATGCTGGCGGCCGCAGACAAGCCGCTCATCGTGGCCGGCGGCGGCATCATCAATGCCGACGCGTCGGCATTGCTGGTGGAGTTCGCCGAACTCACCGGCGTGCCCGTGATCCCCACGCTGATGGGCTGGGGCAGCATCCCGGACGACCATCCGCTCATGGCCGGCATGTGCGGCCTGCAGACCAGCCACCGCTACGGCAACGCCACGCTGCTGGCCAGCGATTTCGTGCTGGGCATCGGCAACCGCTGGGCCAACCGCCACACGGGCAGCACCGAGGTGTATTGCAAGGGGCGCACCTTCGTGCACGTGGACATCGAGCCGACGCAGATCGGCCGGGTCTTCAACCCCGACTTGGGCATCGTGAGCGACGCGGCAGCCGCGCTCGAACTCTTCGTGCAGGTGGCGCGCGAACGCCAGGCCGCGAAGACGCTGAAGAACTTCGGCGACTGGGCCGGCCGCACGGCCGAGCGCAAGAAGCTGATGCACCGCAAGTCGCACTACACCGAAACGCCGATCAAGCCGATGCGCGTGTACGAAGAGATGAACGCGGTGCTGCCGCGCGACACCATCTACGTCAGCACCATCGGCCTGAGCCAGATCGCGGGCGCACAGTTTCTGCACGTCTACGGGCCGCGCCAGTGGATCAACTGCGGCCAGGCCGGCCCGCTGGGCTGGACGCTGCCGGCGGCGCTGGGCGTGGTGGCCGCCGACCCGACGCGCACGGTGGTCGGCCTGTCGGGCGACTACGACTTTCAGTTCATGATCGAAGAGCTGGCGGTGGGGGCGCAGTTCAACCTGCCCTACGTGCAGGTGCTGGTCAACAACAGCTACCTGGGTCTGATCCGCCAGAGCCAACGCGGCTTCGAGATGGACTACTGCGTGCAGCTCGCGTTCGAGAACCAGAACGTGGACGACCCGGTGCTCAAGAGCTACGGCGTGGACCACCAGGCCGTGGTGCAGGGGTTGGGCTGCAGGAGCCTGCGCGTCACCGATCCCGAGAAGATCGGCGCCGCCCTGATCGAGGCCCGGGCGCTGGCGCAGCAGCACCGGGTGCCGGTGGTGGTGGAAGTGATCCTCGAGAAGGTGACCAACGTGGCGATGGGCACCGAGATCGACAACATCGCCGAGTTCGAGGAAGTCGATTGCCGCCATCCCGAAGGGCGCAAGGGGCTGGAGCTTGCCGGGCTGCTGGAATGACGATGGGCTAGGCCGCGCGGGTTGTGCCGAGTAATTTATGTAGCTACAATTAAACATGCGGATCGAGTTCGACCCAGCCAAAGATGCGTCCAATCGAGAGAAGCACGGTCTGTCACTCGCAGTGGCCTCATCGCTCGATTGGGACGAAGCTCTGGTGTGGGTCGACGATCGGTACGAGTACGGCGAAGCGCGGATGATCGCGCTCGCGCCAGATACCGGAATCCTGTACTACGTGGCCTTTGTGGATCGTGACGATGCTCGCAGGATCATCAGTTTGCGCAAGGCCAATCGACGCGAGGTGAAGCACTATGTCGAAAGCAACTAAGCGGCCGGCGGTCGTCATGCCTACCGTGGCTGAAGACAGAGCCATTTCGGCTGCGGCCAGGGCCGACCCGGATGCGCAGCCACTGACTCCAAGGCAATTGCAGGCCATGGTGCCGCTCAAGGCGGTGCGCGGTCGGCCCAGGTCCGAAAACAAGAAGTTGCTGGTGTCTGTTCGGTACAGCCCTGAAGTCGTGGCGTACTTCAAATCAACAGGCGAGGGTTGGCAGTCGCGCATGGATGGCGTGTTGCAGCAGTATGTGGCCCGTCATTCGCGCAGGGCGTGACGCCCAAGCATTCGCGCGAGCTCAAGCCTGATCGGTTCTCTGCTTAACGACAACGTTGGGCGCGGGCAAGGACCTTCAGGCGCCATGACCCAGAGCGATCATGCCTAGACGCCGGAGCTGACCACCGCACTGCCAGGCGGCCGCCGCGGCACCCAGCGCGCCAGCATGCCGGCCGCCACGAAGGCGATCAGCCCGGTGACGGCGATGCCCGAGGCGAGCGACACGCTGGCCGCGATCAGCGAAAGCAAGGCCGGGCCGCACGAAGCCCCGATGTCCGACATGAGCCGCCACACGCCGAGGAAGTGCGCGCGCCCGTGGCGCGGCGAATGGTCGGCACCGAGCGTCATGATCATTCCCGACCCGATGCCGTTGCCGAAACCGATCGCGAGCGCGGCGAGCAGCAGGGTGTTGAATCCGAAGGACAGCGGCATCAACAGCATCGCCGCACCCATGATCAGCATCGAGGGCACCGCCACCCAGCGCCGGCCCTTGCGGTCCATCACCTTGCCGGCCGGGTAGAAGACCAGCATGTCGATGCCACCCGACAGGCCGTAGATCAGCGAAGCCGCCGCGGGCGCCAACGCGAGGTGCTCGGCCCACAACGGAATCACGGCCTGGCGCGATGCGCGCACGGCGCTGATCAGCATCACGCCCAGGCCGATCGTCAACAGCACGCGGCGGTGATCCTTGAGCGTGGAGCGCAGCGTGATGCGCGCCGGCACCTGCCCGGCGGGCAGCGGCGGGAGCTCCAGATCGGGGATGCGCGCGCCGAGCGCGGCGGCGCAGGCGACGGCGACGATCCCCACCACGAACGCCGCCGAGAGGCCGAAGAAGTGCACCGCGGCGGCCGCCATGAACGGGCCGACGAACATGCCGATGCGCATCACTCCACCGAGCGTCGACAGCGCCCGGGCGCGGTAGGACACCGGAACCGCTTCGGTCAGGTAGCTCTGCCGCGCGAGGTTGTAGACGGCCTGCGACATGCCGACCATCAGGCAGCCCGTGCCGAACAGCACCAGATGCGATGTCGATATGCAGAGCGCCATGCCGAAGGCGCTCCAGATGCCCGCCGCCACGATCGCCCAGCGCTCGCCCCAGCGCATGGTGATCAGCGAAGCCGGGATGTTGTTGAGCAGCGAGCCGATGCTGATGAGCGCCACCATCAGCGCCGCCGTCGACACGGTGGCGCCGAGATCGCGCGCCAGGAGCGGCACGATCGGCAGGATCGCGCCTTCGCCGAGCCCGAACAGCAGCGACGGGCCGAAGACCGGGAGGGCGATCCGGCGGAGCGAGAACTCGGTGGAGGTGGCGGGGGCGGGCGCAGCGGGATCGGACGACATGAAGCGGGAGCGGGAAGCGGGGGATCTGGAAATGCGGCCGGGCGATTGCCGGGCGGCGGGCGATTGTCCCGCCAATGACGCATGTTTGCTGGCGACGGTCGCTGGCAGCCGGTTTTGCCAACGCGCGCTGCAGCACCCACCTCAAGATTGGGCATGGGTTTGATGTACGGACAATCGGCGTACAATCATGCAACGCCCACGAGTCACTGGACAGAAGGTAGCAACATGCTGAACACGCCCGATCGCCGCGAAAAGCCGCGCAACGCACGCTTGGAAGCGCGCGTACCCACCGACCAGAAAGATTTTTTTCAGCATGCGGCGGTCCTCTCGGGTCGCACCTTGAGCGAACTCGTGATCGAAAGCACCCAGGCGGCGGCAGCGAAGATCGTGCGGGAACACGAAATCATTCGGCTGTCTCGCGAAGAGCAGCTTGCCTTCGTTTCGGCACTGCTCGCACCTGCGGAGCCGGGCAAGCGTTTGAAGAAGGCCGTGAAGACCTATCGTCGGAAATCGGAGCTCTGATTGGCGCTCGATCTGAGGGTGGAGCACATCGTTGCGCTCCACAAGGCGCTCGACCGGAAGGCTTTCGACTGCGGCAACGATGAGCTGAACCGCTATGTGCGCGAGCAGGCCCGACAAGACGCCGCAAAGCGCGTCGCCGCCCCGTTCGTGCTGACCCAGCCCGACAGTTCCGCCATCATCGGCTTCTACACGCTGTCGGCGTCGATCATTCCGGTGCCGGAGTTGCCGCCGGAACTCATGAATCGGTTGCCACGCTATGCCCAGTTGCCGGTCACACTGCTGGGCCGGCTGGCCGTGGACCGACGCTTCGGCGGACAGGGCGCCGGTGAGTTCCTGCTGGTCGACGCCCTGCGCCGCAGTTTGAACGGTGCGCAGCAGATCGCCGCCATGGCGGTCATCGTGGAGGCCAAGGATGCCGACGCCGAGCGCTTCTATCGGCACTTCGACTTCATACCGTTTCAGCGGACCCCGCGCCGGCTATTCCTTGCGATGAGCCAGGTCGCGAAGCTGTTTTCCTGATCGATCCGCGACGGGCGTGGGGCTGCGCGCCGGGATTTCAAGCGCGGCCGAGCTCGACCGGGATCGCCGTGCGCATCATTTCCAGGAAGCGCCGCAGCTTCGCCGGGTGGTAGGGCGCCTGCGGATAGATCAGGTAGACGGGCAGTGGCGCGGCGCACCAGTCGGGCACCAGCTGGACGAGCCGGCCTTGCGCCAGGTCGTCGGTCATGAGCCAGGTCGACCCAACGCCCACGCCCAGTCCTTGCAGCGCGGCGTTGCGCAGTGCGTAGAGGCTGTCGGTTCCCAAGCGGGGCTGCATTCGGACGCGGCAGGCTTCGCCGGTGCGCGCGTGGGTGAGCAGGATCTCGGTGCGATAGAAGGTGCGCAGCGCGAGCCACGGCAGATCTTCGAGTTCGCGCGCGTGCGCGGGCGCGCGCCTGCCGTCGAGCACCGAGGGCGATGCGATCACGATGCGCGGCACTTCCGACAGCTTGATGGCGATGACCGAGGGGTCGCTCACCTCGCCGACTTGGATGGCGCAGTCGACGTTCTCCGCCACGAAGTCGGGCGGGCGGTCGTGCAGCAGCCATTCGACCGCCACGCGCGGAAAGCGCCGGAGGTAGTCCGCCAGCGGCCGGACCAGCAGGCTCTGACCGAAGGCATGCGGCGCGATCACACGCAAGGTGCCTTCCGGCTCTTCGCCCGCGCCGCGCAGGTCGGATTCGAAGGCGGCCCAGCTGGCCAGCAGCTCGCGGGCCCGTTCGTAGCAGCGTTCGCCGTCTTCGGTGAGCTTCATCGCGTGCGTCGAGCGGCGCAAGAGCCGCAGGCCGAGCGAACGTTCGAGCGCCTGCAATCGGCGGCTGACGGTGGGTTGGGTGGTGCCGATCTGCGCGGCGGCGGCCGACAAGCTGCCGGCTTCGACGATGTGGACGAAGGTCTGCATCAGGCCGATGCGGTCCAGGGGTGCGGTGTCTGGCTTCATGCGGCTAGCGTATAGATGTTGTGCGGCCTTTGGGCCTTCTCCAGAGGCGAACTTGCAACCACAATTTGCCTACTGCCTCATTTACTCGGGTTACTACCATGTCTTGCATTCAACCTGCGCATTCACCGACCGCCGCTTCACCGGTGGCGGCCTCTGCGCTGCCGCCCGCGCTGGTGCTGCTCCTGGCCACCGCGGGCGGACTGGCCGTGGCGACCATCTACTACGCCCAACCGTTGTTGGCGGTCCTCGGCGGCGACTTCGGCGCCAGCGCGCGCGCGGTGGGCCTGGTGCCGACGCTGACCCAGTTGGGATATGCGCTGGGCATCTTCTTTCTCGCACCGCTCGGCGACCGCTACGACCGGCGCCGCATCATCCTGATCAAGGCCGCCGTGCTTGGCGCTGCCCTGCTGGCGGCGGGGGCCGCACCGTCGATCGCCTGGCTGCTGCTGGCCAGTCTGATCATCGGGTTGGCGGCGACGATGGCGCAGGACATCGTGCCGGCGGCCGCGACGCTCGCGCCCGAGAGCCATCGAGGCAAGGTGGTCGGCACGGTGATGACGGGCCTGCTGCTCGGCATCCTGCTGTCGCGCGTGGTGAGCGGCTTCGTGGCAGAGCACCTCGGGTGGCGTGCGATGTTCCTGATGGCGGCGGCTAGCATCGCGCTCATTGCCGTGGCGGCTTGGCGCCGGCTGCCGCGCTTCGAGGCGACCACGCGGCTGCCTTACGGGGCGCTGCTCGGGTCACTCGCCGAGCTGTGGAAGAAGCACCGCGCGTTGCGCCGCGCCGCCGTGGCGCAGGCGTTCCTGTCGATCGGTTTCAGCGCCTTCTGGTCGACGCTGGCGCTGATGCTGCACGAAGCGCCGTTTCACCTCGGTGCGGCCGCGGCCGGGGCTTTCGGGTTGGCGGGGGCGGCAGGCGCGCTCGCTGCGCCGATCGCCGGGCGCCTTGCCGACCGGCGTGGTCCTGAAGTCGTGGCGCGATTGGGCGCCGTGCTGGTGCTCGTGTCGTTCGCGGTAATGGCGCTCGGCCCCTGGCTTTCCGTGCACGCACAGTTGGCGCTGCTGGCCGTCGGCGCGGT
>JAHJOG010000022.1 GCA_018820395.1 Gammaproteobacteria bacterium | reverse complement strand
TGCCACCCGCCGTGCGCGAGGCCGCCGTGCGAAGCCTCGTCGACACCATCGGCGTGGCGATCAGGGGCCAGCAGCATCCGGTGGCCGCGATGGCACTGGATGCGGCGGGGCGGCTTTCCGACGGCGGCCGCGTCACCGTCTGGGGCACTGCGATCCAGCTGCAAGGCACCGCCGCCGTGCTCGCCAACGGCGTGGCTGCGCACGTCGACGACTTCGACGACACGCATTGCGCGGCCATCGTCCACGGCAGCGCCATCGTCGCGCCGGTGGTCATGGCGCTCGGTGCCGAGCACGACGCCAGCGGCGCCGACATGCTGGCCGCCTTCGTCGCCGGCTGGGAGGTGGCCGCGCGGGTCGGCCTCGCCGCCAAAGGCAGCTTTCATTCACGCGGCTTCCACACCACGTCGATCGCCGGGGTCTTCGGCGCAGCGGCGGCGGCGGCCCGCCTGCTGCGCCTCACACCGACGCAGACCGCCCACGCGCTCGGCCTGGCCGGCAGCCAGGCCAGCGGCATCAATGAATACCTGAGCAACGGCTCGTCGGCCAAGACCTTCCACTGCGGCTGGTCGGCCCACGCCGGCATCGTTGCCGCGACCATGGCCTCGGCCGGCATGACCGGGCCGGCCAGCGTGTTCGAAGGCCGCGACGGACTGCTCCGCGCCTACGGCCAGCCGCAGGACGCGGACCCGGCCGCGCTCGATCGCGACCTGGGCAGCGTCTGGGAAATGGCCCGGGTGTCGATCAAACCGTACCCGTGCTGCCACTTCGCCCACGCATTCATCGACTGCGCAGGGGCGCTCGCGGGGCACGGCATCGCGCCAGACGACGTGGCAGAAATCCGCTGCGTCGTACCGCAAATCGAAGTGGGGCTCATCTGCGAACCCTTTGCGCCCAAGCTGCGGCCGGCCTCGCCCTATGCGGCCAAGTTCAGCCTGCCCTACCTTGTGGCCGCGCGAATCATCGACGGCCACATCGGACATGACAGCTTTTCCGCCGGCCGGATCGCGCGCGACGACGTGCTGCGCTTGGCCGAACGCGTGCACTACCGCGTGGCCGAAGCGGGAGAGACGGTGTTTCCGACATCGTTTCCCGGCTGGCTCGAAGCGACGCTCGCGGACGGCCGGACGCACGTCGAAAAGCTCGACGTCAACCCGGGCCATCCGGACCGGCCGCTCGACTGGGGCGAAATCGAAGCGAAGTTCTGCAGCAACACCATCGATGCCTTGGGCCGCGCGGGGCAAGAACGCGCCTTCGCCGTGCTGCGCGAGGCGTCGTCGCTCCCGGTGCGGCAGATCCAGCAGGCGCTGCATCGGCCGCAAAAAAACGGAACTGAGATCGACTAATTTGACGGAGAGGGCGCGCGCTTCCTAATCTTGCAACGACGCGGACGGCCCACGCACGTCCGTCTCCATCGCAACGGACCAGGAAACACATGCCCTCACGAGACACCGTCATCGTCGCCGGGGCAGGCCCCGTCGGCCTGCTGACCGCGCTCAAGCTCGCCCGCGCCGGAGTGCCGGTCACCGTCGTCGAAGCGCTTCCGGGTGTAGGCCAGTGGCCGCGCGCGGTGGTCTACCACCCGCCCACTGTCGCCGCGCTCGACGAACTCGGGCTGCTGGAGGACATGCAGGACATCGGCGTCACCAAGAAGGACTACCAGTGGCGCACTGTCGACGGAGAAATTCTGCTCGGACTCGACATGGGCATCCTCGACGGCAAGACCCCGTACCCTTACAACCTGCACCTCGGCCAGCACCAGTTGGCCGAAATCATCCTCCGGCATCTGCAACGCGAGCCCGGCGTGCAGGTGATCTGGAACATGCGGGTGACGGCCGTCGAGCAGGACGCCGACCAAGTCACGGTCCATGCAGAAACGCCCGCCGGCGCCAAGACCCTGACGGCCCGCTGGCTCGTCGGCGCCGACGGCGCCAGCAGCGGTGTGCGCAAAGCGATCGGTGAGGTGTTTCGCGGCATCACCTGGCCCGAACGCTTCGTGGTCACCAACGTCTTCACGGACTACGAAGCCTACGGTTACGCCAAGGCCAACTTCATCGTCGACCCCGTCGATTTCGCCGTGCTCTGCCAGATCGACAAGACGGGCCTGTGGCGCGTCGCCTTCGCAGAAGATGCCGATTTACCCGAAGCCACGGTGGCCGAGCGCCTGCCCGAGCGCATGGCACGGCTCGTGCCCGGCCCCTACGAACTGGTGGAGATGTCGCCTTTCCGAGTCCACCAGCGAGTGGTCGACCGCATGCGCGTCGGCCGCGTATTGCTCGCGGGCGACGCAGCCCATGCCAACAGCCCCATCGGCGGTCTGGGCCTGACCGGCGGGCTGCTGGACGCGGTCGCGCTCGGCGACGCACTGGTGTCGGTGATCGTGCGCGGCGCGCCCGAGAGCCTGCTGGACGACTACGCGGCCGAGCGGCGCGAGATCTTCACCAGCTACACCTCTCCCACGACCACCGAGAACAAGCGTCGCCTGGCGGAGGCAGACCCGGCCCGGCAGGCGGCCGACCGCGAACGACTCCGCAAAGTCGGCCAAGACCCGCGCCTGCAGGAGGACTTGCTGCTGGCGACGAACAAGCTCAAGGGCCGCAGCTACGTCTGGGAGCCCGGGGCGTGAATGCTCGCAGCGATCGCGCCGACGGACATGTCGTGCGCGGCTCCCGTATGAGGCCCGTCCGGCCTGCCGCGGGAGCGCGCGAAAGCGTTTCCGCGCTGGAGCGAGGCTTTGCCGTGCTGCATTGCTTCGAGGCCGGCCTGCCCTCGCTGTCGCATCAGGAGATCACGCGCAAGACCGGCCTGCCGAAGGCGACCGTGTCGCGCGTCACGCAGACGCTGGTCAAGCTCGGCTACCTCGACGGCTCGCACGACGACGGGAGGTTCCGGCTGACCGCCAAGACGCTGTCGGTGGGCCAGATCTACCTGTCCAACGTCGACGTGCGCGCCATCGCGCAACCACTGATGCGCGAACTGGCCGATGCCACCAAGGCGACCGTCAATCTGGTGGTACGCAGCGGCGATCACCTCGTGGTGGTGGCCACGGTGCGCAGCGACCAGGCGCTGGTGTCGATCAATTCGCGCATCGGCTTCGCCTTTCCGATCCTGCAGACCGCCATCGGCCGAGCCTATCTGTGCGGGCTGCCGCGCGCCGAGCAAGCCGACACGATCCGCGCGCTTCGCGGCACCGTGCCTTCGCACGCCTGGAAGGCAATGCAAGGCGCGGCGCTGGACGCCATCGCCACCTTTGCCAAGACCGGCTATTGCGCGCTGATGGGCGAGTGGCGCTCGGGCGTGAACTCGGTGGCGGTGCCGGTATGGAGCCGACCGGACGGCGAGCTGTACGTCATCAATTGCGCCGGCCCATCGATGCACCTGAGCCCCGAAGGAATCGAGCAGCACGTGGCGCCGAGCCTCTTGCAGATCGCCCGCCGTATCGAGCAATCCACCAACGTCAACTGGAGACCCGCATGAGCATTCAAAGAAGAGACTTTCTGGGCCTGGCAGCCGCCGCGTCGATTCTGCCCGCCAACGCATGGGCGGCGGATTACCCCGACCATCCGGTGCGCATCGTCTCGCCGTTCCCGCCGGGCGGTTCGGCCGATTCCATCGCACGTGCGCTCGCCGAGCGCCTCTCGCAGCGCACCGGCAAATCCTTCTTCATCGAAAACCGGCCCGGCGCTGGCGGCGGCATCGGCGCCGACCTGACCGCTAAGTCGGCACCCGACGGCTACACCATCGTCATCGGCGCGGCCGGCGCCATGGCCATCAACAAGACGCTGTACAAGAGCCTCCCCTACGACCCGGTGCGCGACTTTGCGCCCATCACCATGGTGGGCTATTCGCCGGTGCTCATCGTGGCCAACCCGCAGGCGCCCGCAAAGACGGTCGACGAACTCGTCGCGGCCGCCAAGCAGGCGCCCGGCAAGATCGCGTTCGCCTCGAATGGCAACGGCACCGCACACCACCTGACCGCGGAGCTGTTTCAGCAGACCGCCGGCGTCGAGATGACTCACGTTCCCTACAACGGAACCTCGCCGGCCGTGAAGGACGTCATCGCAGGGCTCGTTCCCTACGGCTTCCTCGACCTGACGCTGTGCCTGCCCCTCATGCAGGCCGGCCGCCTGCGCGGTATCGCCACCACCGGCCCGAAGCGTTCGGCGGCCGCACCGAACATTCCCACAGTGGACGAATCCGGCCTGCGCGGCTTCGATGCCGTGGGCTGGTTCGGACTGTTCGCTCCGGCCCGAACGCCCGCTGGCGTCATCGCTTTTCTCAACACGCAGGTGGGCGAAGTGCTCAAGGATGCTCAGTTCCAGGCCACCGCCCTTCGCCTCGCCGTCGACACCCAGGGCAGCACGCCGGAGGCGCTGCGCAAGTACCAGGAAGAAGAGATCGCCAAATGGGCGAAGGTCATCCGCATCGCCAACGTGACGATCGAATGAGCGAAACGACGAGCCGCGTGGCGCTGGTGACCGGCGCGGCGCAAGGCATCGGCCGCGCCATTGCCCATGCACTGGGCGCCGAGGGGCACCGCGTCGTGTGGGTCGACCGCAACGCGGACGCCGTCGAGTCTGCGGTGGCCGGCCTGGACCCAAGCCAGCATTTGTCACTTGTGGCGGACCTGCGCGATGCCCAGGCGCCGACCCAACTCCAACGCGCCGTGAACGAGCGCTGGGGCGATGTCTCGATCCTCGTCAACTGTGCCGGCGTTCCCTCGTCCAAGCGCAGCGGGCTGGCGGCGGGTCTGCTCGAACTGAGCGACGCCGAATGGGCGGACGTGATCGACATCAACCTGGGCAGCGCGTTTCGCATGTGCAGGCAGTTCGTCGGGCCGATGGCCGAGCACGGCTGGGGCCGCGTGATCCAGATCGCGTCGATGGCCGGCCGCACCCGGTCGATCGTCGCGTCGTCCAACTACATGGCTTCCAAGGCCGGCCTGATCGCGCTGACGCGGTCGATCGCGGCCGAGTTCGGCCCGCGCGGCGTGACCGCCAATGCCATCGCTCCGGGCCTCGTGCGCACGCCCATGGCCGCCGAGCGGCCCGCCGGCGCCAACGAGACCGTGGTCGCGCAGATTCCGGTAGGCCGCATGGGCACGCCCGAAGAGATCGGCGCTGCCAGCGTCTACCTGTCGGGCGAGCTGGCAGGCTTCGTCAACGGTGCCGTGCTCGACATCAACGGCGGCGTGTTCATGGCATGACATCTCCTGTCAACCGCCCCACCATGAATCTGGCGGAAGCCGACGCCGTCTACGCACCACTGCATCGCCTCTCGCCGCCGGACGGCATTGCGATCGAGCGCGACGTGCCGTACGGGCCCGATCCACGGCACCTGTTGGACGTTGCATCGCCACCGACCGTGGCGGCGATGCGGCCCGTGCTGGTCTTCGTCCACGGTGGCGCGTTCGTGGCCGGAGAACGCCGCCGGCCTGGGACGCCGTTTCATGACAACGTGATGCTCTGGGCAGCCGAACAGGGCTGGGTGGGCGTCAATCTGACTTATCGCCTGGCGCCCCGGCATCCATGGCCAGCGGGCGGCGACGATGTGCTTCGCGCGATGCGCTGGCTGCAAAACCACCTGAGCCGCTGGAACGGTGATCCGAACCGCACCTTTCTGTTCGGCCATTCTGCCGGTGCCGCTCATGCCGCCGAAGCACTGGTGCGCAGCGCGACCGACGATGCTGCCGCCGCATGGGCCGGAACCCTTCTGCTATCGGGCATCTACGCGCCCGCGGCTGCCGAATCGAATCCGGGTCGGGAGGCCTACTACGGCGCTGATCGTCATCTCTGGCACGCGCGCGGCGCTTCCGATCGCCTGTCCAGGTGCGATGCACCGGTTGCCGTCATGTGGTCCGAATTCGAGGCGGAAGAGTTCGCACAACAGGGAAAGAAAATGTGTGAGCGCATCCGCGAAATCGGGGGAACCGCGCACGCGACGCTCGTCGCCGGCCACAACCACTTCTCGCCGGTGCTTTCGCTCGGCAGCGGCGACCGATCGTTCGCCCGCCTCGTGCGCCAGTTCGTGGCCCATCCGGCCGAACGGGCCCGATAGTCCCATAGCTCGATAGCGCGTTCACGCGATGGCCGCCTCGACGCCGATGCGGAAAATCGGATAGCGTTGGCCCCTCTGGAGGCGGGATGAAGATCAGCGTGCTGATTGTGGAAGACGAGCCGGAATTTCTGCGTCGATTCTCGAGTGCGGTCCTCGCCGACGCGAGCCTCGCACTGACCGCGGCCGTGTCGACCGGCGGCGCTGCGCTGGCATTGCTCGCCGAGCAGTCGCCCGACGTCGTGCTGCTCGATCTCGGCCTGCCGGACATGGAGGGCGTCGAAGTGATCCGCCATGTGGCGCGGCACCATCCGCGCTGCGACGTGCTCGTCGTCACCATGTTCGGCGACGACCGGCACGTGATCGCCGCGCTCGAAGCCGGTGCGACCGGCTACCTGCTGAAGGACGCGGGCGCGGACCGCATCGCCACGGCCATCCATGAACTGCACGAGGGTGGCTCGCCCATCAGTCCCGGCATCGCCCGCCGCGTGCTCGCACGCTTGCGGGGTGCGCCGGAGCG
This sequence comes from Gammaproteobacteria bacterium, assembly GCA_018820395.1. Taxonomy (GTDB): domain Bacteria; phylum Pseudomonadota; class Gammaproteobacteria; order Burkholderiales; family Burkholderiaceae_C; genus Variovorax. The sequence goes on along the minus strand of JAHJOG010000022.1, from coordinate 26,598 downwards.
CCCGGCGGACGAGCCGTCGAAGGCCTCATTGCTCACACCGCGCGAGACGGAACTGTTGCGGCTCACCGCCAAGGGTCTGAGCTTCGAAGAGATCGGCGGCCTGCTCGAGATCTCGCCACACACCGTGGTGGCGCACGTCAAGAAGATCTACCGCAAGCTCGCCGTGCATTCGCGCGGAGAAGCGGTCTACGAGGCAAGCCAGATGGGCCTGCTGTGAGCCGGCGCCCGCGGGCCACCTTTCCACTGCTGGTGCTGCTTCTGCTGCTAATGGCGTCGACGCTCTTGGCCGCGCGGGCCGAGACGCCTTACGTTGCCGAAAAGCTGACGAGCCCGTCTGCGGTTCCGCCGCCCGAGGGCGCGCCGTGGCAGGCCGTGTCGCTGCCCGACTTCGCGCGCCGCGCGCCCGGTGCGGCGCGGTCCATGCCGAGCTGGTTCCGCATCCGCTTCGATGGGTCGGCAGATTTGCAGGAGCCTGCTGCCATCTATCGTCCCTACCTCTACGGCGGCGGCGACTTCTGGCTCAACGGCGTGCACGTCGCCACGGTGCCCGGCTCCACGGACCGGCTGCGCGTGCGCTGGGAGCGGCCGCACCTGTTGCAGTTGCCCGCCTCGGCCGTGCGTGCCGGACGCAACGAACTGCTGGTGCGCGCGCTGCCGACCATCGACGACAACGGACTGCGCTTTCCCCGCGTCATGCTGGGACCGCTGGCCGAGCTCGACGGCGTTCACGACCGTCGCATGTTCTGGGCGCGCACCGCGCCACAGGCCACGGTGGTCGCCTGCCTGATCGCGTCGCTCTTCGTGCTCTTCATCTGGTGGCGCCGCCCGGGCGAGGTGCTCTATGGCCTCTTCGGCCTGGCGACCGCCTTCTGGGGCATTCGCACGCTCACCTTCGTGATCGAGGAGGTCCCGGTGGACCGCTGGCAAGCGTGGCGGCTCGTCTATCTTTTTGCGACCGGCGGCTTCGTGGTGGTGATGGCCTTCTTCGCGCTGCGGATCGCGGTGCTGCGGCAACGCTGGCTGGAGCGCGGGCTCCTGCTGTACTGGATCGCCGGCCCTCTGGCGCTGCTTCTGCTGGGCGCCGGCGAGGAGAACGCCATCAACCGGCTCTGGACCGGCGGACTGATCCCGGTCGGGATCGGCATCGTGGCCGTTTCGTTCTGGACGGTGTGGCGGCAGCGCACCTGGGCCTCGGCCGTCATGCCGGCGGCCCTGTGCGTGGCCGTGCTGGCCGGCGTGCACGACTACCTCATCTCTTGGAACATCGGCTCGCTCTGGCGCTGGATGCCCGACTGGCCGGGCCAGCGCCTGTTTCTGCTGCACCACGGCGCCAACCTGCTGCTGCTCGCGATGGGGGTGCTGCTGTCGCTGCGCTTCATCCGGGCCCTGGAGTCGCTCGAACAGCTGAACGAATCGCTCGAGTCGCGCGTGGCAGACCGCGAACGCTCGCTGGCCGAAAACTTCACGCGCATGGCGGCGCTCGAAAGACAGAACGCCGCGTCGAGCGAGCGGCAGCAGATCATGCGCGAGATCCACGACGGGCTCGGCTCCAGGCTGTTCACCGCACTGTCGCGGGTGGAGCGCGGCGACATGGACGACGCGCAGATCGCCGAGGCTCTGCGCGCATGCATCGCCGACATGCGCCTCGCACTCGATGCCCTGGCACCCGACGACCACGACCTGCGCACCGCGTTCGGCGACTTCCTGTTCCGCTGGCAGACCGAACTCGACACGGCCGGCGTGCATCCGGCCTGGACCATCGACATGCCCGAAGACGCCCCCGGTGTGGCGCCTCACACGACGCTGCAGATCCTGCGCGTGGCCCAGGAGGCGCTGACCAACGTCGTCAAACACGCGCGCGCCGGCCAGGTGCACCTGCGCTTGCGCCAGCGCGACGGCACGCTTCGGCTGGAGATCGAGGACGACGGCAGCGGCTTCGCACCCGAGCCGCGCCGCGACGGCCGCGGGCTGCTCAACATGCGCGCGCGGGCCCACCAGTTGGGCGGCCAGCTCGAGATCCGGAACGACACACGCGGCACCTGCATCCGCCTCACGGTGCCGCTCGCGCCGACGACTTCCTGAGCGCCCGAACTCGAGCCGAGCCCTTGCGCCCGGCCTACGACGAACGGCCAACACGCGAACACGGCATTCCTTGGCGGACCAGTCTTTTCTACAGTGGGCCGGCCCGCCTTTCGTGGCCCCTCACCCCTCACCACTCGCCCAGGAGACTTTTCCCATGAGCCCGACGCGCCATCGCCGCCACCCACCCACCGGCTTCGCCCTGCACGAATGACATGGCGCCAGACATCAACCTGCTTTCTTCGGCCTCGTTCTTGTCGATCGTGGCCTGGCTCTACCTCGCGACCAACTCCGCGCGCGTCATCACGTACGTCCCGCAGATCGCCGCGGTGTGGCGCAGCACCGACGGCGCGCAGGCCATCTCCATCCTCACCTGGACCTCGTGGGTCATCTCGCACGTCACCGGCATCATGTACGGCGTGTTGGTGATGAAGGACGTCTACTTCGTCGGCATCTCGCTGCTGAATCTGGTCTGCTGCGCGGCCGTCGCGTTGATCGCGGCGCGGAGGCGCGGGCTGCTTTGATCTGGAGGTGGCCAGTTCGGCTGCGAACAGGGAGCGTCGTCTGAGATATCGCTCGCTGGCGGAGAGTGTGTCCGCCGACTACCTAGATTCCATGCGGGCTCCGAGAGCATCCGCAGCTTCTTCCATTTTCCCTACCATCAAAAAAGCCCGCTAGTGGCGCCCGCGAGCCCGCAGCACTAGACAAGGCGGAATCGATCAACTGTTCGGCGTCGAAGACGCCCGCCGATCGGCTGCCCCGCAATGAAAGCCCTCCAGTCCAGTAGGCAAGAAAAAGCCCGCTCTAAGCGGGCCGGTCTTCGTTGGTTGCCTGTTCAGGCAGCTTGTCTTCCACGCATCTGGCTACGGATTTCTCTGCTCGCCTGGGTCAGCTGATTGCTCTGGTCCAATGCCCTCCGCAGGCTCGCCTGCGGCAGCTCCGCCTTCTGCGGCGGCGGGCTCGGAAGCTTGTTCGGTAGATGTGCCGTCGGGTGCTTCATTTGGTTGATCCTTGGAAGGGAACAGTTCTTCAATAAATTCGACCAGATCCACCGCATGGGGCGTTGTCCGCTGCCCCTTATTCCACCAGAACAACACGGCGTGCGCAAGCGATTGCTCATGCTCAGACGGAGCGACGACGTTCTGAAACAGGCTTCGGGCCTCGGCGCGATCAATGACGAATCCGTGTGTCGGATATGAGTTGATCAACTTGCTAAGGGCGCCAAGCTTCAAATTTTTCGACTTCTCGTTGAGCCTTGTTCCATATTCGTGCGCGATTTGGAGGGCTGCGTTCATCTCTCCAAGACGAATCGGGTCGATTTGAGCATACATCGGCTCATAAATACCCATCACCAACTTGCTGGCGATCTCGGATGCCACCTTCGTGCTCAGCCCGCTACCGCCGTTGATTTCCATGAGGTACTTGTTGAACGTGTCCAACGCGTCGCTTTGGAGATACGTCATGCCGCGGACGATGTCTAGGCCGGAGCTTTGTTGAAAGATCTCGTCCTGTTTTTGAAACTGCACGTCCAACGGCCCAAGCTCCCCCTTGTCGAAGAAGACGAGAGCTGACGCACCGATCGATATCAAAGTCCCCGCGCTCTTGCATTCAGCGGGGATCGCGACCCTAAAGTTCTCCGCTCCATAGTGATGAATGAAGGCTCTAGCGATCCTGTACCCAGCGTTCGGGTTGCCGCCGCCCGTGCAAAGGTACAGCAGCGCCTTCTCGCGTCGCTTTCCCGAATTCCCTTCTAGCAGGTCGCAAATCAGTTCGTAGCCAGGCTTCTCAATCGGTCCGGCGTATCCGTATACGTCGGTTCCTTCCGCCTTAAATGCTGCGATCGCGTCTTTGATGTTCATTCGAAAGTTCGCTCCGCGATGAAGACTGCATCGTCGACCGACGGCAAAATCTTCACCACTTCTCCTCTCTCGCGGCGAATATAGCCTTCGCCAGTCAACAGCCAGTGGACGCGTTTGCTGAGATCGTGAAATATCACCCGTTCCGAGGTTGCACAGGCCCTGGCCCCAGTGTCGTGGCGCTTGACCTCGCTCACTCCGCGAACCGCGTCCCCTATCCCGTCATCTGCCGCAGCTCAGCAGCGACCTGCGCGAGGCCATCCCTGGCCGTCTCTAGGTCGTCGATCGCCCGGTAGAGCTTCGCGCTGGCAAGCAGGTCCTCGGGATCTTTCTTCTCTTTCTGAAGCAGCTCTTGGGCGGCCATTTGAATCGGGCCGAGCGGGTCCATGCGGATGAAGTCCAGCTTCAGCCGCAGCGCAGCCAAACGTGAGTTGGTGACGACCTTAGTCATGGGTCGCCTCCGCACAAGCGACGTCAGCGAAGCTCGGGCCGTGATTCCATCGATCGTGACCGCCGAGCACGCCGGCGCCGCTTGCCGCGTCAGCCATCTCGCCGATACCGACAGCAACGAGCTGAACTGCATCGAGCGTGACGCTTGAGTCGGGCCCTCTGCTTGGCCGCCTGTGCGAGCGTCACGTCGGGATAGCCACCAAGGCCCATGTCCCTGTGCTTGCCGGCCACCATTGTCCTAAGCACCCAGGAGCGCGCGCCGCTCTCGCTGTTCTTCGGCTGCAGACCCGCCACGCCGCCGACGGCGTGAGCGCCGGGCTTGACGAGGCGACTCACGAGCAGAGGTCCGAGCTCGATGGCCTTCTTGGGCATCTTTGTCCTTTTCCATCATCCATGCCGCCAAAAGCTATGCGACTATGCCAGATGTTACCGGACGATCTCGGACCATCTTTGTGGGGATTCTCCTCGGAGAAGAGGAGTTTTTCGGACGGCAACGGACTTCAAAAAACCCCGTTCCGGCGGAGAGTGTGAGATTCGAACTCACGGACGCTTTCACGTCGGCAGTTTTCAAGACTGCTGGTTTAAACCACTCACCCAACTCTCCGGGGTCTCGTCACTAGGAGACGAGAGGCGCCGATTTTAGTCGCAGCATGCACCGCGTCATTGCTCACCGCGGCAGCGTGAGGCGGCCGCCGCGAGCGCAGCGCGCACTCAGCCGTCCGCCAGAAAGATGGCCTGCAGATCGCTCAAGAAATCCAGCCCACGTTCCGTCGGCCAGACGCGGGCCAGGTCGCGCTGGATCAGGCCCTTGCGTTCGGCTTCTTCGAGGCTGGCCTGGATGGCGGTCACGGACAAGCCGCATCTCTCGCTGAACTGCGCGATGGTGAAGCCCTCACGAAGGCGCAGTGCGTTGAGCATGAATTCGAATGGCAGGTCGGCCAGCGCAACCTCGTCGCTCTGCGCGACGGCATGGCCCGCCGAAGCGTTCTGCATGTAGAGCCGCGGTTCGCGAAAGCGCACCTGCCGCACGACGCGGTGCGCAAAGCTGAGCTTGCTGTGCGCGCCGGCGCCAATGCCGAGGTAGTCGCCGAATTCCCAATAGTTGAGGTTGTGGGCGCAGCGATGCTCGGGCTTGGCGTAGGCCGAGACTTCGTAGCGCTCGAGGCCCACGAGCGCCGTGCGTTCGGTGATGCGGTCGAGCATGGCATAGGCCTGATCGTCGTCGGGCACGCTGGGCGGGAACTTGGCGAACCAGGTGTTGGGCTCGATGGTGAGGTGATACACCGACAGATGCGGCGACGCGAGTGCCAGTGCCTGGTCGAGGTCGGCGTCGAGCGCTTCGATCGTCTGGCCCGGCAGCGCGTACATGAGGTCGAGGTTGAAGGTGTCGAAGGCTTGCGCGGCTTCTTCGGCGGCCGCGATGGCTTGGGCGCGGTCGTGCACGCGGCCGAGTGCCTGCAGATGCGCGTCGTTGAAGCTCTGCACGCCGAGCGACAGGCGCGTGACGCCGGCCGCACGATAGGCGCGAAAGCGATCGCGCTCGAAGGTGCCGGGGTTGGCCTCCAGCGTGATCTCGCAGCCGGGCGCGAGCTTGAGCCGGGCGCGCAGGTCGCCGATGAGCCGGTCGATGGAAGCCGGCGCAAACAGGCTGGGTGTGCCGCCGCCGATGAAGATGGTGTGGACGGTGCGGCCCCAGATCAGCGGCAGGGCCGCGTCGAGATCGGCCACCACGGCGTCCAGGTACGCGGCTTCGGGCAACTCGCTGCCGGCGTCCCGCCACTCGTGCGAATTGAAGTCGCAGTACGGGCACTTGCGCAGACACCAAGGCAGATGGACGTACAGCGAAAGCGGAGGCAGCGCCGACAGCTGCAGGGGCCCGGGCCGCATCAGGTGCAGCACGTCGTTGGCCGCCGCAGCCGGCGTGGCGGCGTCTGCGGCGATGGGGATGACGCCGCTCACAACCAGCGTTCGCGCATGAGTTCGAGCATGGCGCGTGCGGCCTTGCCACGATGGCTGTGGGCGTTCTTGACCTCAGGTGTGAGCTGCGCGAAGGTCTTGCCGAACTCGGGGAGCCACATGACGGGGTCGAAGCCGAAGCCGTTGTCGCCGATGGGTTGCCGCGTGATCTCGCCGACGACGCGGCCGCTGGCGATCAGGGGCTCGGGGTCTTCGGCGCTGCGCACGGCCACGAGCGTGCTGACGAGCGCGGCGCGGCGCTGGTCGATGCCGGCCATTTGTTCGAGCAGCGCGCGCACGTTGTTGGCGTCGCCCTTTTCGTAGCCGAACTGCATGGCATAGAACGCGGTGTCGACGCCGGGCAGGCCGTTGAAGGCGTCGACGCACAGGCCGGCATCGTCGCCCATGGCGGGCAGCCCGATGGCGGCCGACACATGGCGCGCCTTGGCAAGGGCGTTTTCGACGAAGGTGCGGAAGGGCTCCTCGGCCTCGCCAACGCCGAGCTCCGATTGACGCACCAGTGCATAGCCGAGCGGCGCGAAGAGTTGCTGCAGCTCAGCGAGCTTGCCGGGGTTGTTGGATGCGAGAACCAGTTTCATCGATCACCACGGCGCCCGGGCGGACTCGAAGGGGTCAGAGCGCGAGCGCCTCGGTCTGCAGCACGACCAGCTCGGCGATGCCTTTTTCGGCCAGGGCCAGCAGAGCGTTCATTTCGTCGCGCGAGAAAGCGGCGCCTTCCGCCGTGCCCTGCACTTCGACGAAATGGCCGACTCCGGTCATGACGACGTTCATGTCGGTGTCGCAGGCGGAATCCTCGATGTATTCGAGGTCGAGCAGCGGTACACCCTGCACGATGCCGACCGAAATGGCGGCCACGTGGCTGCGGATCGGCGACGCTGTGATCTTGCCGGCCGCGAGCAAACCGTTGACGGCATCCTGCGCGGCGACGAAAGCCCCGGTGATGGCCGCGGTGCGTGTGCCGCCGTCGGCCTGGAGCACGTCGCAGTCGAGATGGATGGTGCGTTCGCCCAGCGCCACGAGGTCGAACACGGCGCGCATCGAACGACCGATGAGGCGCTGGATTTCCTGAGTGCGGCCGCTCTGCTTGCCTCGCGCGGCTTCGCGGTCGCCGCGAGTGTGGGTAGCGCGCGGGAGCATGCCGTATTCGGCGGTGACCCAGCCTTCGCCGCTGCCGCGCTTGTGCGGCGGCACCTTGTCTTCGACCGACGCGGTGCACAGCACGCGCGTCTGACCGAATTCGATCAGCACCGAGCCTTCGGCGTGGATCGTGAAACCGCGGGTGATGCGCACGGGGCGCAATTGATCGGCGGCACGCGCCCCGCTTCTTTGAAAATTCGCCATGTCTTGATGTCGGTGATGAAGCTCAGAGTTTGCGCTCGGCCGAGCGTCGGATGGCTTCGTTGATTTCGGCGATCGATCGCTCGATGGCGTCGTCGTCGAGGTCGTCGAGTTCGCTGTCTGACGGCATGCCCGCCTGGATCGTCGAGGCGAACACGCCGTCGCTGATGCTGTCGGTCGATACGCCGCGTTTCTGGCCCGGCTCGTCGGGCGTTTCCCATTCGAGCGCGATCAGGGTGACGTTGTCGCTGTGCGTGCCACCGTTGCGCAGCGCCATTTCGGCCAGGTCGGGAGCCGCCTCGGACACAGGCTTGCCCGACGACAGGGTTTGCACGATGAGCCGGTCGTCCAGCACGCCCCACAGGCCATCGGAGCACAGCATGATGCGGTCGCCGGTCTGCAGGTGGAGCGGCGTCGACACGTCGAACAGCGGTGTGGTGGGCGAGCCGAGACAGGTTAGCAGCAGGTTGCGGTTGACCGGCTCGGGGCCGGCATTGGCGCGCGGGCGTTCGGCATGCGAATGGTCTCGTGTGCGGGTCAGCAGCGCGCCGTCGCGAACCACGTAAAGACGCGAATCGCCGCAGTGGATCCAACTGGCCGAGTTGCCCTGGATGACGGCCGCCACGACCGTGGTGCGCGGCGTATCGAGCATGCCCTTGTTGCCGGCGTAGCGCATGATCTGCTGATGCGCGGCCATCAGCGACGCGGTGAGGAAGGCCTTGGTGTCCTTCACCACCGGCCGGGCCTCGCGCTGATAGAGCGCGGCAATGCTTTGCAGCGCCAGTTGCGCGGCGACCTCGCCTTCGGGATGCCCGCCCATGCCATCGGCCAGCACGAAAAGGCCGGACTCGCGCGTGTAGCAATAGCCCATGCGGTCTTCGTTCTTGAGACGACCGCCCTTGCGACTGACCTGAAAAACCGAGAACTTCAAGATGACCGCCCAGGGCTTAAGGTTCGAAGACTGCGGACCTGACCCTCAGGCCGGCCGCGTGGTGGGCGCTGCCGCCTTGGGCAGCCCCTTCTTTTCGAAAGATCGCATGTTGTCGATGGACAAGCGAACCTTTTCGCTGACCGTGAGCTTGGTGTACTGACGCTCGCCTTCGCGGCTGAGTTCTTTCTGGAGCGCGAACACCGACTGCGGTCGCGACAACGGGTCGAGCGACATGCACCACTCGACCACTTCGATCATGTTGTCGGAATAGATGCCGCGCAAGCGAGAGAGCGACAGGCTCAAGCGGTCTTTTTCGATTCGCTGCGGCGCATCGTTGGGCGGGTAGCCCTGCATGCACGCGTAGATGCAGGCACCGATGGCGTAGATGTCGGTCCAAGGGCCCATCGACGAGTCGCGCCGGTACATCTCGGGGGCTGCGAAGCCGGGCGTGTACATGGGTCGGATGAAGTTGCCTTCCTTGGAAAGCACTTCACGCGCGGCGCCGAAATCGATCATCACTGCGCGGTCGTCGTCGGTCACGAAGATGTTGGCGGGCTTGATGTCGAGGTGCAGCATCTTGTGCTGATGCACGATGCGCAGGCCCCGCAGGATCTCGTCGAACAGCGACCGGATGGTGGATTCGCGGAATACCTTCTGCTTCTTGAGATCGCGCGCGGTGACGATGAAGTCCTGGAGCGTGGCGCCTTCCAGGTAGTTCATGACCATGTAGACCGTTTCGTTCTCGCGAAAGAAGTTGAGCACGCTCACGACGGATGCATGAGAGATCTGGGCCAGTGAGCGCCCTTCCTCGAAGAAGCTCTTGAGGCCGAGCCGGTAGAGCGAGAGCTTTTCAGGCGCCACCTGCGGGGCCAGGTCGCCCACGCCGCGTGAGGCGAGCGACGAGGGAAGATATTCCTTAATGGCAACCTGCTGCCCACTCTGGTCTACTGCCAGGTAGACCACGCCAAAACCCCCGGCCGAAAGCCGGCGTACGACTCGGTAGCCGCCGATCACCGTGTCGGGCAGCAAGGGCGAAGGTTTGACCTTTGACATAATCCGGGAGTTTCGCCAGAAGGCAGTAGTGCGGCAAGCGAACGCTGTACCGACGACTCGGCGCAAGCAAACTAATTTCACAGCGAGGCGCAATGCCAGTTTACAGCATGACCGGCTACGCCAGCGGCCAGAGCGGGCCCTCCGGCGAGCACCCCGAAACGGACTCGAAACCCACCCACGGCGGGCGGATCGGCGTCGAAATCCGCTCGGTCAACAGCCGGTTTCTCGACCTCACTTTCAAGCTTCCCGAAGAGCTTCGGCAGCATGAGCCGGCGCTGCGCGAACTGCTAGGCAGCCAGCTCAAGCGGGGCAAGGTCGAGTTGCGGGCCTCGGTCGAAGGGCCGGGTAGCGCAGGGCTGGGCGAGCCTTCCGTCAGGCTGCTTCAGCGACTCAACGGCCTGCAGGACAGCGTCAAGGCCTGGTTGCCGGGCGCACGCGACCTGAGCGTGGCCGACGTGCTTCGCCTGGCTTCTGCCGACACCGCCACCCGCGGCGACTGGAGCGTCGAACTGCAGCCGCTGGTCGAGAACACCCTCAAAGCCCTGATGGCAGCCCGCGCCACCGAAGGCGCGCGGCTCGCCCGCATGCTGCAGGAGCACCTGACGCTGCTGCGCGCGCTGGTCGCGAAGGCGCTCCCGCTCGTGCCGCAACTCGTCGAGCAGCAGCGCACGCGCTTTCTCGAGCGCTGGCAAGAGGCCATGGGCGCCGCGGTAGGCAGCACACCCGAGGCAGCGCAAGACCGCGCGCTGACCGAAGCGACGTCGTTCGCGATCCGGATCGACGTGGCCGAAGAACTGACGCGCCTCGACTCGCATCTCGATGAGATCGAGCGGCTGATCAAGAAGGGCGGGGACATCGGCAAGCGTCTCGACTTCCTGATTCAGGAGCTCCACCGCGAAGCCAACACCCTCGGGTCCAAATCGGCCACGCTCGAAATGACCCGCATCGGCGTCGACATGAAGGTGCTGATCGAGCAGATGCGCGAGCAAGTGCAGAACATCGAGTAGCCTTTTGGCGATTCGAGGCGTTCCGAGGTCGAGCGCTTCCGAGTCTTTTGCAGCGTCGCACGACCGGTCGCGCATCGGACGCCCTCATGACGTGCTCGAAGCCGGCAATGCGCTCCTGGTCTTCCACAGCGAGACCAGGACACCCCCCGCGATGAGGCCGAACGTGATCGTCAGCGAAAGCGCTGGCGGAAACTTGCCGATGAATCCGACGAGGAAGATCTTCGTGCCGATGAAGACGAGGACCAGCGCCAAGGCGTACTTGAGGTACTTGAATCGGTGAATCATCGCCGCGAGAGCGAAGTACAGCGCGCGCAAGCCCAGAATCGCAAAGATGTTGCTCGTGTAGACGATGAACGGGTCGGTCGTGATCGCGAAGATGGCAGGGACCGAGTCGACAGCAAACACGAGATCCACGAATTCGATCAGCACCAGCGCCAGAAACAGTGGCGTTGCCCATCGCACCACTTTGCCTGTCGCCGGGTCGGCCTGCCGCACCCAGAACGCGTTGCCGTGCAGGGTGTCGGTCACCCGCATGTGTCGACGGAGGAACTTGAGCAGCGGGTTGCCTGCGATGTCCGGCACGTGATCGGCCAGGATCCACATCTTGACGCCGGTCACGACAAGGAACGCTCCGAAGAGATACAGCACCCAGCCAAACTGACTCACGATCGCTGCACCGAGCCCGATCATCACGGCGCGCAGCACAATCACCCCGACGATGCCCCAGAACAATACGCGGTGCTGGTACGGGCGAGGAATGGCGAAGAAAGAAAAGATCAGCGCAATGACGAACACGTTGTCCATCGACAGCGACTTCTCGATCATGAATCCCGTCAGGTAGGCCATGCCGCTGGGTGCGCCCAGATACCACCAGACCCAGGCGCCGAAGCACAGCGCTGCAGTGATGTAGCCCGCAGAAAGCAGCAGGCTTTCGCGGACGTCGATCTCCCGGTCTTCCTTGTGCAGGACCCCCAGGTCCAGCGCCAGCAGCGTGAATACGATGCCAGCGAACAACGCCCAGATCCACAGAGCCTTGCCCAGCAGATCGGTCGAGAGAATTTGAGTGATGTATTCCATGGCCTGGGCGTGGTGAATCAGCCTTCGAGGGGCAGGGCTTGACGCGAGTACTCCTTCGATCCCTTGCCGCGCCGGCACACGCGGAGCAAGAGGCGACCGGCTCTGGACAGCGCAGCATCGAGTGCACTGCGCCAATCCCGCGCCATCGCCGTGACGACGACCGTGCCGGAGCCGTCGGTCCGCAGGACGATCTGGCATCGCTTGTCCACGCCGCCCCGCGGGCCATTGACGTCGGACAACTGAACGGTGGCGCGCGGCACCAGCCAGGTCAGGCGGCGCATCGCAAATCGGACGCGGGCCATGGTGAAGTCGCGAAGCTCGTTTGCTTCGCCATCACGAGAGTTGAAGAGCACCTGCATCGAAATCTCCATTGGTTGAACGTGGCGTCACGATAGGCAGCCAAAGCACATCGAAAAAGCAGAGAATCCAGGACAGACACTTCCTTTAAAGCTGAATGAGCCTCGACTTCAGTTATCGCCATCTGTATTACTTCTGGGTTGTCGGCAAGGAAGGCGGCATCACGCGTGCAGCCGCCCGGCTCGGCATGGCGGTGCAAACGGTCAGTACGCAAGTGCGCGAGCTCGAGCGCGCACTGGGCCAATCCCTTCTCAGGCCCGAAGGCCGCGGACTCGCGCTCACTCAGGCTGGCCATGTCGCGATGCAACAGGCCGAGCAGATATTCGCGCTCGGGGAGCAACTGCCGGACCTGCTGCGAAACACGGTCAGTGAGCCCAGCGTGCGTCTGGTGGTGGGCATATCCGACGGCGTGCCCAAGCTGGTGGTGCGATCGCTGCTGCAGCCCTTGCTCGGCACCCCGCGCTTGCGCCTGCTGTGTCATGAAGGCGAGTTCGACGATCTGCTCGCCGATCTGGCCCTGCATCGCCTGGACGTCGTGCTCTCGGACCGGCCCGCAGCGCCGAGCCGCTCAATGAAGCTTCACAGCCATCTTCTGGGCTCGTCGGAGCTCGCCTGGTATGCCCCGCCGGCACTCGCCGTCGCGGCGCGGCGGGGATTTCCACAGTCGCTGGCCAAGGTTCCCGTGCTCCTGCCCACCACGCACGCGACTGCGCGTGAGTTGCTCGATCAATGGTTCGAGCGCGAGGGGGTCCGGCCCCATACGGTCGCGGAGTTCGAAGACAGCGCGCTGTTGAAAACCTTCGGCGCCGGGGGCATGGGCGTGTTCCCGGCCGTGAGCCTCGTTCACGACGCGCTGATCAAAACGTACGAGGCGGTGTTCGTGGGTGCCTGCGAAGGCGTGGAGGAGCGCTTCTTCGCCATTGCGGCGCAGCGAAAAGTGCAACATCCGTTGGTGAAAAAGCTCCTGCGGAGCTAGCTGCGCCTCGAGCCAATGCGGCACCCGCAAGGAGTTGGGCCGAAGCCAAACTTCACACCCCTCTTCAAAACGATGGCGGCCGATGGACGGCGCGGGCCCGACGCAGGATACAGTTCGGGGGCCCTGCCCTGTTTCCGAGACAGAGCAACGAAGATTTTTGAAGACACGAAAAGCACCTGGCTACGCAATCGAAGTTCAGGCGCAAGACATCGAGTAGAGAACGATTGATGGACTATCCGGGAAACATTTTCGTGGTGGCCGCACCCAGCGGCGCGGGCAAGTCCAGCCTGGTCAAGGCGCTGATGGAACTCGATTCGGCCGTGCAGCCTTCGGTCTCGCACACCACGCGGGCACCGCGCGGGCAGGAGAAGCACGGGCGCGAGTATTTCTTCGCGTCGCACGCGGAGTTCGACGCCATGGTCGAGGGCGACGCCTTCGTCGAATGGGCTCACGTCCATGGCGAGCGTTACGGCACGTCCAAGAAAGCCATCGAGGAACGGATTGCGCAGGGCGCCGACGTCATCCTCGAAATCGACTTTCAGGGCGCGATCCAGATCCGCCAGACGTTCGCGAACGCGGTCATGATTTTCATCCTGCCGCCGAGCTGGGAAGAATTGCGATCAAGGCTGGAACGCCGCGGTGAGGACAGCGCCGCGGTCATCGAACTGCGGCTGCAGAATGCCGCGGCCGAAATGGCACGCGCCTCGGAATTCGACTTCGTTATAATCAATGAGTTGTTCGAGCGCGCACTTTTCGACCTTAAAGCCATCGTCCACGCTCAGCGGTTGCGTTATTCGGCTCAGCGCCGCGCCCGCTCCGCCACCTTTGCCGCGTTGAACATTCCCTGACCTTGCGCCTGAACCGCGCGTTTGCTGGTCAGCCCATCGAACCACTTGCCGAAAGACTCTCATGGCCCGCATCACCGTCGAAGACTGCCTGCAACACATTCCCAATCGATTCCAGTTGGTGCTTGCCGCCACGTATCGTGCGCGGATGCTGAGCCAGGGCCACGCGCCCAAGATCGAGAGCAAGAACAAGCCCGGCGTGACTGCTTTGAGAGAAATCGCTGAGGGCAAGATCGGGATCGAAATGCTGAAAAAGGTCCCCGGCTGAGCTGATGCGGCACCGCAACAAAGAGAGCACCCCCTGGGGTGCTTTTTTTATGTCCGGACACGTTCCTCCGTCTGCCACGCTAAAGTGGTAGACATGAGCGCGGTTGTCAGGTCCCCCTCGGATACGCGAGAAAACGCATCCCGACCCAGCGCTGCTGCACTGAACGCGGCAGCCGCGAGCTTTGCTGCGCTCACCGATCGCCTCGATTACCTGGGGCCCGACGATGTCGAACAGGTCCGCCGCGCCTATCGCTTTGCCGACGAGGCTCACCTGGGCCAATTGCGCAACAGCGGCGAGCCTTACATCACGCATCCCATCGCCGTTGCGGCCCAGTGCGCCGAATGGAAGCTTGATGCGCAGGCTCTCATGGCGGCGCTGCTGCATGACGCGATAGAGGATTGCGGCGTCAGCAAGTCGGAGCTCATCGAGCGATTCGGCGCACCCGTGGCGGAACTCGTCGACGGTCTCACCAAGCTGGACAAGCTCCGCTTCAATACCCGCGAAGAAAACCAGGCCGAATCGTTTCGCAAGATGCTGCTTGCCATGGCGCGCGATGTGCGCGTCATCCTGATCAAGCTCGCCGATCGCACCCACAACATGCGGACGCTGGACGACGCGCCGCGCGAAAAGTGGCCGCGCATCGCTGGCGAGACGCTCGAGATCTACGCACCGATCGCGCATCGTCTTGGACTGAATCAGACCTATCGCGAACTGCAAGACCTGTCTTTCCGATACCTGCGTCCTTGGCGCTACGCGATTCTTTCGAAGGCCATTGCCAAGTCGCGTGGCCGCCGGCGCGACCTGATCCAGAAGGTTCAGCAGGAACTCGACGGCGCCTTCGCCGCGGCGGGCATGAACGTCCGGATGGCCGGGCGCGAGAAGACTCTTTATTCCATTTACCGCAAGATGGAAGAAAAGCATCTGAGTTTTGCGCAGGTGACCGACATCTATGGCTTCCGCATCATCGTGCCCACGGTGATCGACTGCTACACCGGCATCGGCATCCTGCATCAGATGTACAAGCCCTTGCCTGGCAAGTTCAAGGACCACATCGCGATCGCCAAGCTCAACGGTTACCAGTCGCTGCACACGACGCTGGTGGGGCCGGCCGGAGTCAACGTTGAGTTCCAGTTGCGCACCGAGTCGATGCATGCGGTGGCCGAGTCCGGCGTGGCCGCGCACTGGCTCTACAAGGCCACCGACTCGAGCAGCAATTCGGGCGAACGGCTTGGCGCCAAGTGGCTGCAGTCGCTGCTCGACATCCAGGACGAGACGCGTGATGCGGCCGAGTTCTGGGACCACGTCAAGGTCGACCTGTTCCCCGACGCGGTCTACGTGTTCACGCCCAAGAGCCAGATCCTCGCCCTGCCCCGTGGCGCCACGGTGGTCGACTTTGCCTACGCCATTCACAGCAACATCGGCGACCACACCTCGGCGGCGCGAATCAATGGCGACCAGGTGCCGCTGCGCACCGAACTCAAGAACGGCGACGTGGTCGAAGTCATCACGGCGCCGGTGTCGACGCCGAACCCGGCCTGGCTCGGCTTCGTGCGAACCGGGCGGGCGCGCTCCAAGATTCGCCACTATCTGAAGACATTGGCCCATGCCGAATCCGAAGGCCTGGGCGAAAAGCTGCTGGCTCAGGCCCTGCGCGCCGAGGGTCTGGCGACGCTGCCCGAGGACGACGACGAGCATCAGGCAATGTGGGAAAAGCTTCTGCGCTTTACCGGCAATCGCACGCGTGCCGAACTGATGACCGACATCGGACTGGGCAAGCGCATTGCGACCATCGTCGCCAAGCGGCTCCTGGCACTCCTGGGCGAACGCGGCGAGCGCCCCGACGCGCTCACGCTCAGCCGCGAGCGTTTCGCGTCGGACGACGTGGTGGCCCAGGGCGCGGTCACGCTCGACGGCAGCGAGAACTCGTCGGTCCGCTTCGCGCTTTGCTGTCGCCCAGTGCCTGGCGACCCGATCGTCGGCTATCTCGGCCACGGCGAGGGCCTGGTGGTTCACACCGACGCCTGCGGCGTCGGGAAGCGCCTGCGCCACCGCGACGCCGAGCGCTTTTTCGCGGTCGAGTGGGCCGACGAACCCGTGCGCACTTTCGAAACCGGCGTAGTGGTGACCGTGCGCAACGACAAAGGCGTTCTGGCTCGGGTTGCGGCCGCCCTCGCTGATGCGGAAGCCGACATCACGCACGTCGAAATGGCCGACGAAACGCCGCTGGACTCGGCCGATATCCGCTTCGTGATTGCAGTGCGTGACCGCACGCATCTGGAAGCGGTGCTGCGCGCCGCGAGGCGCACGTCGTCGGTGCTGGCAGCGGCTCGGACCATTCCGGCTCCCTGAGCGCGTGGGGCCAGGACCGCCGCGATTCATGGATTCGCGCGTTCAGCCGCCGCGGGTTATGGATTTAAGCGGTCGCTGGGCGCGGGGTAATTCACCTGCAGGACTTCGACTTCATGCAATCCTCCAGGTGTCGACAACTTGACCACATCTCCAACCTGGGCCTTCAGCAGCGCGCGCGCAATCGGCGAGATCCAGCTCACCTGAGACTGGGCGCTGTCCGCTTCATCGATGCCCAGGATAGTCACGCTGCGCTTGTCGCCCGTCTCATCGACGAAAAGCACGGTCGCGCCGAAGAAGACCTGATCGCGCCCGTGATGCACCGAGGGGTCGGTCGGTTCGGCGATTTCCAGCCGGCGCGTCAGGAAGCGGATGCGTCGGTCGATTTCTCGCAACCGCTTCTTCCCGTAGATGTAGTCGCCGTTCTCTGAGCGGTCGCCATTCTTGGCTGCCCAATGCACGGCCTCCACCACCTTGGGCCGCTCCACATCCATCAGGTCCAGCAGCTCGGCCCGCAGCCGGGCGTAACCCTGCGGCGTGATGTAGTTTCGCGTGCCCTCGGGCAAGGCCGGTGCGAGATCCGTGCCCTCGTCGTCGTTCTCGTTGTCGGTCTCTTTGGTGAATGCCTTGTTCATCGTGAAGTCGTGACGTCATTCGCGCGCGGACAACCGATCGCGCACGGCCGTCACATGCTCGCCCACCTTGAGCAAGGCATCGCGCAATTCTTCTTCGGTGCACCGCAGCTGCAGGCACCAGTAGCGCACCTCGACCGGGTCGTCCGCGTTGATGCGACCCGGATCGAGCGGCCTGAAGTCACTCAGATCGTCGGTCATTTCATCTCCTGAAGTCGGACTGGGTTTTATAGGCGGGGAGATCGGACATGGCAAGCCGAGCCGCAAAGAGAAAAGGGTCAGCCCGTGTATCGGACTGACCCTTGAAAAATGGTGCGGCTGGCAGGAATTGAACCCACGACCCCTTGGTTCGTAGCCAAGTACTCTATCCAACTGAGCTACAGCCGCACAGCTTGCGAGTATAGCATTCGAAGCGGTGCCACTTCGGCGCCAGCCCTCGCATGCTGGTAGGCCGTGATGGACTTGAACCATCGACCAACGGATTATGAGTCCGCTGCTCTAACCAACTGAGCTAACGGCCCATGCGAGCGCGATTCTAGCCGTGCCTATTTGCGGTGGCTGAGGGCGTTGGTGACCAGGCGCGAGGTGATGTCGACGATCTGAATCATTCGGTCGTAGGGCATGCGCGTCGGCCCAATCACGCCCAGCGTGCCGACCACTTGCCCATCGACCTCGTAATTGGCGCTCACGATGGACAGGTCCTCGAATGGCACGACCTGGCTCTCGCCACCGATGAAGATCCGCACCCCTGCACCCTTGCTGGATACGTCGAGCAGCCGCATGAGCTGCGCCTTCTGCTCGAAAAGCTCGAACGCACGCCGCAGTTGGCCCATGTCGCTGGAGAAGTCGGTG
This sequence comes from Gammaproteobacteria bacterium, assembly GCA_018820395.1. Classification (GTDB taxonomy): domain Bacteria; phylum Pseudomonadota; class Gammaproteobacteria; order Burkholderiales; family Burkholderiaceae_C; genus Variovorax. Next base: position 8,554 of record JAHJOG010000022.1, on the reverse strand, counting down.
ACGGCGAGGAGATTGCGCTCGCCGGAAATGACCACGTCGTCCTGTCCCTCGGTCATGATTTCCGAACTCACCTCGACTGCGGCTTGCATGAGGCTCGCGATTTCCCCTCTCAACTGATCCATCTCGGACTTGAGGCGGTCGCGCACCTGCTCGATCGACAGTCCGGCGAAATGGCTGTTGATGTAGTTGGAGGCCTCGACCAACTGCGACTGCGAATAGTCCGTTTCTGGAAAGATCACGCGGTTCTGCACATCGCCGTCGGGCGACACGATGATCACCAGCAGACGTCGGTCAGAAAGACGCAGAAATTCGATCTGCCGGAACACCGAGGTCCGGCGAGGTGCCATCACCACGCCCACGAATTGCGAAAGGCTCGACAGCAGATTGGCCGCGTTGGCAATGACCCGTTGTGGCTGGTCCGCCGCCAAGCTCGGGTGAGTGAACTGTTCGCGCTGCGTGGTGAGCATGGTGTCCACGAAGAGCCGGTAGCCGCGCGCGGTCGGAATGCGACCTGCCGAGGTGTGCGGGCTGGCGATCAAACCCAGCTCCTCGAGGTCGGACATCACGTTGCGGATGGTTGCTGGGGAGAGTTCCAGCCCCGACGCCCGAGAAAGCGTGCGGGAGCCCACCGGCTGTCCCTCGGCGATGTAGCGCTCGACCAGAGTCTTGAGCAGCAACTTGGCGCGGTCGTCCAGCATGGCCCGATTTTAATGTTGTAATTTGTAGATGACATCCAGCTTCCGGCACGTCGCGCTGATCGGCAAGTACCAGGCCACCGGCGTGGGCGCGCAATCCGGCGCGCTCGACGAGGTCATGGAGGGCATCGCCGAATTTCTCGAGGCTGCCGGCTGTGAAGTGTTCGTTGAAAAGACGCAGGCGCAAGAAGCCGGCCTCAGCCGCTATCCCGCGTTGTCGGTCAAGGAACTCGGATCGCATTGCGACCTGGGGCTGGTGGTCGGAGGCGACGGCACGATGCTCGGCATTGGACGCCAGCTTGCTTGCCACGGCATCCCGCTGATCGGCATCAACCGGGGCCGCCTCGGCTTCATCACCGACATCTCGCTGGACGACTTTCGATCGGCCCTGATTCCGATGCTGGCCGGCGACTATGAGGAAGACTACCGCAGCCTGATGCATGCCCACGTGGTGCGCGACGGCGAGTCGGTGTTCGAAGCCTTGGCCATGAACGATGTGGTGGTCAATCGTGGTGCGACTTCCGGCATGGTGGAGTTGCGAGTCACCGTGGGGCGGCATTTCGTGGCCAACCAACGCGCCGACGGCATGATCATCGCCTCACCGACCGGCTCGACGGCCTACGCCTTGTCGGCCGGCGGCCCGTTGCTGCACCCGGCCGTGCCGGGCTGGGTGATGGTGCCCATTGCACCGCACACGCTGTCCAACCGCCCCATCCTGCTGCCCGATGCCGACGAGGTCTCGATCGAGTTGGTGGGCGGCCGCGATGCCAGCGCGAATTTCGACATGCAGTCGCTCGCCTCGCTGGTCATCGGCGATCGGGTGGTCGTTCGACGCTCCGAGCATCGTGTGCGCTTTCTCCACCCGCGAGGCTGGAGCTATTTCGACACCTTGCGCAAGAAGCTGCACTGGAACGAAGGCGGTTCCTAGACATGCATTGCTTGTGCTGTGCGATGGGGTCGGGCGCAGAGTCCCCGGCCGCAATGTGTTCAACCGGGTCGCGCGCTGCGCGAGGAAGAGGCTGACATGGCGCTGCGGCGCATCGTCTTGCGCGATTTCGTGATCGTGCGAGCTCTCGATCTGGATCTGTCGACGGGCTTCACCGTGCTCACAGGCGAAACGGGGGCAGGAAAATCCATCCTCATCGGCGCGCTGCAACTCGCGCTAGGCAGCCGCGCCGATGTGGGCGCCGTCCGAGAAGGCGCCGAGCGGCTTGACGTGAGTGCGGAGTTCGATGCCGCCCCCGACCTGACACGATGGCTCGACGAAGGCGGCTTCGAGGCTGGCGACTCCCTGCTCTTGCGTCGCACGGTCGACCTGCAAGGCCGGAGCCGGGGGTGGATCAACGGCAGCCCGGCCACCGCGTCTCAGTTGCGCGAACTCGGCGATCGCCTGCTCGACATTCATGGACAACATGCCTGGCAAAGCCTGACCCGGCCCGAAGCCGTGCGAGGCCTGCTCGACGCGTACGCCGGAGTGGACACAGGCCTGCTCGTGAATGCCTGGCAGACCTGGCGGCAAGCCATCGGCGCTCTTGAAAAGGCGCGCTCCGCGCAGGAGACTCTGCAGCGCGAGCGCGAGCGACTGCAATGGCAGATCGGAGAGCTTACGAAACTGGCCCCCGGGGCGGACGAATGGGAGGAGCTGTCGACCGCGCACGCCCGGGCCTCGAATGCCCAGGGTCTGTTGGATGCGGCCCAGGCTGCGTCTTCCGCGCTCGAAGAAGACGAAGGCGGCGCGATCGCGTCTCTGACCCGCGCCGTGACCCTCCTCCAAGACCTGGAGCAGATCGAACCCGAATTCGCGGCCCTGTGCGAGGTTCTCAATTCGAGCATCGCGCAGGCTTCGGATGCGGCGCACACGCTGCATGGCTATCTCCGCCAAGGCGACACCGACCCACAGCGTCTGGCCGAGCTCGACGAACGCATGGGGCTGTGGATGTCGTTGGCGCGCCGCTACCGGCGCCCGCCGGCTGAGTTGCCGTCTATGCTCGCCAGCTGGCAGGACGAACTGATATCGCTGGATGCCCAGGCCGATCTGGCTGCGCTAGAGCAGACAGAGCGTGCATCGAAGGATGCTTACCTGAAAGAGGCCAAGGCCGTCGGCAAGGCTCGCAAGCAGGCGGCGCCGCGTCTTTCGCAAGCCGTCACACAGGCCATGCAGGGCCTCGGCATGCAGGGTGGGCGCTTCGAGGTGGCCGTCGACGCGCTGCCGGAAGCGAGCCGGGCCGGCCTCGAAGACATTGCCTTCCTCGTGAGCGGCCATGCGGGCAGCACGCCACGGCCCATTGGCAAGGTCGCGTCGGGCGGCGAGCTTTCGCGCATCGCGCTGGCCATTGCAGTCACGACGAGTGAACTCGGCACGGCGCAGACGCTGGTCTTCGACGAAGTGGATGCCGGAGTCGGTGGTGCCGTGGCCGAAACGGTCGGCCGGCTCATGAAGCAATTGGGTCTCGACCGGCAGGTGCTGGCCGTCACCCACCTGCCGCAGGTGGCTGCTTGCGCGGACCATCATCTGGTGGTCGCCAAGCACCAAGGCGGCGTCGATGGGCCAGCCGGCGCGACGACGGAGAGCGAAGTCACCGCGCTCGACGACGTGGGCAGGACCCGAGAGATTGCACGAATGCTGGGCGGTGAGCGCGTTTCGCGCACTTCGCTCGCGCATGCGCGTGAAATGCTCGGCAAGAAAGCGTCGGAGACTTCGACATGAACCTCGAACTGGTGCTCATCACCGGCATGTCCGGGTCCGGCAAGTCCGTTGCACTCCATGCGCTGGAGGACGCCGGCTATTACTGCGTCGACAACCTGCCGCCGGAACTGCTCGCGCCATTCATCGCGCTTCAACGGGAGCAATCGGCTCCGAAGGTCGCGATCGCGATGGATGTGCGCAGCGGCGTCTCGCTTCCGCTGGTCCCGGATCAGCTCGACGCCCTTCGGCGCGATGGCGTCCTGCTGCGCTCGCTGTTTCTCGACTCGACCACCGACGCCCTCGTGCGCCGCTATTCGGAATCCCGTCGACGCCACCCTTTGTCGCGACAGGAAGGCCGCACCGACACACCAGAACAGGAGCGCGTGCTGATTCAGGCCATCGACCTCGAGCGCGAACTGCTGGCCGACCTGCGAGACGGCGCCGACGTGATCGACACCAGCATCATCCGTCCTGCTCAGTTGCAGAGCTACATCAAGGCTCTGATCTCGGCGCCGGAAAGCGCATTGACGCTGGTCTTCGAATCCTTCGCTTTCAAACGCGGCGTGCCGCTGGATGCCGATTACGTGTTCGACGTGCGCATGCTCCCCAATCCGCACTACGTGCCCGCGCTTCGACCGCTGACCGGCCGCGATCAGCCCGTCATCGACTGGCTGCGTGAACACGACGATGTCGCCCGGATGTACGGCGACATCGAGCATTTTCTCGGCAGGTGGCTGGACGCATTGGCGCGCGATCACCGCAGCTACGTCACGGTTGCGATCGGCTGCACCGGCGGCCAGCACCGTTCGGTCTTTCTGGTTGAGCAACTGGCGCGAGGCTTCGGCATGCGCTGGGCCGCGCTCAAGCGGCACCGCGAACTCGACGCGATCTAGGCGCTCTCGAGCAGCAGCTTCCGAATGGGAGCCGGCAGGCCAAGCGCCAACCACTCGCGCTCGTCGAACCAGCGCCCAGGCGTTGCGACCGGCCCGGGCGTCGTGCAGTCGACGGACATGGGATGCATATGCAGGTCCTTGTGCGTGAGTACGTGCAAGAAGCTCTTGCCGTCCCGCACGGCGAGGCGATCTTTCGGCGCGAGGCCTTCGAGCAGCGCATCCCGGCTCTCGTAGAGCGGAAGGCAGTGGAGTCCGGCCCAGATCCCTTTCGCTGCTCGCTTCTCGAGCCAGACGCGGCGCTGCGAATCCCGTGCGACAAGCGCCCAGACCGCAACGGAGCTGCGCCGAATCTTGCGCGACTTGACCGGATAGCTTTCGGGCGCCCCCTCTGCGCGCGCAGCGCACAAGTCTGCGACCGGGCACATGAGGCAGGCTGGCTTGCGCGGCGTGCAGACCGTCGCGCCCAGATCCATCACGCCTTGCGTGTAGGCCGCGACCGCGCGGTCCGGACCCTCCTCGGACGGGAGCAGTTCGGTGGCTGCGGCCCACAACGCGCGCTCCTGTGCAGCCGACGAAAGATCCCCGGCGAAAGCCAGCACGCGCGTCAAGACCCGTTTCACATTGCCGTCCAGGATGGCGACGCGCTCGCCATGGCAAAACGCCGAGATCGCCGCAGCCGTCGATTGGCCGATCCCTGGCAGGGTCTTGAGCTCGGCCGCTGTGCTCGGGAACGCGCCGTTGAATCGCACGACCACCTCCTGCGCGCATCGATGCATGTTCCGGGCGCGGCTGTAATAACCGAGACCGCTCCAGAGCCCGAACACTTCGTCCTCGGACGCTTCGGCCAGCGCTGCAACATTGGGGAACCGATCCAGGAAGCGCTGGAAATACCCGAGCACGGTAGACACCTGCGTCTGCTGAAGCATCACCTCCGACAGCCAGACGCGATAAGGATCGCGACTGCCCAGCCAAGGCAATTCGCTGCGCCCGTGGGTGCCTTGCCAGCCTACGATGCGTGCGGCAAACGAACCCGCAATCTGCCGCGCGGCAACCAGCGGATCTTCAGGCGGCACTGAGTTCGTTGTGCGGGGCGACGTTGGGCGACTCGTTGCTGGTCAGCAGTTCGATGAACTCGTGCAGGCGACGATCCAGCTCCAATAAGCCGCTTTCCTGCGCAGCGAGTTCGGCAAGCCGCCCGTCGAGGTCGCCAGCAGCGTTCTGGATGCGCTCGACCGCCTCCAGGCGCTTGGTGAAATTGCGCCGGCGCTCCTTGAGCTGCGTGTCGAGCTGCGCACCCGCACCCTTGCTCCAGCGCTCGACTTCGGTCATTGCCGCTTCGTTCACGACGCGCAACCGGCTGGCGAGCGCACGGACCAGCTTGTCGCAGAAATCGGGCTGCGCGAGCTTGAGCAAGTTGCCGACGCCGAGATAGTGCACATGGCTCTGTTCGATCTGGCTCAACTGCTGTTCGAAGCTTGCCAGGTCAGGCTCGGCCGGTGCCTGAAGCGCAAAACCATGTTCGGCATTGAGCTGGCGGAACGTCGCATGGAGCATCGACTGGATCTCGGACGCGGTCGCCTGCACTTCGCTCAGGTTGTGGCGCAGCGAGTCGAACGTCTCGCCGTAAACCTTGCGCACGCTGAACTTGATGCCTGGACGCTTGAGCGCGGCAGCGAGGCGAGCCATGTCTGACTTGAGCGCCGTGCTGCCGAGCACGGCATAGACCTCGCGCAGGAGCTTGCCCTGCACCGACCGGAGCGCGAGGATGCGCGTGTTGCTGCCCTCGAATTCGGTCTGCTCCTGTTCGATGCGCGAGCGCATGTGCCGGATGACCGATACGTTCTTGCCGCGCAGGCCCTGCAATTCGAGCGCTTGCTCCGAAAGATCGCGCTGCCGCACCTTGATGATGCGCATCGCCTCGGCTTCCAGCGAATCGATGCCTGAATCCACCGCGATGCGGAGCATCTTTTCTCGCTTGCCCAGCAGGCCTTCACCCAGCACGGCTTCGAGTTCGGGGAGCCGGCTGGCTTTCAGCAAGGGCACGTCGCGTCGAATCTTGGCCTGCAGCCCCTTCTGTGCCGACACCGGCAACACCTGGGGCAGCGGCACACCGAGAAGTTCCGCCGCGCCCTTTCGTTGGCGCTGAATCTGCGCGTCGACCTGAGCGGGTGTACTCAGGATGTCCCACATGGTGTCGATCTTGTTGAGCACCACGATGCGGGTGTCGCTCGTGTCACCCTCGGTGATCAGGTGCTCACGCCAGATGGCGAGATCCGACCTCGTGACGCCCGTGTCAGCGGCAAGAATGAAGACCACGGCGTGCGCCTGCGGAATCAGACTCACCGTCAGCTCGGGCTCGGCGCCGATGGCATTCAGCCCCGGCGTATCGAGAATCACCAGCCCCTGCTCGAGGAGCGGGTGCGGCATGTTCAGAAGCGCGTGGCGCCAGCGCGGAATCTCGACGTTGCCTTCTGCGTCCGGCACCGGGTTGTCATCCGGGGCGTCGTCGCTCCAAAAACCGAGAGAACGGGCTTCGGCCAGCGGTACGCGCCGGACTTCGGCGACCTTGTTCATGGATGCCGACAGGTTTTCGGCGTCCTCGATGTCCAGCGGGATTTCGGTCCACTGCGAAAGCTCGTCGCGCCAGTGCGTCAGCGAATGCGGCTGGAGCCGGGTCTCGATCGGCAGCAGACGCAAACTGACCGGTTGCCCTGCTTCGTACGACAGCTCGGTCGGGCACATGGTCGTGCGCCCTGCCGCTGCAGGCATGATGCGCCGTCCGTAGGCGGCAAAGAAGATCGAATTGATCAGCTCGGATTTGCCGCGCGAAAACTCCGCGACGAACGCCACCTTCACCTTGCTGGTGCGCATTTGCGATTCAAGCTCGCGCAACCTTTCGGCCACTGCCGGGTTCAGCAGGTCGTTTTCATTCAGCCAGCGAGCGAGCCATTTGAGGCGATGCGCAAAATTGCGTCGCCAAGCACCGTGCTGGTCGAATTGTTGATTGAAGGAGCGTGTCAAGGCGAATGAGGGGTTGGCTTGCAAAAATATAGCATCGGCGCGCTTGGCGGTGCGAGTAATCAGGCGCCGTGCCGGACAGATTTGGCGTCTTTCAGTACTTTTGACACTTTGGGCAGAAATAAGTCGAACGCTGCCCCTGCCGCATCTGCCGGATAGGGGTCAGGCACACCCTGCACGGCTCTCCACCGCGTCCATAAACGGCCGCTTCCAATTGGAAATAGCCCGCCTGACCCTCGGCATTCGAAAAGTCCCTCAACGTGCTGCCGCCGCGCTCGACCGCCCGGCTCAGCACATCCCTGACCGCGTCACGCAACCGTGCGGCTCGTGGCCGGCTGATCCGCGATGCCAGCACCGTGGGACGGATGCCGGCCAGAAAAAGCGCTTCGGACGCATAGATGTTGCCGACGCCCACCACGACATCTCCCAACAGCAGCACTTGCTTGATCGGCGATCTGCGCTTGCGCAGTCCCGCGTGAAAGATGTCGATGTCGAACTCGTCGCCCAGGGGTTCCATTCCCAGTCCGCCGAGCAGTTTGAGTGCCTGAGGGGAAGTTTCGTCCTCCACATAGACGATCGCCCCGAAACGGCGAGGGTCGTTGAGCCGGAGCACCCCCTGATCGGTGACCATGTCGAAGTGATCATGCTTTCCGCCCGGAGGCAGCGCTTGCGCAAAACGCAGGCTGCCCGACATGCCCAGGTGCATCAGCAAGACGCCGATGTCCAGGTCCGCAAGCAGGTATTTGCCGCGCCGCCGGACCGACACGATGCGCCGCCCGACGAGAACGGCGGGGTCCACGGCGAGCGCCCAGCGCAGGGGCTTGCCCAGTCGGACTTCTTCGATGGTCGCCCCGGCGATTCTGTCGGCGAAGCCGAGCCGCGTGACCTCGACTTCGGGCAATTCAGGCATGGCGGTCAGGAAGATCCGGGTAGAAGCCCCGCACAATCAGCGTGCGAAAGCCTTGGATTATTATGGTTTGATGATCCTACCGCCCCGCCGACTCCGCCTCGTGGCAGCCACATCGATGGCCGCCTTCATGCTCACGGCGTGTGCGCGGACCGACGTGCCAGTCAGCACCCCATCGCCCGTGCCACCGGCGATCGCAAAGGCTGCAGCTGGTCAGGCACCGGTTGAAACCGATGCGGCCAAGTCGGCCGATGTCGACCCGACCGTGTCGGCACTTACTGCAGAGCTGTTCTACGAACTCCTGCTCGGCGAGCTGAGCGCGCGATCGGGTGACCCCGGCGCTGCCTACGGATTG
>JAHJOG010000230.1 GCA_018820395.1 Gammaproteobacteria bacterium | reverse complement strand
TTCACGCTGAACGCCCTGGTCGCCGCCGAAGAGCAGGGGATCACGCAGGCGAATGTCGAAGAGCAGCAGCGCAATTCGAAGAGCCCCGATGCGCAGCGGCTGCTGGGCACGACCGGCGACTTCGGCACGAAGATGGGCCTGTCGAACGACTGGGCCTTTCAGGCGATCAAGGCGGTGGGCAACTACGGCGAAATCTGGGACCGCAATGTCGGTCCCAAGACGCCGCTGCGACTCGAACGCGGCCGCAACGCGCTGGTGGCCAATGGCGGCGTCATGATGGCCATCCCGGTTCGCTGAACGGTGGGGAAGCTTCGGCCATCTCGGTGGTGACTGCGTTTTCGGACAACGCATGAGGGCACGTCCGCGCGTTCGGCCGGATCGCCCGTTCTCGATGGCCCGGTGGCCCGGACTCGCGGCGCAGTTGCTGATGTTGCTGCTGGTCGGCTGGCTGGCGTGGCAAGGCGTTTCGAACTTCATCGGCAACGCGCGCGCGCTCGGTGTGTCGATGGGCTTCGGCTTCCTGCACAGCGAGGCCGGCTTCGAGATCGCGCAGGCGATGATTCCCTTCGGGCCGGCGTCGAGCTATGCGGACGCGATTGTCGTGGCCACGCTCAACTCGTTGCTGGTGATTGCTCTCAGCAGTTTGATCGGCACCGTGATCGCGCTGGGCGTCGCCTTCGGGCGGCTGAGCGCGCACCCGCTGATTCGCGGCGCATCGACGGCGTACGTGGAGGTGTTTCGCAACGTCCCGATGTTGCTGCAGATCTTCTTCTGGTATTTCTCTGCGCTGGCACTGTTGCCGGGTGTGAGCGAGAGTCATGCGTTGGGTGGCGCGTTGCTGAACAACCGTGGCCTGTTCCTTCCGCGGGTCACGATGACGCCCGAGGCATGGCGTGCGCTTCTCGTGTCGCTTGTCGTTTTCCTGCTGGCGTTCGTGGCGCTTCGGCGCGTGCTCCGCGCGCGGGCTCGATCGGGGGCTTTGCCCCGGTGCACCGTCGCTCTGCTGGTGCTGTGCGCGCTGCCGCTCGGATTCATGCATGCGCAGTTCGGGCTGGAGCGCCCACTGGCGGAAGGCTTCAACGTGGCGGGCGGCTTCGTCCTGCTGCCGGAGCTCATCGCCCTGACGCTGGGGCTGTCGATCTACAACAGCGCCTTCCTGGCCGAGATCTTCCGCGCCGGCATTCAATCCGTGCCCGCCGGTCAGGCTGAAGCGGCTGCCACGGTCGGCCTCACCGGTGTGCGGGCTGCGCTGCTGGTCGTTCTCCCGCAGGCGCTGCGCCTCGCGTTGCCGCCCGCCGGAGGCCAGTACCAGACCCTGGCCAAGGCGTCTTCGTTGGCCGCGGCGATCGGCTACCCGGACATCATGCAGATCGTGGGGGGCACCGTGCTGAGCCAGACCGGGCAGGCGCTGGAGGCCATGGCGCTGGTGGTGCTGCTCTACGCAGTCATCAACATCGCCATCGCGTTCGTGACCAACCTCTTCAATCGCCGGCTGCTGCGGGCAGAGAGCCGCTGACGTGGAGCGCTTCATCCGGACGTCCCTGGTCGACGCGCGAACGGCGCCCCGCGTGGTTCTGCCGGCGACCACCCGCTGGCGACGCACCTGGTTTTCAAGCCCGGCAGCCGGCGTGCTCCTGATCGTGGCTGCAGTCGTGGTGTTGCCGCTCGGATGGCGCTTCGTGCAATGGGCCATCGTCGACGCGCATTGGCTGGGCGAGTCGAGTGCCGCCTGCCCGGATTCGCGGGGCGCCTGCTGGGCCTTCGTCATCGCGCGCTGGAAGCCTTGGCTGGTCGGCGGCTATCCGTCGGACCAGCTATGGCGCCCCATGACCTGCTTTGCCGTCTTCGCGGTGTTCTGGCTCTGGGCGACGTTGCGCTCGCGGACTGCCAGCTTGCAAGGCGTGCTGCTCGGGTTTCTCGTGCTGCCGCCGGCGTTCATGCTCCTGCTGCTGGGCGGGGGCGGCGTGCTGCCTGTGGTGACGCCGGACCGCTGGGGCGGACTGCTCCTCACGCTGGTTGCCACGCTGGCGACTTTCGCCACCGCGATTCCGCTGGGCCTGGCGCTCGCGCTCGGACGACGCTCGACGCTGCCGCTGTTGCGCTGGCTGTGTGCGGGCTTCGTCGAAGGCATGCGCTCGGTGCCGCTGCTGGTCGTCCTCTTCATCGCGGCCACGCTGCTACCGATGTTCCTGCCGAACGACATGAAGCCGGACCTGTTCGCACGCGCGCTCGCGGCCTTCGTACTATTCAACGCCGCCATGGCGGCCGAGGTGTTTCGCGGCGGGCTGCAGCGTGTCGGTCGCGGGCAGATCGAGGCGGCGACCACCGTGGGGCTGGGCCGTCTGGCGGTGCTGGCGCTGATCGTGCTGCCCCAAGCCGTGCGTGCCGTGGTGCCGGCGCTCGTGAACATCATGATCGCGGTGATCAAGGAAACCACGCTGCTGTCGGTCATCGGCGTCAACGATTTCCTGGGCGCGGTCGAGAATGGTGCCAAGTCGCCGGACTGGAGCGGCGAATCCAACATCCTGACTTCGGGTCACGTGTTCCTCGCTCTGAGCTACTTTGCGGTCTGCTTCGCACTCTCGCACTACAGCCGGCGTCTCGAAGCCAGGCATTGACCGCCACCATTGCAATGAAAGACAAGCTCGATCCCGACGCGCCGATGGTGCGTATGGCAGGCATCAACAAGTGGTACGGCGACTACCACGCCCTGCGCGACATCGACCTGCAGGTGGCGTCGGGCCAGCGCATCGTGATCTGCGGGCCGTCGGGCTCGGGCAAGTCCACGCTCGTTCGCACGGTCAATCTGCTCGAACCGTTCCAGGAGGGGACGCTGCATGTCTGCGGCATGGACGTTGGCGCCGACCGCATCACGCACGCCACCCGGCTGGCCCTGAATCGCCGCGTAGGCATGGTGTTCCAGCAGTTCAATCTTTTTCCGCACATGACGGCGCTGGAAAACCTGACCGTCGGCCCCGTGTGGGGCCACGGCGTCGGCCGCCGCGAGGCGCGTGAGCGCGCGATGCGTCTTCTGGATCGCGTTGGCATGCTGGCGCATGCCGACAAGCATCCGGCGCAGTTGTCGGGCGGCCAGCAGCAGCGCGTCGCGATCGCCCGCACGCTGTGCACGGAACCGCAGGTGGTCTTGTTCGACGAACCCACCGCATCGCTCGACCCCGAGATGGTCAGCGAGGTCCTGCAGACGATGGAAGCGCTCGCGCGAGACGGCATGACCATGCTGATCGTCACCCACGAAATGGGCTTTGCCCGCCGCGTGGCCGACCAGGTGATCTTCATGGACCAGGGGCAGATCATCGAATCCGCCGCGCCCGACGACTTCTTCGAAAGGCCGCAGAGCCCGCGGCTTCGATCCTTCCTGGGCCGGGTGTTGCCGCACTGAGCAGCGCGCCTTGTCCTCCTCATCCAACCCACACCGGAGTGCCCATTCATGCCCGTGATCGACGTCCACACCCACATGTTCACCACCCGCTGGCTCGAGCTTCTGAAAAGCGAAGGCGGCATCTACAACATCCAGACGCGCCCGGACGGGCAGCAGGAGATCTTCCGCGGCAACACCCCGGTCGTGCTGCCCCAACTCGGCCACTTCGACTACGACTTGCGTATCAAGCACATGGATGCGGCGGGCATCGACATCTCGATCGTGTCGCTGACCTGCCCGAACGTGTATTGGGGCAACGAGGACGTCAGTTGTCGCGCGGCCCGCGAATCGAACGACAACATGGCGCAGGCGCAGACCACGTACCCCGATCGCATCCGCTGGTTCACCTCGTTGCCGTGGGAGTACCCGGACCGCGCGATCGAGGAACTCGACCGCACCTGCCGCAACGGCGCCTCGGGCGTCATGGTGCTTGCGAACGTGGCGGGCCGCAGCCTGACCGACCCCTTCTTCGCACCGATCTGGGCCGCGATCGATGCCCGTGGCCTGCCGGTGCTCGTGCACCCGACGGACCCACCCGGCGTGGACTCGATGGACATGACCAAGTTCGACCTGAGCTGGTCGGTGGGTTTCATGTTCGACACGACCCTGGCCTTTGCCAGGATGATCTTCGAAGGCTTCTTCGATCTCTATCCCAACCTGAAGATGATCGCGTCGCACGGCGGCGGCACGCTGCCGTATCTGGTCGGGCGCTTCGAGAAGGGCGACGAAGTCGAACTCGCGGTCCGGCGCCAGATGAAGCGCAAGCCGACGGATTACCTGCGCCACATCCACTACGACTGCATCACCTACAACCCGGGCGCGCTGCGTTATCTGATTTCAGTGGTCGGCGCCGACCGGGTCATGTTCGGTACCGATTGGCCGCACTGGGTTCATGACACCAAGGGTTCGTTCGCGAACACCGAGGCCCTGCCGAAGGATCAGTGCGAGGCCGTCCGCTCGGGCAACGCGTTGCGCGTCTTCGGCCTTTAGCGCGCGGCGACGGTCCGACTCGACCGGGCGGCTAGTTCCCTTGCGGGACCGCCGCCACCTTGCGGTGGTTGATCTGGCCCTTGCTGTTGACGCTTTCGAGGTGCACGTCGAAACCCCACAGCCGCGTGACGTGCTTCAGCACTTCCTGCGTGGAGTCGTCGAGCGGCCGGTCGTTGTGCTGGGTGTGGCGCAGCGTGAGCGAGCGGTCGCCGCGCAGGTTGACGCTCCAGACCTGGATGTTGGGCTCGCGGTGGTTGAGGTCGTACTGGCGCGAGAGCGATTCGCGCAGTTGCCGGTAGCCGCCGTCGTCGTGGATGGCCGACACCTCGAGTTCGGGGTCGGCTTCGTTGTCGCGAATGGCGAAGAAGCGGAAGTCGCGCATCAGCTTGGGCGACAGGAACTGGCCGATGAAGCTCTCGTCCTTGAAGTTGCGCATCGCGTAGTCGAGCGTGGTGAGCCAAGGTGATCCGGCGAGGTCGGGGAACCAGCGCTTGTCCTCGTCCGTCGGCTTCTCGCAGATGCGCCGCAGGTCGGTGAACATGGCGAAGCCGAGCGCATACGGGTTGATGCCGCTGTAGGCGCGGTGGCCGATGGGCGGCTGGAACACCACGTTGGTGTGCGATTGCAGCCACTCGATCATGAAGCCGTCGGACAACAGGCCCTCGTCGTACATGGTGTTGAGCAGGGTGTGGTGCCAGAAGGTGGCCCACCCTTCGTTCATCACCTGAGTCTGGCGCTGCGGGTAGAAATACTGCCCCACTTTGCGCACGATGCGCACCACTTCGCGCTGCCAGGGTTCCAACAGTGGTGCATTCTTTTCGATGAAGTACAGCAGGTTTTCCTGCGGCTCGGTCGGAAAGCGCCGTGCGGCTTCTTCGTCGTCGGCACTGCGCCCGCTCCGGCGGGGCAGCGTGCGCCAGAGGTCGTTGACCTGCTGCTGCAAGTGGTGCTCGCGCTCCTCGCGGCGCGCCTGCTCCTGGCTGAGCGAGAGCTTCTGCGGTCGGCGGTAGCGATCGACGCCGTGGTTCATCAGCGCGTGGCAGGAATCCAGCAGGTCTTCGACCGGGCCGACGCCGTGGCGCTCCTCGCATTCGCTGATGTAGTTACGCGCGTAGACGAGGTAGTCGATGATGGACGACGCGTCGGTCCACATCTTGAAGAGATAGTTGCCCTTGAAGAAGCTGTTGTGCCCATAGGCCGCGTGGGCGATCACCAACGCCTGCATTGCCATGGTGTTCTCTTCCATGAGGTAGGCGATGCAGGGGTCGGAATTGATGACGATCTCGTACGCCAGGCCCATGTGGCCGCGGCGATAGTTCTTTTCCGTCGAGATGAACTGCTTGCCGTAGGACCAGTGGCGATAGATCACCGGCATGCCGACGGAGGCGTAGGCGTCCATCATCTGTTCGGCGCTGATGATCTCCAGCTGATTGGCGTAGGTGTCGAGCTTGTAGCCAGCCGCGATGCGCGCGATTTCCGAGTGGTAGCGCTCGATGAGGTCGAAAGTCCAGTCCGAAGGGCTGGGCAGCGGTTCGCGCTTCTGCTTGAGTTCTTGCATGGTCACGCAGGTCCTCTCTCTTTCTTGAACAGATCCCGAAAGACGGGATAGATGTCCTGGGCTTCGGCCACCTTGCGCATCGCGAAGTTCTTGTGCGATTCGACGAGCTGGCTGTATTCCTCCCACATGTTCTGCTCGGCCTCGGCCACCTGCACGTAGGCGTAATAGCGCACCAGCGGCAGCAGCTGATCGCTCAGCAGCTGGCGGCAGCGGCCGCTGTCCTGGTGCCAGTTGTCGCCGTCGCTGGCCTGGGCGCCGTAGATGTTCCATTCGCTGCTCGGGAAGCGCGAGCGGACGATGTCGTTCATCAAGGTCAGCGCGCTCGACACCACGGTGCCGCCGGTTTCGGTGGCGTGGAAGAACTCGTCCTCGCTCACCTCACTGGCCTGCGTGTGGTGGCGGATGAAGACCAGCTCGATCTTCTCGTAGTGACGCGTCAGGAACATGTAAAGCAGCATGAAGAAGCGCTTCGACATGTCCTTGCGGCCTTCGTCCATCGAGCCCGACACGTCCATCAGGCAGAACATGACGGCCTTTGCCGAGGGCACCGGCACCTTGACACGATTGCGGTAGCGCAGGTCGATCGGATCCAGGTAGGGAATGTGCTTGGCCTTGGCACGCAACTCTTCGAGCTTTTCCTCCGTCTCGCGGATCTCGCGATGAACCAGCGCATCGGCCACGCGCGGGCTGCGCTGCAGATGAAGCAGGTGGGCTTCGAGTTCGCGGATCTCGCGGCGCGAGTCGCCGCCGAGCGCGATGCGCCGCGCGAGGGCGCCCCGCATGGAGCGGACGACGTGCAGATTGGTCGGCATGCCGTCGCTGGTGAAGCCGGCGCGGTGGCTCTTCCATTCAGGGACTTCGGCGAGCTGCGTGCGGATCAGGTGCGGCAGCGCGAGGTCTTCGAAGAAGACCCGCATGAACTCTTCCTTGGTGAGGCGGAACACGAAGTCGTCTTCGCCACCTTCGCCGTCGCCGGCTTTCGATCCGCTGCCCGACCCGCCACCACCGCCTTGCGGCCGCTCGATGCGGTCGCCCCGCACGTACTCCTGGTTGCCGGGATGCACGTATTCGCGGTCGCCGCCTTGGCCGTGCCCGAACACCGGCTCGGACACATCGCGCCGCGGCAGTGTGATGTCCTCGCCCTGTTCGAGATCGCGGATGCTTCGGCCGCTGACGGCGCGCCGCACCGCCTCGCCGATCTGTTCGCGGTAGCGCCGCAGGAAACGCTCCCGATTGCCAATGGACTTGTTCTTCCCGGACAGTCGGCGGTCGATGATCTGCTGCAGCATGGCCACGGCCCGAACTCCTTCAGCTCATCATGAGCTCTTGCGTACGCGTAAGTACCACTCGCACAGCAGGCGAACCTGCTTGGCGGTGTAGCCCTTCTGAACCATCCGGTTGACGAAATCCTCGTGCTTCTTGAGTTCGTCGGCGCTGCTCTTGGCGTTGAAGCTGATGACAGGCAGCAGCTCTTCGGTGTTCGAGAACATCTTCTTCTCGATCACGGTGCGCAGCTTTTCGTAGCTGGTCCAAAGCGGGTTCTTGCCGGCGTTGCCTGCGCGGGCGCGCAGCACGAAGTTGACGATCTCGTTGCGGAAGTCCTTCGGATTGCTGATGCCCGCCGGTTTCTCGATCTTCTCGAGCTCGGCGTTCAGCGATCCGCGGTCGAAGACTTCGCCCGTGTCCTGGTCGCGGTATTCCTGGTCCTGGATCCAGTAGTCTGCGTAGGTGACATAGCGGTCGAAGATGTTCTGGCCGTACTCCGAATAGCTTTCCAGATAGGCCGTCTGGATCTCCTTGCCGATGAACTCCGCGTAGCGCGGCGCCATCAGTTCCTTGATGTACGACAGATACTTCTGCTCGGTCTCGGCAGCGAACTGTTCGCGCTCGATCTGCTGTTCGAGCACATACATCAGGTGGACCGGGTTGGCCGCGACTTCGGCGCTGTCGAAGTTGAAGACCTTGGAGATGATCTTGAACGCGAAGCGCGTGGACACGCCGCTCATGCCTTCATCGACGCCCGCGTAGTCGCGGTATTCCTGCATCGACTTGGCCTTGGGGTCGGTGTCCTTCAGGTTGTCGCCGTCGTAGACCTGCATTTTGCTGAAGATGCTCGAATTCTCGGGCTCCTTCACGCGCGTGAGCACCGAGAACTGGGCCATCATCCGGAGCGTGCCGGGCGCGCACGGCGCTGCGGCGAGCGACGAGTTGCGCACCAGCTTCTCGTAGATCTTGATCTCTTCGGACACGCGCAGGCAGTAAGGGACCTTGACGATGTAGATCCGGTCCAGAAAGGCTTCGTTGTTCTTGTTGTTGCGGAAGGCCTTCCACTCGCTCTCGTTGCTGTGCGCAAGCACGATGCCGTCGAACGGGATCGCGCCGAAGCCTTCGGTGCCCTTGAAATTGCCCTCCTGCGTGGCCGTGAGCAAGGGGTGGAGCACCTTGATCGGCGCCTTGAACATCTCGACGAATTCGAGCAGGCCTTGGTTGGCCAGACACAGGCCGCCGGAATACGCGTAGGCGTCTGGGTCGTCCTGCGCAAAGGTTTCGAGCTTGCGGATGTCGATCTTGCCGACCAGGGAGGAGATGTCCTGGTTGTTCTCGTCGCCCGGTTCGGTCTTGGCCACCGCGATCTGCCTGAGCACCGACGGGTAGCGCCGCACGACCTGGAACTTGCGGATGTCGCCGCCGTATTCTTCGAGGCGTTTTACTGCCCACGGCGACAGGATGCGGTTGAGATAGCGGCGAGGGATGCCGTACTCTTTCTCGAGGATGTCCGCGTCTTCGGTCGCATCGAACAGGCCGAGCGGCGACTCGTTGACCGGCGAGCCCTTGATCGAATAGAAGGGCACGTGCTCCATGAGCTGCTTGAGGCGCTCCGCGATCGAACTCTTGCCGCCGCCGACCGGGCCCAGCAGATAGAGGATCTGTTTCTTTTCTTCCAGGCCCTGAGCGGCATGCCTGAAATAAGACACCACCTGTTCGATGGCGTCTTCCATGCCATAGAACTCCTTGAAGGCGGGGTAGATCTTGATGACCTTGTTGGCGAAGATGCGCGACAGGCGCACATCGTTTCGCGTGTCGACCAGCTCGGGTTCGCCGATGGCCTTGAGCATGCGTTCGGCGGCGGTTGCATAGGCCGTCGGTTCCCGCTTGCAGATGTCGAGGTATTCCTGCAGTGACAGGACCTCCTCGCGCGTGCGCTCGTAACGAGCGGCGAAATTGCTGATGACATCCATAGACACCTCCATCGAGTCAGCCGGGCGCTGCCCGGAGTTTCCGTGCCGCACACTTCGCATCGTTCGCAGGAATGGTGCCAGGTGGTGTGTGCACGTTGAGAGAAAACTCCTCAGGCAGGAACGTGATCAAAGCATAAGACAAACGGCCCTTCAGGCCTATCGCTTTTCCAATTAAGAACAAGCGCAATGTTTAAAAGTTCCACCGCCACAACGCGGGCCGCGCCCATTGCGATGACGGCGCAATCCCGTTGCAACTTCCACGCCCGGAAGCTTAGGACGAAACGTTCGACCATGCCGAAAGTCACGGTATCGGGTTTCCGAGCATTCGGTGCGGGCCATAAAAAAGCGGCCTCACGGGCCGCTTCTAGAGATCGCGATCGCGCCTAGCTGAAGAACTCCTTGGCCTTGTCGATCCAGCCTTTTTCGGCAGGGCTGTGCTTGTCGCCACCCTTCTTGAGCGATTCGTCGAGCTCCTTCAGCAGCTTGCGCTGATGCTCGGTCAGCTTGATCGGCGTTTCGACGCGCACGTGGCAATAGAGGTCGCCCGGATAGCTCGAGCGCACACCCTTGATTCCCTTGCCGCGCAGGCGGAACTGTTTGCCGCTCTGGGTGCCGTCGGGGATGTCGATCGCCGCCGGTCCGTTGAGCGTCGGTACGTTGATCTCTCCGCCAAGCGCGGCCGTGGTGAAAGTGACCGGCACCACGCAGTGCAGGTCGTCGCCATCACGCTCGAACAGCTCGTGCTTCTTGAGCCGGATCTCGATGTAAAGATCGCCGGGCGGTCCGCCGTTGGTACCCGGCTCGCCATTGCCGGTGCTGCGAATGCGCATGCCGTCGTCGATGCCGGCCGGGATCTTGACCTCGAGCGTCTTGTTGTTCTTGATCTTTCCCTGGCCCTGGCAGGCGGGGCACGGTTCCGGAATGAGCTTGCCGGTGCCGCGGCAGGTCGGGCAGGTCTGCTGAACGCTGAAGAAGCCCTGGCGCATCTGCACGGCGCCCTGTCCGTGGCAGGTGGTGCAGGTGATGGGCTTGGTGCCGGCCTTGGCGCCCGAGCCCTTGCAGACGGTGCAATCGTCCCAGCTCGGAATGCGGATCTGCGCGTCCTTGCCCTCGGCGGCCTCTTCGAGAGTGACCTCCATCGCGTAACTCAGGTCGCTGCCGCGAAAGACCTGGCGGCCCCCGCTCTGTCGCCCGCCGCGTCCGCCGAACACGTCGCCGAAGATGTCACCGAAGGCTTCGGCGAAACCTCCGAAGCCTTCTGCACCGGGGCCACCACGCATGTTCGGGTCGACGCCGGCGTGGCCGAACTGGTCGTACGCGGCCCGCTTCTGGCCGTCGGAAAGCATCTCGTAGGCTTCCTTGACCTCCTTGAACTTCGCCTCGGCTTCCTTGCTGGAATCGCCGTGGTTGCGGTCCGGGTGATGCTTCATCGCCAACTTGCGATAAGCCTTCTTGATTTCTTCTTCGCTCGCGTTCTTTGGGACGCCGAGGGTTTCGTAGTAGTCGCGTTTGGTGGCCATGGTCAGGGTCGTTGGCGTGGCATCGATAAAACGGAAAAAGCTGGACCCGCCTTTCTCAGGCGGCCCAGCTTCGGGTCAGGGCGTGACGATCACCCCTTCTTGACTTCCTTGACTTCGGCGTCGACCACGTTGTCGTCTGCCGGCGCGCCTTGCTGAGCAGCTTCCGGGCCAGGCCCCGCCGTGGCGCCGGCTGCACCGGCGGCTGCCTGCGAGTCGGCGTACATCTTCTCGCCGAGCTTCTGGCTGGCGGACATCAGCGTGTTCGTCTTTTCCTCGATCGCGGCCTTGTCCTCGCCCTTCAGGCTCTCGTCCAGATCCTTGATGGTGGCTTCGATCTTGTCCTTTTCGCCCGCGTCGAGGCTTGCGCCATGCTCGGCCAGCGACTTCCGGACGCTGTGCACCATGGCTTCGCCCTGGTTGCGCGCCTGGGCGAGCTCGACCTTCTTCTTGTCCTCGGCAGCATTGAGCTCGGCGTCCTTGACCATCTTCTGGATCTCGTCCTCGGACAAGCCGGAGTTCGCCTTGATGGTGATCTTGTTTTCCTTGCCGGTGCCCTTGTCCTTGGCGCCGACGTGCAGGATGCCGTTGGCGTCGATGTCGAAGCTCACCTCGATCTGTGGCGTGCCGCGCGAAGCCGGCGGAATGCCTTCGAGGTTGAACTCACCCAGCGCCTTGTTGCCGGAGGCGATCTCGCGCTCTCCCTGGAACACCTTGATGGTCACCGCCGGCTGGTTGTCTTCGGCCGTGGAGAAGGTCTGCGCGAACTTGGTCGGGATCGTGGTGTTCTTGGTGATCATCTTGGTCATGACACCGCCCATGGTCTCGATGCCCAACGACAGCGGGGTCACGTCGAGCAGCAACACGTCCTTGCGGTCGCCCGAAAGCACCTGGCCCTGGATGGCAGCGCCGACGGCCACCGCCTCGTCGGGGTTGACGTCCTTGCGCGGCTCCTTGCCGAAGAATTCCTTCACCTTGTCCTGCACCTTCGGCATGCGGGTCATGCCGCCGACCAGGATCACGTCGCTGATGTCGGTCACGCTCACGCCGGCGTCCTTGATGGCCGTGCGGCAGGGCGCGATGGTGCGCTCGATCAGTTCGTCGACCAGGCTTTCGAGCTTGGCGCGCGTGAGCTTGATGTTCAGGTGCTTCGGACCCGAGGCGTCGGCCGTGATGTAGGGCAGGTTGATGTCGGTCTGCGCGCCGTTCGACAGCTCGATCTTGGCTTTTTCGGCTGCTTCCTTCAGGCGCTGGAGCGCGAGCACGTCCTTGCCCAGGTCGACGCCTTGCTCTTTCTTGAACTCGGAAATGATGTAGTCGATGATCCGCTGGTCGAAGTCCTCGCCGCCGAGGAAGGTGTCGCCGTTGGTCGACAGCACTTCGAACTGCTTTTCGCCGTCGACGTCGGCGATCTCGATGATCGAGATGTCGAAGGTACCGCCGCCCAGGTCATACACGGCGATCTTGCGGTCGCGCTTGTCCTGCTTGTCCAGGCCGAACGCGAGCGCCGCCGCGGTGGGCTCGTTGATGATGCGCTTCACGTCCAGCCCGGCGATGCGGCCGGCATCCTTGGTGGCCTGGCGCTGGCTGTCGTTGAAGTAGGCGGGCACGGTGATCACGGCCTCGGACACGGTTTCGCCCAGGTAGTCCTCGGCCGTCTTCTTCATCTTGCGCAAGATTTCGGCGCTCACCTGTTGTGCGGCCAGCTTCTTGCCGCGCACTTCGACCCAGGCGTCACCGTTGTCGGCCTTGACGATGCTGTAGGGCATCAGGTCGATGTCCTTCTGGACTTCCTTCTCGTCGAACTTGCGACCGATCAGGCGTTTGACCGCGTAGATCGTGTTCTTCGGGTTGGTGACTGCCTGGCGCTTGGCCGATGCACCGACCAGCACTTCGCCATCTTCCTGGTAGGCGACGATCGAAGGCGTGGTGCGCGCGCCCTCGGAATTCTCGATCACGCGAGTGGTGTTGCCTTCCATGATCGACACGCACGAGTTGGTGGTGCCGAGGTCGATGCCGATGATTTTGGCCATGATGTTCTTGCTCCTGAAAGCGAAATGATGTTGTTGTGAACTTGTGGATAACCCGCGCCGAATCAAGGGACGAAGCGGGGATTTCCTGTGGAATGAATGTGGGTCAGTTGGGCGAACTGACGGTGACCAGCGCCGGGCGGAGCACGCGGTCGGCGATCATGTAGCCCTTTTGCAGGACGCTCACCACGGTGTTGGGCGCTTGTCCGGGCGTCGGGACCACGGAAATCGCCTGATGCTGATGCGGGTCGAACTTGCTGGCCGCGGCCGGTGCGATCTCGATGACCTTGTTGCGTTCCAGTGCGCTCTTGAGCTGCCGCAGCGTGGCCTCGGCGCCTTCGCGGATCTGCTCGGGCGTGGCGTCCTTCACCACCAGGCCCGCCTCGAGGCTGTCGAGCACGGGCAGCAGGCTTTCGGCGAACGCCTCGATGGCGAACTTGCGGCCCTTGGAGATCTCTTCGTCCGCGCGGCGGCGTGCGTTCTGCACATCGGCCTGGGCCCGCAGATACAGGTCGGCCAGTTCGGCGTTCTTGGTTTTCAGCGCAGCCAATTCTGCGCCCTCGGCCGACGCGGCGTCGGCTGCATTGGCGGCCTCCGCAGCCTCGCGTTCTTCAGGGGACGGCGGATCGGCCAGGAAATCGGGTGGGTTTGGATGGTTTTGAGGATCTGACATGCTCGAAATGCCGGCCGCCAGGCCGGAAAAGACAGGTTAAACAACCATAGCCGCCCATCTGGGGCCGCCCCAAGGGCTTTCAAGAGAAAAATTGCGCGTGAATGGGCGCTAAAGCGCCGCCGCCCCGAGGCGTCCGCCCCGAGCAGCGAATGCTCTCTAAAAACTCCGGCTCAGCCAAATGCCAGGAACACCCCGGAACCGGCTTCGCCGGGCCGGTGGTGTTGCCCCCGGTAGGGGGTTGGCAAAGCGACACGAAGTGCGCGCAGCTTGGGGGGGGAGCCAAGTCCCCGGGGTTGGCGAAGCGACACGAAGTGCGCGAAGCCTGGGGGCGAGCTCAGTCCCCCCAGACTTCCTGCGCAGTCTCGATCACCAACCGCAGCTTGGCCCGCTGGGCCTCGACGGCGATGTTGTTGCCATGCACGGTGCTGGAGAACCCGCACTGCGGCGACAGGGCCAACTGCTCCAGCGGCGCATACTTGCTGGCGGCCTCGATCCGGCCCTTGAGTTCGTCCTTGTCTTCCATCTCGCCGAACTTGGTCGTGACCAGCCCGAGGACCACGGTCTTGCCCTTGGGCAGGAAGCGCAGCGGCCGAAAATCGCCCGAGCGCGCATCGTCGTATTCGAGAAAGTACGCGTCGAGGTCCATTTCCTTGAGCAGAGCCTCTGCCACGGGTTCGTAGTTGCCCGCCGCGGCATGCGTGCTCTTGAAGTTGCCGCGGCACAGGTGCATGGCCAGGGTCATGCCGGCCGGCTTCTGTGCGACCACCTTGTTGATGAAGGCGGCGTAGCGGTGCGGCAGCTCGTTCGGGTCGTCGCCGCGCTGGCGGGCGGCCTCGCGCATCTTCTCGTCGCAGAGGTAGGCGAGGTTGGTGTCGTCCATCTGGACGTAGGTGCAACCGGCGGCGGCCAATGAACGGAGTTCATCGCCGTAGGCCTTGGCGACGTCGTCGTAGAAGGCCGGGTCGAGTTCCGGATAGGCCTCTTTGCTGATGCCGGCGCGGCCGCCGCGAAAGTGCAGCATCGTCGGCGACGGGATGCAGACCTTGGGCGTGTGACCGGCCGACACCTTCGACTTCAGGAACTCGAAGTCGGCCAACTGGATGTTTTTGGCATGCGTCACCTTGTCGATGACGCGCATCACGGGCGGCGCCAGCTCTTCGGTGCCGTCGGGGCGGCGGATGGTCACCGGCACGTCGGTCTTGACGCCGCCGAGCTGTTCGAGAAAGTCGATGTGGAAGTAGGTGCGCCGGAATTCGCCGTCGGTGATGCTCTTGAGGCCGACGTCTTCCTGGAAATTCACGATCTCGGTGATCGCGCGGTCTTCGACCTCGCGCAACTGCTCGGGCGTGATCTCGCCCTTGGCTTTCTGCTCTCTGGCCTCGAGCAAATACCTGGGGCGAAGAAAGCTGCCGACGTGGTCGAAGCGGGCAGGCAAGGCGGCGTGTTGGGACATGGTGGCTCCGTCGTTTCTGAAAGTGCGAACGATCGTATCCGCGTTTTGTGTGGGTCGGATGGATACAGATGCGTTAGCGTTTACCCTGAATTACGTGCGTTTGGCTCGACAACGGCTCGGTTATGTATACATTCCGTATCCCATGACAACCACATCGAGTGCTTTTCCGCTCAACGCCTGGTACGCGGCTGCTTATGACGTCGAGGTGGGGCATGCCTTGCTGGCGCGCACGCTCTGCAACCAGAAGATCGTGCTGTATCGCCGCACCGACGGTCGGATCGCTGCGCTCGAAGATGCGTGCTGGCATCGGCTGATGCCTTTGTCCCTCGGCCGGCTCGATGGGGACGAAGTGGTCTGCGGCTATCACGGGCTGGTCTACAACGCCCAGGGACGCTGCACCTTCATGCCGAGCCAGGAGACGCTCAATCCTTCGGCTTGCGTGCGTGCGTACCCGGCGGTCGAGAAGCATCGCTTCGTCTGGATCTGGCCTGGCGACCCGGCCAGGGCCGACCCGGCACTGGTGCCCGACATGCACTGGAACAGCGATCCGGCGTGGGCCGGGGACGGCAAGATGATCCGCGTGGCGTGCGACTACCGGTTGGTGGTCGACAACCTGATGGACCTGACGCACGAGACCTTTGTCCACGGTTCATCGATCGGCAGCCGCGAGGTGGCGGAGGCGCCGTTCGTGGCGACGCATGGCGACCGGTCGGCGACCGTGACGCGCTGGATGGAGAACATTGACGCGCCGCCCTTTTGGGCCGGGCAGATCAAGCATGCGCGGGGCTATCGCGGCAAGGTCGACCGCTGGCAGATCATCCGCTTCGAGGGGCCGTGCACCGTCAACATCGACGTCGGTGTGGCCGAAGCCGGCAGCGGCGCCGTACCGCGCGACGGCTCGAAGGGCGACCGCAGCAAGGGCGTCAATGGCTACGTGCTCAACACCATCACGCCGGAGACGGACAAGACCTGCCTGTACTTCTGGGCGTTCGTGCGCAACTACTGCATCGGCGAGCAACGCCTCACGCACGAACTGCGCGAAGGCGTGTCGCGCATCTTCCGTGAGGATGAACTGGTGCTCGAAGCCCAGCAGCGCGCCATGGACGAGCGACCCGACTACGCGTTCTACAACCTCAACATCGACGCGGGCTCGCTCTGGGCGCGCCGCCTGATCGACAAGATGACGGCCGCGGAAAAGCCTCGCTCGCCGGTGATTCCGATCCAGCCCGAGACCGTGCCCGAGGCGGTGCGTTGAGCATGGCCGCGACCGGGGCCGAAGCGGTCGATGCCGGCGGCTCGCAGGCGGTCAAGGCGCAGCTGCGGTTGCGCGAGATGGTGCTCGCCGGCGAACTGCCCGGCGGGGCGCGCATTGCCGAAGTCGCCGTCTCCGAGATGCTCGGCGTTTCCCGCACACCCGTGCGCAGCGCGCTCATGCGGCTCGAGCAGGAAGGCCTGTTGCAGGCCTTGCCGAACGGGGGCTACGCGGTGCGCATCTTTTCCGAGCGCGACGTGGCGGACGCGATCGAATTGCGAGGCACGCTCGAGGGGCTTTCGGCGCGGCTGGCCGCAGAGCGCGGGGTCGCCCCCGTGGTGATGCGGGAAGCGCGCAGCTGCCAGAAGCGCATCGACGAATTGCTGCGAGACCCGGCGCTCGACGACGCCGCGTTTTCGAAGTACGTGGATTTCAACGAGCAGTTCCACCGGCTGCTGTCCGAGATGTCGGGAAGCGCCGTCATTGCCCAGCAGTTGGAGCGCACGATGAACCTGCCTTTTGCGTCGCCTTCGGGCTTCGTGATCATGCAGGCCAACTCGCCCGCAGCGCGCGACATGCTGCTGATCGCGCAGGACCAGCACGGACAGGTGCTCGATGCGATCGAGAACCGCGAAGGCTCGCGCGCCGAGGCCCTGATGCGCGAACACAGCCGGATCGCCCAGCGCAACCTGCGCGACGCCTTGCGTGGCACGCACGGCGAGCCGATGCCGGGCGTCCAATTGATCCGGAGGATGTGAGCCATGAAGAGCGACACCCGATGGATGCCCGCGCGCGTGCGCAGCCTGCGAGACATCACGCCGACAGTGCGCGAGCTGGAGATCGTTCCGGAATCCGGCATGGTCGCCGAGCACGAACCGGGCGCGCATCTCAAGGTTCAGGTGCTGGTCGGCGAGCCCGGTCGCGGGCGCGTGCAGACGCGTTCGTATTCGCTGATCGGCGCACCGGACGGGCAGGCGTGGCGCATCGCAGTGAAGCGGCTCGCCGACGGCCGCGGCGGTTCGCTCGCGATGTGGCGCCTGCAGGCGGGCGACCGTCTGCTCGCGAGCGAGCCGCAGACGCATTTCGCGCTCGATACGGGCGCGCCCGGCTACTTGTTGGTGGCGGGCGGCATCGGCATCACGCCGCTGGTGTTCATGGCCGAGCGGCTGGGCAAGCTCGCGCGTGGTTCGGGCGTGCCGGTGCGCATGATCTACGGAGCCCGCAGCGCCGACGAGTTGGCCTATCTGCCGGCGCTCCACGATGCGTTGGGTGGCTCGGCGTTCACCAGCGTGCAGGCGTTCACCGGCCCGGACCCGATCGATTTCGCATCCGAGATCGCGGCGCTGCCCGCCAGCGGCCAGCTCTACACCTGCGGGCCC
This sequence comes from Gammaproteobacteria bacterium, assembly GCA_018820395.1. Taxonomy (GTDB): domain Bacteria; phylum Pseudomonadota; class Gammaproteobacteria; order Burkholderiales; family Burkholderiaceae_C; genus Variovorax. The sequence continues at coordinate 3,670 of JAHJOG010000230.1, read as the reverse complement.
GTGCCGATGCTCGAAGCGGTCAAGCGGGCGTGGGCCGCCGCAGGGCGCCCGCTGGCCGACCTGCGCTTCGAGACATTCGGCAGCAGCGGCCGGCTGCCTGCGCAGGCCTTCAACGTGCGCATCCCGCGCCACGGCCTGGAGATCACGGTGCCGGCGGACAGCACGCTGCTCGATGCGCTCGATGCGGCCGGCGTGCAGACGCTCTGGGACTGCCGCCGCGGCGAATGCGGGCTTTGCGCCGTGGATGTGCTCGGCATCGACGGCGAGATCGATCACCGCGATGTGTTCCTGGGCGAGCACGAGAAGGCGCAAGGCAAACGCATCTGCGCCTGCGTGTCGCGGGCAGTCGGCACCCTCACCATCGACTCGGCCTGGCGGCCGGACGCCGGGTGACGCTTCAGCCCACCGGAGTTGGCCCGATGTGGCCCGAACCGATCTTCATCACAATCGCCGCTCATCTTCACGCTCACAAAAAGGAGACTTCATGCAACGCCGCCACATCCTCCAGTGCACCGCGCTCGCCGCGCTGGCACTGAACTTGTCCGTCAGTCAGGCCCAGGACGCCAGTTTCAAGATCGGTCTGGTGCTGCCCATGACCGGCCAGCAGGCCAGCACGGGGCGCCAGATCGAGGCGGCGGCGCGCCTCTACATGGCTCAGAACGGCGACACGGTGGCGGGCCGCAAGATCGAACTCATCGTCAAGGACGACACCAGCCTACCTGATGTGACCAAGCGCCTCGCGCAGGAACTGGTGGTCAACGACAAGGTCAACGTGCTGGGCGGTTTCGGCATCACGCCATCGGCGCTCGCCACGGCGCCCATCGCCACGCAGTCGAAGACGCCGATGGTGGTGATGGCGGCGGCAACCTCGAGCATCACCGAGGCCTCGCCCTATATCGTTCGCTCGAGTTTCACGCTGCCTCAGGTCGCGGTCGCGATGGGCGACTGGGCGCCCAAGAACGGCATCCAGTCGGTCGTCACGCTGGTGAGCGACTATGGCCCCGGCAACGATGCCGAAAAGTACTTCAAGGAGAGCTTCACCAAGAACGGTGGCAAGGTGCTCGAATCGCTGCGCGTGCCGTTGCGCAGTCCGGATTTCGCTCCTTTCCTGCAGAAGGTGCGCGATGCGAAGCCCGACGCGCTCTTTGTCTTCGTGCCGTCCGGCGCGGGGGCGGCCGTCATGAAGCAGTTCGTCGAGCGCGGCATGGACAAGGCCGGCATCAAGATGATCGCGACCGGCGACGTGACCGACGACGACCAGCTCAACGACATCGGCGACGGCGCGCTCGGCGTCGTGACGACCCACCACTATTCGGCGGCGCATCCGTCGGCCATGAACAAGAAGTTCGTCGAGGCGTTCGAGAAGGCCAACAAGAGCATGCGGCCCAACTTCATGGCGGTGGGCGGCTACGACGGCATGCACGTCATCTACGAAGCGCTCAAGAAAACCGGCGGCAAGGGCGACGGCGATGCCTTGCTCGCGGCCATGAAAGGCCAGAGTTTCGAGAGCCCGCGCGGGCCGGTGATGATCGATCCGCAAACGCGGGACATCACCCAGGACGTCTACCTGCGCAAGGTCGAGAAGAAGGGCGGGCAGCTCTACAACGTGGAGTTCGATGCGATCAAGGCCGTGAAGGACCCGGGCAAGGCCAAATGAGGTCGTTGCGCGTCGCCGCCGGGACGGCGTGCGCGCGGACCGGAAGCTGCTAGATGCTCACCATTCTTTTCGACGGCGTTGCTTACGGCATGCTGCTCTTCGTGCTGGCGGTCGGGCTGGCCGTGACGCTGGGTCTGATGAATTTCATCAACCTGGCGCACGGCGCGTTCGCGATGGCCGGCGGCTACCTCACGGTGTTCGCCATGCAGAAGCTCGGCCTGCATTTTCTGGCCTGCCTGCCGCTCGCCTTCGTCGCGGTCGGCCTGCTGGGCGCGCTGCTCGAACGCACGCTCTATCGACCGATGTACGGCAAGTCGCACCTCGACCAGGTGCTGTTCTCGATCGGGCTGGTGTTCATGTCGGTGGCCGCGATCGACTATTTCGTGGGATCGTCGCAGCAGAATCTGCAGCTGCCCGACATGCTGCGCGGCCGCACCGAATGGGGGGAGGGGGCGTGGCTCATCGGCATGGGGCACTACCGGCTCTTCATCATCGCGGTGTGTGCCGTGCTGGCGGTGGTGCTGCAGCTGATTCTTTCGAAGACGCGCTTCGGCAGCCGGCTGCGCGCGGCGGTCGATGACCCGCGTGTGGCTTCCGGCATGGGCATCAACGTCAACCGCGTGTTCCTGCTGACCTTCGCGGTCGGATCCGGCCTGGCCGGACTGGGCGGCGCGCTGGGTGCGGAGATTCTCGGCATGGATCCGACCTTTCCGCTGAAGTACATGATCTACTTCCTGATCGTGGTGTCGGTCGGCGGCACGTCTTCGATCACGGGGCCGTTGCTGGCAGCGATTCTGTTGGGGGTGGCCGATGTGGCGGGCAAGTACTTCATTCCCAAGATGGGCGCCTTCACGGTCTATCTGCTGATGATCCTCATCCTGATGTGGCGGCCCCAGGGCCTCTTCGCTCGCAAATGAAGAGCGTCGACGAACTTCGCGGCGGGCTGCTGCGCAAGGCGCGGTGGAGGCCGTGGGAATTCGTTCTGTGGGCGCTGGCGTTCGCGCTGCCTGCATTGCTCCCCTCGCACGCCTTGATGGTCAACGAGATTGCCATCGTCGCGCTCTTCGCGATGTCGCTCGACCTGATCCTGGGATACACCGGCATCGTGTCGCTCGGCCATGCGGCCTTCTTCGGATTCGGCGCTTATGCGGCGGCGCTCTTCGCCAAGCATGTGATGCCGGACCCGACCGTCGGCCTCTTCTTCGCGGTTGCCACGTCCGCGTTGCTCGGCGCCGTCGCGAGCGTCACGATCCTGCGGGGCAGCGATCTCACCCGGCTCATGGTGACGCTCGGAACGGCGCTGCTGCTGCTCGAACTCGCCAACAAGCTGAGCGACTGGACCGGGGGCGCCGACGGATTGCAGGGTGTCGTGATGGGGCCGGTGCTCGGGCTCTTCAGCTTCGATCTCTATGGGCGGACGTCGGCGTGGTATTCGCTGTCGGTCACATTGCTGCTCTTCCTGCTGATGCGGCACCTGGTGCATTCGCCGTTCGGCGCCACGCTGAAGGCGGTGCGCGACAACCGGCTCCGCGCGATGGCCATCGGCATTCCTGTGGTCTCGCGCATCGCGGTGATCTACACGATCGCTGCGGCCGTGGCGGGCGCAGCGGGTGCACTGCTGGCGCAGACCTCGGGATTCGCATCGCTCGACGTGCTGGCCTTCGATCGCTCGGCCGACGTGCTGCTCATGCTGGTGATCGGCGGGGTGGGATGGCTTTATGGCGGCGTCGCCGGGGCCATCGTCTTCAAGCTGCTGCAGGACACGCTGTCGGGTGTGACGCCGCAGTACTGGATGTTCTGGATCGGCCTGATCCTGGTGCTGCTGGTGCTGGTCGGCCGCGATCGGCTGCTTCGGCCTTGGACCTGGTGGCGCAAGCGCGAGCGTGCTTCTTCATGAGCGAGACGGTCCTTTCTGCGACCGGGCTCGTGATGCGCTTCGGCGGCATCACCGCGACCGACAACGTGACGCTGAATCTCGGCCGAGGCGCGAGGCACGCATTGATTGGGCCCAAT
>JAHJOG010000229.1 GCA_018820395.1 Gammaproteobacteria bacterium | reverse complement strand
ATCGCCGCTTGCGCCGCCGACACGCTGGCTGGCGCCGACGTGGGGATCAGCATGCTGCCGGCGAGCTAGCATGTGGAAGCGCTGTACCTCGGCGCCGACGGCCAGGCCGGGCTGATGGAAAAGATCCCGGCAGGAGCGCTGGTCATCGACAGCAGCACCATCGCGGCGGCGACGTCGCGCAAGGTGGCCGCGGCGGGCGCGGCGCGCGGCGTGGCGGTGATCGATGCGCCGGTGTCGGGCGGCACCGGCGGCGCCATTGCCGGCACGCTCACCTTCATGGTCGGCGGATCGGCCGCCGACGTCGAGCGCGCACGGCCCGTGCTCGAGAAGATGGGCGCGAACATCTTCCACGCGGGCGAAGCCGGCGCCGGCCAGACGGCCAAGATCTGCAACAACATGCTGCTCGGCATTCTGATGATCGGCACGTCCGAAGCCATCGCGCTGGGCGTTGCCAATGGGCTCGATCCCAAGGTGCTGTCCGAAATCATGCGGCGCAGCTCGGGCGGCAACTGGGCGCTCGAAAAATACAACCCGCTGCCGGGGGTGATGGAAACGGCGCCGGCCTCCAAGGGCTATGCCGGCGGCTTCGGCACCGACCTGATGCTCAAGGACCTCGGCCTCGCGCAAGAGAACGCCGCCGCGGTGCGCGCCGCCACGCCGCTGGGCGGGCTTGCGCGCAACCTGTATGCCGCGCACAGCCTGGCCGGCCACGGCGCGCTGGACTTCTCGAGCGTGATCCGGATGGTGCAGAAGCCGGCTGGCTGAGCGTCGCCGATGGGGCCCGGCGGATCGGGCGTTCGCCGGCTCGACCCGGCGGATCTGGTGTCGGCAGGCTCAGAAGCCGAGCGTGGGATTGCGGCGCGCCTCGTCGCGCTTGCGCTGTTCGCGCACGGCGTCGCAGCGCGGATGGCGTGCGTATTCGGGCCGCTCGCAGTGTGACGCCTCGCAGCGCGCGGCGAAAATGAAGTTGAGGTGCTCGCATCCGCGCATCGGGTTCATGGCGGTCTGCCGGGTGGGCGCGGTGGAGGCCGGCGCGGGGCGGGCCGGCGGTTCGGCGTCGGCCAAGCGCCGCTCTGCGCCGGACCGTTCAACGCGCTGTGATGCCGTCGCCGCATCAGCGGATGCGCCCGACGCCCCCGAACCCATGCTGGCGGCCGAGCCGGCCCCCGGTGAGGCGCTCGCGGCAGCGGATTGCGATCCCGTGAGCCCGGTGGTGGATGCATCGAGCGACGATCCGCCAGGGACCACGAGCGTCGCCTTGGGCGGCGCGCCCGCGTCGACCACGGATTCGAGTTCCGACAAGGACGACGCCAGGGGCACGTTGGCCGAGCCGGGCCCTTTCTGTCCGGGGCCCGACGTCGGCATCGGTGACGAAGACGATGCACGCAGGCGCCCCGTGTCGCGAGGTGCGGACTGCTCCACGCCGGCGGCCGCGTCGGCGCTGGGCACCTTGCGCGTCACATAGACATACCAGCCCGCGAAGGCAGACAGCACGATGGCCACGAGCAGCCCGGTGCTGAGCCACACGCTCGGCTTTTCGAAAGGCAGCGGTGCGGCCTGAATCGGCTGATGTCGACTGCGTCGACCCACCGAACGGGTCTTGACGGTCTCGAGTGCCGAAGGCCCGGTCGCGGCGAAGGCGGGCAGTTTGCCGGCGCACCCGAGACAGAACATGGCGCTGTCGCGGTTGACGGCATGGCAGGAGGCGCACACAACGGACATTCAGCAGAGCTCCAGGCACATGTAACGTGATGTGCCAACTGTTCCCGACTTGCGCCGGGGTGTCTGCCAGCGACGGCCTACTTGCGGGCGGGGAAGTCGCCTATGTCGCTCAAGCCGCCAGGCCCTCGGCGGCGAGTCGCGCCTTCAATCGCCGGACCTCGTGCTGCAGGTCGAGGATGAGGGCCGCGGCATCGAGACCCACGCCGAAGTCGCGCTCGAGCCGCCGCGCAGCCAGCGCGCACTGCAGGTCGAAGCTCTGAAAGCTCCAGTCGTCGGGCCGCTCGGCAGGCACACGGACTTCGATGATGCCGACCTCGACCAGCTGGACCACCCAGTCGACGCCGGCGCCGCACGCATGCGCGAGCTCGACCGCAGCCAACAGATGCGGGGCGTCCACGGACGTTGCAGAAACGGAAATGGCTGCCATGACTTCAGACTCCAAGGTGGCTGCGCGGGTTGAACGACGTCGACGCCTGCGCCAGTTGTTCGTAGGCCTTGCGAGCGGCATCGCTCGTGGCCGGCGGCAGCGCGATGTCGAGCAGGAGGTAGAGGTGGCCCGGCGGCTTGCCGGGCAGGCCGCGCTCCTTGAGCCGGAGCTTGAGTCCGCTGCGCGCGCCCGCGGGCACCGTCACTTCGACGGTGGCGCCGCTGGGCGTCGGCACCTGCACCTGCGCGCCGAGGGCGCCTTCGGTCGGCGTGATCGGCAGGGTCATGTAGAGGTCGCGCCCTTCGACGCGATAGAGCTTGTGCGGGGCGATGCGCACTTCGAGGTACAGGTCGCCCGCCGGCTCGCCGCCGTGGCCCGGCATGCCCTGCTTGGCCAGTCGGATGAACTGCCCCGGGTGCATGCCCGGCGGGATCTTGACGCTCAGCGTGCGCGTCTTCCATTCGAGGTGGCCTTCTGCGTCGACTTCCTGCGAGCGCAGGGTGATCTCGCGTTCCGCGCCGCGGATGGCGTCTTCGAGTGCGATCTCGATCGCTGCGTGATGGTCCTCGCCGCGCGCCCGGTAGTTGCGCCGCTCGGCCCCGCGCCGCTCGGCCGCGCCGAAGAGCGACGAGAAGAACTCGCTGAACTCGGCCTGGTCGGCCGGGCCCTGCGACGGGCCGCGGTGGAACTCGAAGCCCTCGTCCCAGTT
>JAHJOG010000228.1 GCA_018820395.1 Gammaproteobacteria bacterium | reverse complement strand
TCGCCAACCCCCTACCGGGGGCAACCCCAGCGGCCCGGCGAAGCCGGTTCCGCGGGGTTTCTGGCCTTTTGGGGTCGGCGCATCAAACTCGTTCGGTGGGGAGTAGGTAGCGCCATTGGGTGGGGAGCAGGGGGGCCAGGGGGGTGCGGCCGATGCGCAGGCGCTTCATGGAGAGGATCTGGAGGCCGGCCTGGTCGCAGAGGTGGGCGATCTGGCCGGGGCGGGGGCCCTTGATGGCGAAGCGCAGGCCGGTGTGGCCTTCGGCTTGCTGGCCGATGCTGACGCGGGCGGCGGCGTCGCGTTCGAGGCGTGCCAGCACGTCGGGGCCGACGGGGCCGGCGACGTCGACCATGACTTCGTGTTCGAGGATGGCGGCGTCTTCGTGCAGCTTGCGCTCGATGCGCCATTCCTGGGTGAAGACGAGGAGGCCGCTCGCGCCGCCTTCCAGCGGCGTCATCAGACGCTGGCCCATGGCGTGGCGCGGCAGAAAGCGCAGGCCGGCGCGCTCCGGTTCGTGGTGGTTGGCGGGCACGAGCAGCTTGTGCGCAGCATCGGCCGGCATGCCGGCGGGCTTGTGCAGCAGCAGGGTCACGGGCACGACGGGCTCGGCGCGTGCACCCGGCTCGATGTCGACCTGCTGTTGTGGCCGAACGCGCTGCTGCGGCAGCGTGGCGGGTTCGCCGTCGACGCGCACGGCACCGTTCTCGATCAGCAGTTCGGCTTCGCGGCGCGAGCATCCGGCCATCGCGGCGACCCGCTTGGCGAGTCGGATGCCGTCTGCGGTGTCGCCGTCCATCATCCCGCCATCGAACGGATTCGCTCGACGTGCGCCGCCAGCGATCGTGCAGCCACCGGCCACATGCGCTCGGGAACGTCGTCGTAGGCGATCGGCAGCCAGTCGTCCGGCGTGCCGTCCGGCCTTTGGCGCATTGCCGCAGCGATCTTGGCTTCGCGCTTCAGGCGGTGCGCCTTCAGGTGGCCGATCGCCTTGCGGGCGTCGCCGATCACGTGGCCGTGCGCGGGCAGGATGAACTCCACGCCGTGCTGCGCGCACGAGGCGTCGAGCGTGTCGAGCGAATCGAGGTAGGCGTTCATGTTGCCGTCCGGCGGATCGACCACCGTGGTGCTGCCGTTGAGCACGTGGTCGCCCGAAAACAGCAGGCCGTCTTCTTCGAGTACGAGGCACAGATGGTTGGCCGCATGGCCGGGTGTGTGCACCACGCGCAGCGTGTGCTGGGCGGCGAGCGCCAGTCGTTCGCCGTCGGCGAGCGACTGATCGGGCACGAAGCGCGCATTGGCCCGCGCGGTGGGCGCGGAGGGCAGGCCGAGAATCGGTGGGCGCTCTGCGCACATCGTCTGCAGCGGCGCCGCGGCGGGTGAATGATCGGAATGCGAGTGCGTGCAGACGATCATGCGGATGTGGCCGCCCGTCGCGCGGTACAGGCGCTCGATGTGGCCGGCGTCGTTGGGCCCGGGGTCGATCACGATGTAGCCGGTCTCGGCGTCGCCTACCAAATAGCTGTTGGTGCCCGGACCGGTCATCGCGCTCGGGTTGGGCGCGGTGAGGCGGCGGACGTTCTTGAGCAGTGCCACCGGCTGCTCGCTCTGCCAGTCGAGCGCGTGCACGATCTGCCCGTCGGGGCAGACCATCGCGAGCTCGCCGTACGGGTGCTCGTGCTCCATGTAGCGCCGTTCCTTGCCGTTCACCAGGCCGGCGCGCGGGCAGCTGGTCCACAACGGGCCTTCACCCTCGGCGCGCCGCGCGCAGGCGTCGAGCAAGGCGTCCACGTCGGCATAGGCGCTCATGCGTTCGAGCGTGCGCAGCGTCGGGAAGATCATGAAGAAGTGGCCCGCCGCATGCCGCGCGAGCGCGTCGGCCGGCCGCACCCAGCAAGGCTCGAACTGCTCGTGGTCGTCGGCCGTGGGGGTCTGTCCCTCGGGCATGCGCGCCGCGAGAAAAGGCACATCGAATCGCTTGGGGAGATCGCGGTCGGTGATCCAGTGCGCCAGCGTGAACACCGTGTCGGTCGCCAGACGCAGGCCGAGCGCGGCGCACTGGTCTGCAAAGCTCACCGGGGCGCGCGTGCTGCGGTCCATCGATGCAACGAGGTCTGCGCCGACCGGTCGGCCATCGTCGGCATGCCGGGCGAGCAGCACGCCCAGCTCTTCGAAGCTTTCTCGCACGGCGGCAATGGCTTGCGTGAGGCGCGTGTCGTCTTGCGTGGGACGCCTGTCGGCGATCGGGTGCGCGGAAGCGTCGCCGGCGTCGATGCCGCCGCCGGGGAACACGTAGGCGCCGGGCGCAAAGCTCGCTTGCATGGAGCGGCGCGTCATGAGGACCTCGATGCCTTCCGGGCTGTCGCGCAGCAGCAGCACGGTGGCTGCGGGAAGGGGTGGCGCGGGCTCGCGCAGGGGATGGAGCAGTTGAGTGGGGCGGACCATGCTCCCGATTATGGACACCGGCTGCGTTTCAAGCAGGCGCCACGGCATCGAGCTGGATGGGAATGGTCTTGCGGCGCTGTGGGCGCCGCACGTCGCCTTCGATCGACAGCAGGCGCAGGCCGAAGCTTCTGCGAAGCGTGCCGTCGAGAATGCCCAGGCCGTAGTGGTACTCGTTGTCGCAGGACTGCGCGAACCGATCCCCGTCGAGGTACATGCACGAGCCGCCGCACAGCTGCAGCACGGGGCAGTGATTGCAGCAGTCGCGGTTCGACCAGTGCTCGGACGTGTCCAGCCGCACTGCATCGATGTCGAGCGCCGAGCCGAGCCCGTGTCGGCCCTGCGCTCCGGTGTTCTGGCAGGTGAGCACATTGGCATGCAGGTCGACTGCGAGATGGTCGCTGCGGTCCATGCCGCACTTCTGGCCCAGCGCCACCGAGGGCATCGCGTCGACGATCGACCGGAGCCACCCGCTCGCGCGCTCGGCCAGCGCATGGATCTTGAGGGCTTCACCGGTCTCGAAGCAGGCGGCGACGTTCTCGCGCAGCTGCCGGAATTGCTCCGGCGTCCAGGCGCCGCCTTCACCGAGCGTTTGCTCGTCGTGCACCGCGACGACGCCTTCGAGCGAGGTCGCGACGGATTCGTCGCCGAGGGTCTTCACGAACCAGGCGCGGATGGCTGCCGGGTCGCTGTTGAGCGGTGTGAGCACCGAGTTGAACGCCATGCGCCCGTGGGGCTTGCGACGCTGCCAGAGCGCGCGCAGCAGCGGGCCGCGCACCGGGTCGTCGAAAGGGTCGTCTCCGCGCAGTTGCCGGTGAGCCGGACCGTCGTGCGAGACCGCGATGCGAATGTCGAAGCGCTCGATGAAGTCGATGATTTCGGGCGTAAGCAGCGACCCATTGGTCACCATCGAGAACTCGGCGTGCGGGAACAGCCGGTCGAGTTCCGGCACCAGCACGGCGAGTTTCTTGAAGTAAAGCAGAGGCTCCCCGCCCCAGAATTCGATGGACGACGGGGGAGCCTGCAACCAGCGGTCGAGGTCGCCTATGAAGGCGCGGGCATCGGCCGTGCTGGAAGCCGCCATCGAATCGACATGGCTCGCCTGGCTGCAGTACGAGCAGCTGTAGTTGCAACCCAGGCCGAGCTGGATCTTGAGCACCGACGGCTGCGCGTGCTTGCGTCCGGGCTGCCGTGGGCTGATGCGCGTGGCCGGTGTAAAGAAGGCCTCGCGTTGCGCCGCGTCGCGGGCGATGACCGGCGTGCCGTCCATGTGCGTCAGCGTGCTGGCATGCGGGTCGTAAAGCATGTCGACGGGGTTGCCGGCGGCGTCTGCGCAATGAAGGACGAACATGGTCGAAGCCCGCGCGCGGTTCGGCTATTGCGCGCCGAGGGCAGGACTGCGACGTTTGCGCGCAGCTTGCTCCGACGGCGGCGAGATGGCGCAACCGCAGTCGCCGGTGCCGGCGACCAGCGACGGATCGAGCCTCAACAACTCGATGGACGATGCGTCGATGCTCACCTCGCAGTTCAAGGCATGACGGGCGCGCTGCTTTGCGGCGGTGTTGGATGTCGAAGGATTGCTTTTCATGAGAACTTTCTTGAATAAAAAAGGAAGGGACGTTTGGAGAAGGGAAGTGCTGTCAGTCGATGGCGTTTCCTTTGATTCAAGTGCAGGGATGAATGGTCGGCTTGCGCCCTTGCCGGGCCGGGCCAGTGCCCGCGTCCTGTGCATCGAGACTTCCCCAGGGTTCCATGCCGTGGCCGAACCAGATCGGGAGCAGGCCCGGCACGAAGACGCGGGCCACGTGCAACGCAGTTCGGCCCTGGTCGAGCGAACTGCCGGGCGGCGTCAGGTCGCACACGTGAATCTCGTGGCCGGCTTGGATCAGATGGTCGATCAGCTGCGCGTGGTCTGTCGGCCAGCGAGAGCTGCCCGCAGCCCGCGGCAGCTTGCACGGTGCGTCGTCCCTTCGCGCCGCGAACCAGTCCGCGGCGCGGTATCCGTTGCGGGTGCGGAAGTAGTGGCCATGGTGCGCGGCGAGCAGGACTTCGTCCTGCCGCATGCGCGGATGCGGCGCATGGTCGTGCGCCTGCTGGATGCGGGTTTCCGCTTCTCCCAGCGCCGAATCCAGCGCCTCTTCGAATCCGAAACCGGCCGCGGTCGTCAACGATGTGAAGCACGTCGACGCGCGCTGGGCGAAGACGGCGACTGTCGGCAGCCATGCGCTTTCGAGCCAATGGACCGTCACGCGATAGCCAGCCGATTGCAAGCGGTTCAGCCGCACGCGGACCGCCTCGCCGGCGATGCGACTGTCGACCCGTGCCGGTGGAGACCGTTGCAGCCAGGCCCGCGCGAACGCGTCGCGCTCGATCAGTTCGATTAGTGCGCGAGACCGGGCCGTGGCCGGGTCGGTGTAGGCGGCCACGCCCGACGTGCTGGCGTTGGTGTAGGGCCGGCGCGCATCGCGAGCGGTCAGCGCGCGCAGGGCGAAGACGCAGTGCGCCATGACCCAGCTCTGTGCTCCATCGCTCAGACGCGTTGCACGCGCCCAGGGATAGCGGCGCCGCGGTGACCACGCCGCGTAAGGAAAGTGCGGCCGCGCATATTGCCCTGGCGCATACGCCACCAGCGTGCGCGGATCGACGGCGTCTGGCAGCTCGTCCAGCCGTGCATGGTGCAAGGCCGCTGGCGTGGCCCATCCGATGCGCTCCCAGGCTTCGGCCTGCGCCTTGACGCAGGCCATGCGAGGTTCCGCCGAACGGCCGGTCGCCCAGATCGTGAAGTCACCGTGTCTCCCGATCGTGATCGGGCCGGCCACCGCGACCGAAGTGGCCAGCGAAAGCCGCGACGCGTGCGCGGGCAGAACGCGGACTGCCACCCGCGCGCGGCTCGCTTGCGCGGCTTGTCGCTGTGCGTCGGACGGGCGTGTGCCCAACACCAACGCCGGAAGCGGATGCAGACAGGCGTCGGGCCGCATCGGCGAGTTGTCGTGCCGACGGGGCCCGCCTGCCCTTCGAACGTCCGGTGGAGCGGGTGGCGCATCGAGGCCGAACATCGACAGGACCTGCAGCTCGACGATGTCGTTGCGCACGATAGTGGCCGCGTCTTCCTGCAGGGCCGCGAGCGCCGCGTTCTGCAACGCATGACCCGCGTCGATCAGCGCCAGCGTCAGCGCGCGATTGCCGTGCGTGGCGCCGATGAGTCCGAGCCTGGCGACGGGGTAGATGACTGCATGAGCGAAGTCGAGCACCGTCGGCTCGAGCAGGCTGCTCCAGGCCTGCGCGGCGTCTCCCGGCAGCTTGTTCAGCCATAAGCCACCACCCTTGGAATCGAGATGGTGTTCGACCTCGTAGAGTCCCGCGGCATGGCCTTCTGTCGGCCGCAAGAGCGCCAGGAACCAGCCGAGTCCACGCAACGTGCCGCCGGACGGGATCGCGTGCCGGTCGGGCACGGGCTCCGCTTCGACCACGCCATACAGTGAGCAGAGGACGTTCACCAGCGAACCCTGGCGCAGTGCGCGGTCGGCGAAGGTGGTCGAACTGGCGCGGCGGGTCAGCAGGCGGCCGAGGGCTGCGGCGTCGGGCCTCAGCAAGCGAGCGCGCGACGGCCGGCGCAATGGCCGCCTCGCCGTTTCACCGAACGCGTGAAGCTCGTCGGCCGTGCCAAGGTTTGCTGCGTGGGCTTGCGGCACCCAGCCCACGCGAGCCTGGACGGCCAGCAGTTGGCTGGCCTCCACGAGCACGCCTTGCCGCGCGAGCGTCGAGAGGCAGGCGTCGACCTCGGGTGCGGGCCAGCGCGTCTGCAGGCGGTCGCGCACGGAGGACCACGGCGTCTGCCCGTCGCAGTGGCGCTCGACCGCGCGCAGGAATGCCCCCGGTGCCGTCACGCGCAGATTCACGAGCGGAAGCCGGCAGAGCATGCCGGAACCTTCGTGGATCCAGGGGCCGGCCGGTACCGGAAAACGCAGCGGCGCCAAAGAAGCGGGCGGTGGGGTCATGTCAACGGTTCGCCGGCCACGTCGACGTGACGAACGGAGGCATCTGCCCCTGCTCGAGCACGCTGGCCAGCATCAACGGGTAGCCTGTCGGCGGCATCACCGGGTTGGAATTCACTTCCAGCCACCAGATCCGGCCTGCGTCGTCCAACACACCGTCGATCGCGAAAAGCATCGGCAACCCGAACTGGCCGAGCAGTTCGCGATGCAGGGCCGACCCGATCAGCCGGACCTGACGCAGTACGGCCGGCGTCAGATGCGACAGGGCGCTGTCCGAATGCGCCTGGAACGTCGGCGGGCCATACAAGCGGCCATAGCGGTAGTCGATCCAGACCTTGACGTTGCTCGACAGCACCGTGGACAGGGCGCACCCCTGGTAGGCCAGCGACGACAGGATCCATTGCCGCTCGGCGTCGTGCGGCAGGGTCGGATCTTCGCGCCCCAGGCGGCGGGCAATCAGCGATTCGAGCGTGCTGTACCCGTCGCCACACACCGTGGGGTAGGCATGAAGGTGCGCGTGGAACGGCTCGCCGCCCCAGTACCAGACCTTGAGGTTGCGGCCTTCGATGAACTCTTCGGCAAAAAGCGTTTGCAGGTCGCGCGTCGCCACTTCGGGCACTTCGGGGCGCGCACGCCCACCGCGGTAGGGGCCGAACACCGCTTTGCCGAACGAGCCCGACGGCTGCTTCAACACGTAGTCACGCTCCGGCACGTCGGCAGCCGGCCAGGTGAAAGGGGTGTGCATGCTCCGGCCGAGCACATAGCGCTTGAACTCGCGTTTGTCGGTGGACATCGACCACCGCATCGGTCGATAAGGCAGCCATCCGATGAAGCCCGTCGCGGCCGGTCCGAGCACGGTCGCATAGCTGAAGTTGCCGTTGATCGAACACAGGAACTGCGGTCGCAGCACACATCGCCCCTGCCGCCAAAGCACCGTGACCTCGAAAGTCTTCACGTCGAGGTGTGCCTCTGCCTGCATTTGAGTGGCCCATTCCTGAAGTGCCCGAAAGTGATTCAAGGTGACAGCGATGTAAGACATGAGTTCTCCTTTGAGGTGACGGACTCGCGGCCGGCCACACAAGAGGTCCAGCCTCCGACGCACCTATCCAGAGCTTGCGAACTTTGTTTAGTAATTCCCGACTGATTTAGGCGGGTTTGACTAAACAAGGCCGCGAACGCGCGGATGAGCAAGGCAGAGAACCGTCCGCCCGCTCGTGGCTGGACGGAATTGCCTTCAAAGAAGCGAATCAGGGAAGTTTCAAAAATGACAGCAATCGTCAGCGGCCTTGGCCTGGGGTTGAGCGCAACGTCTTCCGCCGTGTTGGGTGAGCGAGGTGCGCAGGGCGCGGCCGTGCACCCTCACGCGCACGCGCTATGCCTACGACTCGGCCGGCCGGCTGTTCGAGGTGACCGTCGATCTCAGTCCGTTGGACTCGAGCGTGGCCGACGGCGATGTCTACGTCACCCGATACACCTACGACGGCAGCAGCCGCCGCGTGACCGGCGTGAGCCAGAGCGACGGCAGCTCGCTCAACCGGATCGCCGACGCAGGCAGCGCAACCGAAGCCATCGGCTACTCCCATACGCGGTTGAGCCAGGGCTTTCAAGTGCGGGTCCGACATCCAGCGTCGTGCAAGCAGAGGCGGCGGCGCTGCGGCGGATCGCAATCAACAACCAAGTGCCGAGCCCTGCGGCCGAATTGCGCCGAGCGTATCAACAGGCACGCGGACAAGTCGACTTTGCGCATATCGAGGCCGACGTGCAGTTCAATGCTGCTGGTGGATTGCAAAGGGCGCAGGGAGGACACTTCTCGACTTCGCCGCTGGTCGACATTGTTGCTGGTACCGAGACGATCGGTCCCAACGGAGTGATCAAGGCGCAGGTGAACTTGCTTGGGGCTGACGGCAACTTTTATCTAAAACGAACAACAAGGGGTTCTCGACTCTGACGCCTGACACTTGGACGCTCGCTCAAGCCAAAGGAGAGATGAGTCAAGCGTTTCTGAACAGAACGCTTGACCCAAATGGCAGATGGTCTGGTATCTCCAGAGGGGTTGAGTTCCGCTTTAATCCACCATCCGCTACGGTGCCCTTGTGGCGCGGATTCCCCCTAATGCCATGAAAAAAATTATTACTGAAGTATTCAAGCGGCCCAACGATTGGTTGAGCATCATGTTTTACTGCGTAAAGGAGGATGGGCAGGTCGATAGCGCCACGACAAACACGCTCCTTGAGCTGGTCGAACTGTCACACCCTCACGAGGACCAGCTCGAAGAGTTGGTCTTATTGGCTGAGGCTGATCGCTACGTGTCCCCCAATCCCGCGTTGCCAGACTGGGGGGTCAACGACATCAACATCTGGCTTGGCGCGCCAATGGCCAGGCCGGGGCATGTGTGCATTGCAAACGAGAACACAGGCGACTACTCTTCCGAAGAGGGCGGTGTTCCGCAGCAATTCACTTACGAGCAGTTCAAGGTGGCGATGAAGCACTGGCGCAAGTTCAGGGACCATATAGCCACAGACGGTAAGGAAAACCTGCTAGGGCAACGCTATGAGGTGGTCCTGCCATAGCCGGTTGCTGTTCGTTGAGCAGCGTCGAACTTCCAACCATGCGCAATGTAAGCATCGCGGAATCTTTCTAATAGCTTCAACCGTTGGATGCAGGTGGCAACCCTCTGAATTCGATGTATTGCCTCAACAGCAACGCGGATACAACCCTACTTGGCCTCGCTAAGAAAGGTTGAAAGTTATGAAATGCAGTAACTGCGGTGAGGATCGCTGGACGGTCATCAATCGCGTCGGGGCTATAGAAACCTGGCGTTGCCTGGATTGCAATCACGAAGAGGTGGTGCATGTAAATGCGCCGATCTCTGCTGGGACCCAGCTTTTAAGCAGGGAGCCAGTATTTGAGTTGGTGGTCGAGTGGTCCGCGATACCGGGGGTCCGAGAAGTTCAATTGCTTCACTCCCTGTTCCCCAGAGTAAAAGGCTTGACGCTGGCGACGATGATTCGTGCTGCTCGTGAGAAAAGGCGCATTGAACTGGGTCGCTTTACTGATTCTGAGCTGCGCTCTATAGAGCCCTCCCTAGAGACTCTAAGCCTCCAGTTGTCGCGCGTTCCAATCTCTGCGCCATAACCGGTGTCGCCACCTACGGCAACAAAGCATCGCCCTCAACGAGAACCCCATATCTTGGCGACGACCCCTTATCCATGGCGCCCTCTAAGACCAGGCCTTCATCAACGCCTTCAACAACAGCACCCACTGGACTCCCCAGAACCTCGCCGCCGCCTTTCTGGCTTGTCTGTATCGAACATGCAAAAAATTTGGCGCAGGCTCCTTCTGAGGGCCGGAATTTCATCTTTTAGGAGCGCCATGCAGCCCATGTAAATTCATTCAATTGAGCGCTTCGTCTTTGAATCGCTCAGCGCTACAAATCAAAACGTCAGGGAGAAATCATGATTAACCGAGTTTGCCGCTTCGCGGCAACTGCCGCACCGCTATTGCTCTGCGCATGCGGAACACTTACCGCACCACCGCACACGTCCGACTACGAATCGTTGGATCGCCTCAAGGCCTCATTGCCGGACTAGGTTGCGGTTGGCACCGTGCAACCTGTCGACCCAGCTGCCAAGGTCAACACTGTCTTCCTTCGTGCGACTTCGCTCAAGTCGCCGAGCGGCACATTCGCGAAGTACCTCGAAGACGCAATGCGTGCCGATCTCAAGGAGATTTCGGTTTACGACGAAGCGGGTGCCACTCGCGTCGACGCGGTGATCCTACGCAATGAAGTTTCTGTGGACGGGGTGGCAACGGGCACCTCGGACATGCGTGTCGAGCTCACAGTTTCGCGAGGCGAAGTGCGTCGCCTTCAAAAGATCTATGAGGCGCACACGAAGTTCGACTCTGCCTTTGCCGGCGCCATAGCCATTACGACGGGCCGGATCGAATACCCCAATCTCGTTCGTGCGCTGCTCCGCAATGTCTACTCGGATCCAGCGTTCGTTTCTGCCGTTTCCAAATAATTTCAACTTCAGGGAGTTTTCAATGATCAATATTCTGCGCTTCGGCAAGCTGGTTGCCATTTCTATCCTGGTTGGCTTGCTCGCCGCGTGCGCGCATCCTATTTCGGTTGGCCCTAACGCCGCCCTGCCACGTGAAGAGGCGCGGCTCGTCGCTAAGAAAGTGGCGTACGCAATGAGTGACGGCGACCGAGCGAAACAAGTCACTTCGCCGGGCGGTGGCGGCGACAGCATCAGCTACTACCCGTATCGCGATCTCGAAAAGGCCATCCGTGAAGCGCTTCGTTCGGTCTACCAGGAAGTGTCTACGGTGCAGTCGCCCACAGACGCCAGAGCCGCCCCGGGATCGGAGATCGACTTGATATTCGTGCCGACGATCAAGACGACGTCGCATTCGCCGTCGGCATTGACTTGGCCGCCGACGGAGTTCAACACCGAAATCACCTGCTCGGTGCAAGACGCGTCCGGTCAAGAAATCGCAACCATCAAAGCCATCGGCCAAGGGCGCGCGGAGTTCGAAGAGTTTCGATCGAACTTCAGCCTGGCGGCGAACCGCGCCGCCAATGACGTCAGCGCCAAGCTGAGCGAGGCGATCAGGCAGCAGGACAAACTGCGTTGACCTGCAATCCAGAAATGCTTCGCAGAGTTTCTTAAAGCATGGGCGCATAGCCCGTTGGCGGCATGACGGGATTGGAGTTCACTTCCAGCCACCAGATGCGGCCGCCGGGGTCGAGCACGCCGTCGACCGCGAAGAGCATCTGGAGGCCGAACTGGCCGAGCATTTCTGCGTGCAGCGCCGAACCGATCACGCGCACTTGCCGCTGCACGTCGGGGGCCAGGTGCGACAGCACGCTGTCGGAATGCGCCTGGGCCGAAGGCGGCGCGTAGAGACGGCCGTACCGATAGTCGATCCACGCCTCTTGATCAGGGGGAAGCACCGAGAAGACCGACCAACCCTGGTAGGCGAGCGAAGACAGAATCCATGGCCGCTCCGCATCGTGCGGCAGTGTCGAGTCTTCGCGCCCCATGCGGCGGGCAATCAACGCTTCCAGTGGCGTGACGCCGTCGCCCCGCACCGTGGGATAGGCCTGCAGATGAACGTGAAAAGCCTCGCCGCCCCAGTACCAGACCCTCAGATTGCGCCCGAGGATGAACTCCTCGGCGAACAGGGCGCTGAGGTCTCGGTTGGCGACTTCGGGCATCCGGGGGCGGGCGCTTTGCGCTCGATAGGGCCCGAACACCGCCGTGCCGAAAGAACCCATCGGCCGCTTCAGCACATGGTCACGTTCAGCCGCCTCGGTGGTCGGCCAGGACAGCGGCGTGTGCAGGCTCCTGCCGAGCACGAAGCGCTTGACTCGCGCTCGTCGCTCGACATCGACCAGCGCATCGGCCGGTAGGGCAGCCAGCCGATGAAGGCGCTGGCATCCGGTCCCAGCGTCGATGTATAGCTGAGGTTTCCGTTCACCGAACACAAGAACTGTGGCCGCAATACGCATCGCCCTTGTTGCCACCGCACCTCTAGCTCGAACGACTTCATGTCCAGGTGCGCCTCGGCCTGACGTGCGCCGGTCCATTCCTGGATGGCGCGAAAGTGATTCAACGTGACAGCGATGTAAGACAAGAGAACTCCTTGGGACGATTTGCGAAGGAGATGGCCACGAAAGTGGCATGGCCACCGTCCTATCTATCGAGGGAGTCCGAAATTTGTTAGCTAAACCTGAGTGCGGCTCAAGGTCTTGTAGGGCGCAGGGACGACGAGACGGAAGCGTCTACACCGAAGGGGCCTGGCGACCGGCATCGATCTCAACCCCCTCGCTGCGCCCTCGCATGCAACGGGAGGGTGAGCCCTCCTCGCGCTGCGTCCAGTTGTTTTGCTAAATAGGATGCCCGCATTCGTCCACGTCGCTATCCTCCAAAATTGCTCTTGTCCTCCCCTCTCTTAACTTCTTACGCTTTTTCTTGGGCTTGGCGCTTTCATTGGTCGGTGGGGATACACCCATTTCCAACGTGTCCGGTTCGAGATCGACAGCCACCGCCATCGCTGCGACCGCATTCGCATTCTTCTTGGTGATGGCTGCAAATTCATCTGCAAATTTGGCAAAGGTTTTTCCCTTGGGATAGGCGAACCGTTTGGAGATGACTTTCAATATGACTGCCGCCGGGTCAGTCAACTCGTCAGAAGCATTCAGTGTCTGAATCAACTGAAACTCCGTGGAATGACGCCTTTTCGAAACCTGTTTATTCAGAAATTCGATCGCTGCGCCCAGCTCCTCCGCCTTCATGAATTTTTGACCCGCCAGTTCCTTGATTTCATCAAAGATGGATGAATCAAGTCCGGCGGTTATAAGCGTCTTCAAATAATCGTCGAGCGAGGCTACTGCTTTTGCAGGCTTTTTCTTGTGCTGAGGAGGGCGTTTTAATTTGTACTTGGACACCAATCCGGATAAGGCCATCTCCCAATCTTCGCTCTTGACCTTCATGTTTTTTGCCTCTTTGAAGCAGGCATCGAGGCGTGCCGGATCGAACTTATTGGACTTGCACCGAACGTACTCATCGAAGCTCACGCAGACATTGAGATAAATCGTCTCCTCCAGAACAGTGATTTTTTCCTGGAGCTCTGCGTTCAGTTTTTCAATTTCGCCCCGAAGCTGATTGGTCTTCGCAGGATTCCATGGTTGATTGCGGGGCTTCAATTTCAGATTGAGCATCCTGCCGATGCTGACCAAAAGTTCAACATCGGCTCGATCTCTCTCTTCAGATTCTTGGGCCTCATCGGTCAAATGCATGAGCTTTTCCAATCTCTCAGCGATCTCCAGACGAGCAAAGTCTTTATAAAAAGCCTCCAACGTGCTTTGCCCCAGTTCCATAACTTGTTCAGCCTCGGGGTCGAGCTGAGGTTTCTTGCTCCCGCTCTCAGCCCAAAGGTATTTTCCACACAATGCCTTCTTCAAGCTTGCAACCTTCATTTGCTGCCAAATGTCGCTTGCGGTCGATGTTTGTATTTCATAGCGGATGTCGGCAGGTAGATCATCTTTTTTAATCTCCGGATACAGCAGCGTGGTGAAATCCTTAATTGTTCCCCGAATATTGAATAAATAATCGCGCGTCAACGCTCCCTGATTGGGGATCGAGTGCTTGTCAGCATCTCTTCCGCGGAAGTAGTTTTTCAAAGCGATGTTCTTGTGCTGAGAATAACCGGTCTGCCATGCAAAATACGAGCTGATCAACTGAAGGCCCCCCTGGGCAAAAGCTAAGGTAGATGACCAACCCTTCAAGTATTCATTTGCAGAGCCCGGGTCTGAATACAAAATACCCGATCTAGCGAAGGAGTAAATCATTTTGATGATGTTGAATCCGGCCGATCCAAATACGACGTAAGAGGCGGACTGCCCCCATTTCTGCGCCGTTTGATGTGAGGAGCTCAGATCACTCAACCGAAGTGCGTCGCCCTTGGCCTTAATGAGGCTCTCATCGCATTTGCGATCTTCATCAGTAATTTCTCCGCCTGCGGCACATCGCAGCGACCCGGCCAAGATGTTGCGAAACCGGCTGCCAAGGCGCTCGTCCCCCTTCAGCAGCGGGGACACATTCCCTTGCTTGAGGCAGTTCACCGCGTCGATCATCTCTTCGTAGGTGTTGAGCAGATGCCTGCCCGCGGGATTTTTGACCTGGTTAATTCGGGTCCGCCTTTCGGCAAGCGAGCACTTCAAAAAGGATTTGCGCGTTTCTATGAACTGCGCATCGTTATCGCCTTTTGCCCGCACGTCATCCAGCAAATGACCGATGATTGCGCAGAGGTAGATGTCGGCATCGAACTGCAAGACCTTCCGTGCATAGTCGAGCCGGAGCAGCATCCGGCATTTGATCATCTGGTCCAGCCGCGCGGGAACGATTTTTTTCGTGTCTTTGTCCCGAAGATCGCCCAGCCCGGTCATGGCTGAGATTTCAAACAGCGTGACTATTTTCTTTGCATAGTCCTCTCCGGCCAATTTGGGGTGATCATTCTTATACTGGGCCGGTTGCCCCACCAGGGGAATCAGGCCAAGGGAGGTCAGGGTTGGTGTGATCCAAGAGGGTGATTTGGCGACGGAAGCGGACGCAGATGCCAAGGACACGAGGCTGGATGCCGTATTCCAAGTGGCGCGATACCCGCGATTTCGACTTTGCCTATCATTGACATCCATCTGCTCGTAAAGTGCGAGACGGTATTTCTCCCACAGCCCCTCGTTGTGTGTTTTTTTGGATGCTTTCTCCTTGTTGATGAATGGTTTGAATTCTTCGTCTTCCCCATGGAGAATATCGTCAAGCCCCCAAATGACGACTCCATCTTTGGTAATATCGTCCAACATTTCCTGAATTTCACTCTTTTTTCTAACCGGCTGCGGTTTCCCATGTTCGATATAAATCATTTCGGGTGAAACATCGGGGATGTGCGTGGGGCCGAGCGCGACTTGCCTGGCGACGTCAATGTCCTGCATTGCTGCCTGCCTGAATGGACCGTACACGGTGGCTGCCAGCTGCCACAGTCCGTAGCAGGCGAAGATCACGCCTTCAACGTAGCCAATTGTGGTCTGTGTGGGATCATCCTCAGAGAAGAACTGCCGCGCCATCTGCGGGCCAAGCAATGCTACGGATCTTGCGATTCCCGGTGCGTAGTTAAAACTGTTGATCCACCACGACGCATAGGCGTAAGCCTCTCCTGCCGGTCGAATTGCTTTCTTGAAGTCGGGAGTCAGTCCGCTTTCGTTGGCATGGCCATAGATTATCAGCAATCGACGAGCCAGGTCTTTTCTTGCGATATCCCAGATGGCCTTGAAATCGTCTTCTTTTATATTTTCGGTGCTGAGCTTTTTAAAATAACCGATGCGGGCTTCGGAGTATTGTTCCACTCGCTTCTTGAATTCCGGGTCTTTCGCATATTGCGTTTGAAATTTGGTTCGCTGCAAATTCAGCGCTTGCTGCAATTCTTCTGCGAGCGGGTCTTCGGCTTCTTCGATTCCGTTGTACATTTTCTTCCCTTGGAAATTGTTTGAACTATGACAATGCCTGTGCGGTCTCGCTGGGTACATTGCCGAGAAGCTTTTCGCGCCATTGCTCCGCGTGGGCTGCGAGGTTGGAAAGCACGTAGGTCAGCGATTCGGCATGCGGTGCGGCGACTGGGGCGGTCATGCAAAAGACCGCCTGCTGAGTTGCTTCGTCCCAGCCGAAGCCCCGGCAAGACGACGGCTCGAACTGAAGGTTTTCCTCCAACAGTTTGCGAAACGCTTCTTCCTTGCGTGACTTTTCGACCGTGCCGAACTTGCACTCCAATCTGAAATCGCTGGAAAACTCCGGGTCGATGTCGTGGCAGACGGTGATTTCCACGTCGGCAAATGACATTTGCAGGCGCAGCGGTTTGTCGTAGTGCCCTTTCCAGTCCTTGTTCCATTCCGGGTCGTGGGCGAACTCGCTGGCTTGGAGGTTGTCGAGCGCAGAGCTGATGAGCTCTTCGACCCGTTGGCGGTGCAACGCGGGGGTCATGCCGACGCTCCGGGCTTTTTGGCCATGGCGCTGGCAAAGTCCTTACGGATGCGGCTGAGCGCCTCCAAGGCGAGTTTGAGGCTGGCAGTGTTTACCGTGGTGAGGCTGTCTCTGCTTCTGAAGACGACCGTTGCGTCTTTTGCGAGCCCGATGGAAGGACCGAATTGCCGCAGCAAGCCGAGGTTCATGACCAGGAGCTTCTCCAACTTTGAAGTCGCGTTCGATTCGGGGAGCTTTCCTAGCGGCACCTCCAATGCGAATTGCTCACTTTCCGGATCCGGGTGCCGAGCGACGAATTGGATATCGTTGAACTTGCAAGATGCATCGCAGGGCGCATTGGGATCGTCCTTCGATATCGAGCTGCCCGAGCGAAGCCCGCGAAAGAGTTCCAGGAATCTTTGTCGGGGGGAGGTTGGACCTTGTGCTGGCATGCCGCGCGCCTCATGAGTGGTAGAAAGCATTCATGTTGCGGCCGGCCGCAGCGCGCGGGAACGGTGTTATCGAGTGCGGTCAAAGTCGTAATCCGACCCAGGTAGACGGGCGAAAGCCGGGCTGCGAAACGACTCCTGAAGCGTGGCAAGATGGACGACAAGTCCAGATCTCTCGAGGGCCGGGAATGCTCATCAATTGCGCGGTCTACGAAAACGGCAAGAAGCTCGCCGACATTCCCATCGAACGCATCAGCGAATTCGCGTCGCGGCCCGGCTGCTTCGTGTGGGTGGCGTTGCATGACGCGACGCCGGACGAACTGGCTCATCTGCAATCGGAGTTCGGCCTGCATGCCTTGGCGATCGAAGACACGCACGATGGCCACCAGCGGCCGAAGGTCGAGGAATACGCCGATTCGATCTTCGTGGTGATGCACCTGCTCGAGGCCGGCGGCGAGGGCGTCGAATCGCTGAAGCAGGGCGAACTCGACGTGTTCGTCGGTGCCGGGCACGTGGTGTCGATCCGCAACGGCAGCGACCATGGGTTCACCGATGTGCGGGCGCGCTGCGAGCGCGAACCCGAGCTGCTTCGCAACGGCCCGGGCTTCGTGCTCTATGCCTTGATGGATGCCGTGGTCGACCGCTACTTTCCGTTGATCGAGGCTTTCGAGGCGGAGATCGACGTCATCGAGCGCAGCATCTTCACCAAGGGCGCGGCGCGCGACAGCATCACGCGGCTCTACGATCTGAAGCGTCGGCTCACGCAGCTCAAGCACGCGATCGCGCCGTTGCTGGAGGCCACGAGCAAGCTGTATGGCGGCCGCGTGCCGCAGATCTGCGCGGGCGTGCAGGACTACTTTCGCGACGTGGTGGACCACCTCACGCGCATCGACAACTCGATCGATTCGATCCGCGAGACGATCGGCACGGCGATCCACGTCAACCTGTCGATGGTGACGATCGAAGACGGCGAGGTCACCAAGCGGCTGGCTGCCTGGGCGAGCATCTTCGCGGTCTGCACTGCCTTCGCCGGCATCTGGGGAATGAACTTCCAGAACATGCCGGAGCTGCACTGGCGCTACGGCTACGCGGCGGCACTGGCCGTCATGGCGGGGCTGTGTGGCTATCTCTTCTACCGTTTTCGGCGTGCGGGGTGGCTGTGAGCGGCACACCGATCGATTCGCTGCCGGCGT
Organism: Gammaproteobacteria bacterium; assembly: GCA_018820395.1. Classification (GTDB taxonomy): domain Bacteria; phylum Pseudomonadota; class Gammaproteobacteria; order Burkholderiales; family Burkholderiaceae_C; genus Variovorax. Next base: position 16,321 of record JAHJOG010000228.1, on the reverse strand, counting down.
CGCCGCTCCTGATCCGCAATGTCCGGCCCCTGGGTGGTCCGGCCTGCGACGTGCTGGTGCGCGAGGGCGTGTTGGCTGGCGTGGGCCCGGGGCTGGCGTTGCCGGCCGGGTGCGCAGTGGAAGAGGGCGGTGGCGCGCTGCTGTTGCCGGGCCTGGTCGAAGGCCATACCCATCTCGACAAGACTCTTTGGGGCATGCCCTGGTACTGCAACGAGGTCGGCGACCGGCTCATCGACCGCATTGACAACGAGCGGGCCTTCCGCGCGGCCAGCGGCCATGACGCGGCGGCGCAGTCGCTGCACCTGGCAAAGGCTTTTCTCGCACTGGGCACCACGCGGCTGCGCACGCACGTCGACATCGACACGCAGGCCGGTTTGCGGCACCTCGACGGCGTGCTGCAGACGCGCTCGGCCATGGCGCCGCTGCAGCAGATCCAGATCGTGGCCTTTCCGCAGTCGGGCCTGCTGCAGCGGGCGGGCACGGCCGAACTCCTCGAAAGTGCCATCGAGCAGGGCGCCGACGTGCTGGGCGGGCTCGACCCGACGGCCATCGACGCCGATCCGGTGCGCTCGCTCGACGTGCTCTTCGGCATCGCAGAGCGCCGTGGCTGCCCGGTCGACATCCATCTGCACGAGCCGGGCGCGATGGGTGCGTTCTCGCTCGACCTGATCCTGGAGCGCTGCGCCGCGCTGGGCATGCAGGGCAAGGTGGTCGTGAGCCACGGCTTCTGCCTGGGCGAACTGCCCGAGCGCGAGCGCGACGCGCTGCTCGCGCGCATGGCCCGGCTCGACGTGGCGCTCGTCACCAGCGCGCCGCCGGCCCGACCGGTGCCGCCTCTGCTCGTCTGCCGGCAAGCGGGTGTGACGGTGTTCGGCGGCAACGACGGCATTCGCGATACCTGGACGCCTTATGGAAGCCCCGACATGCTGGAGCGGGCGATGCTGATCGGCCTGCGCTACAACCTGCGCCGCGACGACGACATCGCGGCCGCGCTCGACTGCGTCACGCATGCCGGCGCGCGAGGGTGCGGCTTTGCTGATTACGGGCTGGCGCCGGGCGCCAGAGCCGATCTGGTGCTGGTCGAAGCCGAGTCGCTCGCGCAAGCGGTCGTGGCACGGCCGATGCGCAAGCTGGTGATGGCCGCGGGGCGCGTGGTCGCGCGTGATTCGCGGCTGGTCCCGGCGCTGGCCGGCGCTGTGCACGAGTCGGGTTAACCCGATAGCGCGGTGTTCCTACAAGGACGCGGCGCGCTTTCGCTTGATACTTCGAACCTTTGACATTTGAGGCCTGCGTGTGAACGTGCTGATCGTCGATGACAACGAAGCGGCAGCGGACCTGCTGCGAGAACTGCTTTTGCTGCAGGACCATACGGCGCGCTGCGTCTATGCCGGGCGGGCCGCACTCGAAGCGGCGGCGTCCGAGTCTTTCGACTGCGCGCTGCTCGACCTCACGCTGCCCGACCTGCCGGGCGTCGAAGTGGCCCGCCAGTTGCGCGCCAAGACGGCCGACACGCCCATGCTGCTGGTCTCGATCTCCGGCTATTCGGCGAGCGACGGCGCGGGCGACGATGCTGACCTGTTCGACCATCACCTGCAAAAGCCCATCGATTTCGACACGCTCGACCGCATCCTTGCGGCGCATGCTTCCAGATGAAAGCCTCTCCCGGAGGCCGCAGCTGGGTCGCGGCGGGCGTGCGCCACGAGATGCTCACCCGCGCCTTGCCGGCGTTGCGTCACGACATGGCCGCTCCGGTGTCGGTGATCCGGATGGCGTTGCTGCTGCTCAAGCGGCAGGTGACCAGCGGCGCGGCCGGGAGTGCCAGCTCCGAAGAGCGGATCGGCGTCATCGAAGATCAGCTGCAGTCGATGGTCACTGCCGTGCGATCGCTTCGCCATTGGGAACTCGCCGCCAGCGACGAGGGCGTCACGCGCAGCGACCTGGTGACCCAATGCTGCGCCTTGATGCGTGCGGCATTCGAACTCAACGGCATCGGCTTGCTGGTCGGCGACGGGCTGGGTCCCCAGGAGGGCGAGCCGACTTTTGCCGAGGGCGCTGCATTGCGCTATCTGTTCCTCGGCGCGCTTGGGTATCTGAACGACTGCGCGCCGCATCTGGGCGCGATCCAGATCGAAGCCGATGGGCCCGACGCGATCCGGTTCGTCGCCCTGAACGGCAAGTCTGCGCCTGCCGATCCGATGGCGGGTGCGCTGCGCGCGCCACGCAAGCTGGCGGTCGACGCCATCGCGTTGCATGCGTTGGCCGACGACCTGGGCCACGAGCTCCTCATCGAACCCGATTCGGTGCGGATCCCGCTCGCGCAGCGTTAGCGCCCCGGTCGGACCGCGCCTTTCGACGCCCGTCCGCGGCAGTGTCGCGCTGTGCGACCCGATAATCGGGCGATGCGAGTCCGCTTCACCAAGATGCAGGGAGCCGGTAACGACTTTGTCGTGCTGGACGAAACGCGCGAACCCCTCGGTTTGAGCGCGGCGCAATACCGCTTTCTCGCCGATCGGCATTTCGGCGTCGGCGCGGACCAGATCCTGAGCGTGCGTCGACCGCCGACGGGCGCTGCATCCGACATCGATTTCGAGTACGTGATCCACAACGCCGACGGCGGAGAAGTCGAGCAGTGCGGCAACGGCGCCCGCTGCTTCATGCGCTTCGTGCGCGATCGCGGCCTGACCTCCAAAGACGCGGTGCGCGTGCAGACGCTCGCTGGCGTGATCGAGCCGCGCCTGGGCGCCGACGGCCGTGTGACGGTCGACATGGGCGCACCCATCTTCGAGCCGGCGCGGATTCCGTTCGACAAGGCCGGCCTCGACGCGAACCCCGAGGGGCCATGGCACACATGGCATCTGGCGCTCGGCACGCACGCAGGCAGCGCCGTCGTGGCGGTGGCCGTGCTGTCGATGGGCAATCCGCATGCCGTGCAGTTCGTCGACGACATCGACCGGGCGCCGGTGGCACTGCAGGGGCCGCTCATCGAACACCATCCTCGGTTCCCGCAGCGCGTCAACGCCGGCTTCGCGCAGGTCACGGGCCGTTCGAGTCTGCGCCTGCGCGTGTACGAACGCGGCGCGGGCGAGACCCTGGCCTGCGGCACCGGCGCCTGCGCGGCGGTGGTGGCGGGCATTCGCCTCGGGCTGCTCGACGCGCGGGTCGACGTCGAAACCCGCGGCGGCGTGCTCACCATCGAGTGGGCCGGGCAAGGCCGCCCGGTTCTAATGACCGGGCCTGCGACCTCGGTGTTCGAGGGCGACATCGAGGTCCCCGAACTGCCATGAACCCTCCCAACCCCAACGTCATGAATCCCATCACCGAAGACGACATTGCCGACTACCTGTCCAACACGCCCGATTTCTTCGAGCGGCATGCGCAATTGCTGTCGCACGTGCAGCTCACCAGCCCGCACGGCAACCGGGCGGTCAGCCTGCAGGAGCGGCAGGCCGAGATGCTGCGCGAGAAGATCAAGGCGCTTGAGCATCGGCTGATGGACATGGTTCGTCACGGCACCGAGAACGTCGTCACGGCCGACCGGCTGCAGCGCTGGACCAAGGGGCTGCTGACCGCGCGCGACCCGCGCGCCTTGCCCTACCAGATCGCGTCGGAGCTGCAGTCGCTGTTCCTGGTGCCGCAGACGGCGATCAAGGTCTGGGACTGCGACAGCGCCTTCATGAACGAAGACTATGCGCAGGGGGTGAGCGACGATTCCAAGGCGCTCGCCACTTCGCTCAGCGCGCCCTATTGCGGGCTCAACTCGGGTTTCGAGGCCGCGCGCTGGCTGGCCGAACCGCAGGCCGCCGTGTCGATCGCCATGATTCCCTTGCGCGCCGAGCCGGAAGCGCCGGCCTTCGGCATGCTGGTGCTGGCCTCGCCCGACGCCCAGCGCTACAACGCCGACATGGGCACCGATTTTCTGGAGCGCATGTCCGAGCTCGCGTCGAGCGCGTTGTCGCGGCTGCGCCCGTAGGACCGTCGAGGCAAACAGTGGCACATCCGACCGACGCGGCACGGCCCCTGGTCGAGAAGTACCTGGAATACGTGCGCGTCGAGCGCCGGCTCGCCCCCCGCACCGTCGAGCTGTATGCCATCCATCTGGCGTCGCTGGCCGAGAAGGCCGACGCGGCGGGTCTGTCGCTCGACAGGGTGGAGGCCGCGCACGTGCGCCGCTGGATGGCGCAACTGCACAGCGCCGGTCATGTGTCGCGCGGCATCGCGCTGGTGCTGTCGTGCTGGCGCAGCTTCTATCGCTGGCTCGTGCATGAGGGCGTCGTCGGCGCCAACCCTGTGCAGGACGTGCAGGCCCCCAAGGCCGGCCGGCCGCTGCCCAAGGCGCTGGCGGTCGACGACGCCGTGCGGCTCGCCGAGCTGCGCGACCTCGAAGCCGATCCCTGGACCGAGGCGCGCGACCGGGCCATCGTCGAGCTGCTCTACGGCTGTGGGTTGCGCGTGGCCGAACTGACCGGGTTGGACGCCCGCCCGAGCAACACCGCGCTCGGCTGGGTCGACCTCGACGCGGCCGAAGCCAGCGTGCTGGGCAAGGGCAGCAAGCGCCGCATCGTGCCCGTGGGCGCGAAGGCCTGCGAAGCGCTGCGCGATTGGCTGGCCGTGCGCGCGGATTGCGCCGCGCTGAGCGCGGCATCGGTGCGCGAGCCGGCCAGCGCGGCGGCGCTCTTCATCGGTCGCAACGGCTTGCGTTTTTCGGCCCACTCGGTCTGGAAGCAGTTGCGCGCGCGCAGTCTCAAGGCCGGCCTGGCGGCGCCGGTGCATCCGCACATGCTGCGGCATTCGTTCGCGAGCCACGTGTTGCAGTCCAGCAGCGATCTGCGGGCGGTGCAGGAGTTGCTCGGCCATGCCAACATCTCCACCACCCAGGTCTACACGCGGCTCGACTTTCAGCACCTGGCGCGGGCCTACGACGCTGCGCATCCCCGGGCCAAGGCCAAGCGCGAAACCTGAAAAGGCTTTGAAGCCTCGCGGGCGCGCGGCCATTCGCGCGGGACTAAACTTTCGGGCTTTTCCCTGTTTCTCCGGAGCATTCCATGGCCCTCATTCCAGCCACCATCCTCACCGGCTTCCTCGGCTCCGGCAAGACCACGCTGCTCAAGCGCATCCTGACGGAGGCCCATGGCCAGAAGATCGCGGTGATCGAAAACGAATTCGGCGAAGAAAACATCGACAGCGACATCCTGGTCACCGAATCCAAGGAGCAGATCGTGCAGATGAGCAACGGCTGCATCTGCTGCACGATCCGCGAAGACCTGCGCGAGGCCCTGCAGGTGCTCGCCGCCAAGAAGCGCCAGGGGCTGCTGGACTTCGACCGCGTGGTCATCGAGACCACCGGGCTGGCCGACCCGGGCCCGGTCGCGCAGACCTTCTTCATGGACGACGAGATCGCCGAGAGCTATCTGCTCGACTCGATCCTCACATTGGTCGACGCAAAGCACGCGCCCAAGCAACTGGACGACCGGCAGGAAGCGCGGCGCCAGGTGGGCTTTGCCGACCAGATCTTCATCAGCAAAAGCGACCTGGTCGCCGCGGAAGAAACCGAGGCCCTCATTCACCGCCTCAAGCACATGAATCCGCGCGCGCCCCAGCAGAAGGTGCATTTCGGCGAGGTTCCGCTCAAGGACGTGTTCGACCTGCGCGGGTTCAACCTCAATGCCAAGCTCGACATCGACCCGGACTTCCTGACCGAGGACACTCACGATCACGATCACCACGACCATGCGGAAGGCGAGCATTGCGACCACCCGTCCCATGCCCACCATCACCATCATGACGACGATGTCAAGAGCTTCGTCTATCGCGCCGAGCGCGCTTTCGACCCGGCGCGGCTCGAGGATTTTCTCGGTGCCATCGTCAACATCTATGGTCCGCGCATGCTGCGCTACAAGGGCGTGCTGCACATGAAGGGCACCGAACGCAAGGTGATCTTCCAGGGCGTGCATCAGCTGATGGGCAGCGATCTGGGGCCCGAATGGGGCGTGGACGAGGCACGGCAGAGCCGCATGGTGTTCATCGGCATCGACCTCCCGCGAGACATCCTCGAACAGGGCCTGGACCAGTGCCTGGTCTGATCGCGTCGCCCCGCCCTCGCTTTGTCTATACAATCGCGCGCCTGCCGGAAGGCCATGCGGCGCTCTTCTTTCCTCGAACCTGTGTGACTTTCGGCATATCGCGGTGCGCGTGAGCGGCCTGCATTCGGGGGTATAACCCCCTGACTGCCCGGCCGCCAGCGGGCATCCTGACAACGTGGAGTCCGCGACGCCGATGGCCTGCAGTGGCTCCCTGGGAGGAGACACCCGTTGAATGCGCGTTCCAGTTCGTCGAAGGAGCCAGTCACCTTGAAGAAGCCCGCCGTCAAAGCGAAGCCCGCTGCCAGGCCCGTCGTCGGCAAGACGCCGGCCGCATCGCGTGCCGCTCCCGCGGCCAAGAAGGTTTCCACCCGCCAGCAATCCACGCCTGCCGTTTCGCCGAAAGCGGTCCCTGCCAAGAAGGGCAAGACCGCGGCCACCGGTTCGGCAGTCGCTCCGTCCACCACGTCGGCCAAACCCCGTGCCGTCACCCAATCTCCACCGACTCCCATGAAAAAAACGGCTGCCGCCTCCAACTCCGATACGGCGTCACCTGAACCGACCGTGTCGACCTCTGCTCCCGCCGCCGCCCCCGCCGCCCCGGCGCGTGGCGGACGTGTTTCCAGGTTGTCGCAACTGACTGTCCCCTCGATGCCGCAAAGCGTCGCTTCCACCGCCGCCAAGTCGAGCTTCGTGCAGATCACGACCCAGGCGCTGGTTCCGCCGCCGCCCGTGGCCGTCAAGAAAGACCCGAAGCTCGCGAACAACTGGAAGACCAAGACCGTCGGCGAACTGACCGACGCCGAAGTGATCGCGATGCCCGACACCGAGTACATGAACGACAAGCAGATGGCGTTCTTTCGCCTGAAGCTGCAGGAACTCAAGCGCGGCATCCTCGAAAGCGCCGGTGAAACCACCGAGCATCTGCGTGAAGACACGGTGGTCGTTCCCGACCCTGCTGACCGCGCCACCATCGAAGAAGAGCACGCGCTGGAGCTTCGCACCCGCGACCGCGAACGCAAGCTGCTCAAGAAGATCGAGCAGTCGATCCAGCGCATCGATGCCGGCGACTACGGCTACTGCGACGAGACCGGCGAACCCATCGGCGTCGGCCGTCTGCTGGCCCGGCCCACCGCCACCTTGTCGCTCGAGGCGCAGCAGCGCCGCGAACTCAAGCAGAAGATGTTCGGGGACTGAATGCCGCTCCCAAGCCGTATCGCATAAGCCATGGCCAAGGAAGAACCCAGTCGTTTGTTGTCCAAGGTGGCGAAATTCGTTCGCAATCCGCTCAAGGACTGGTCCGAGCTCGATGCCGAAGACGCGTCAACGCTCGAAAACGGCTACAGCCGCGAGATGCTCAAGGACATGATCGAGCGCCGGCAGCGCAACGATTTCGTTCGCCGCCGCGAGTTCGACATGCTCCGCAAGCTGCGCCAGCGCGAGGCCGCCGGCGACCGCGACGGCTCGGGCACGCCTTCGTCGCTCAATATCAGCAGCACGCTCGGCAAGACGGCCGGGCGCGCGCTCACGCTCAAGAAGATCGACGAGATCGAAGAGCAGATGTCGCAGCAGTGGTGGAAGGGCAAGGGCTCGCGGCCCGATCCTGCGGCCAGCGGTGAGATCCAGGCGGCCAATGCTTCCGGCCCTTTGCAGAGCCCCCGCGCCTACGCCGACACCGAACCCGGCGCCGCGCCGCCTTCCGCCGCGGATGCCGCGTCACCGGCCAGAGCCGTGTACGACGGGAGCATCGAAGAGGCTGCCATCCGTTTTGCCCATGGCGACCATTCCGGTGCCGAGGCGATCCTTTTGCAAACGCTCGCACCCGAGGGCGCCGGCTCCGGCCACGACGAAACCTGGCGCTCGCTCTTCGATCTGTACCGGGCGATCGGCGAAAAGGACAAGTTCGACACCGCCAGCATGCGCTACGCGCAGCAGATGAAGCACCTTGCGCCGACGTGGGTGTCCTTGCCCGAACTGGCGCGCGATGCCAACGCGGCGGCCGCGGCCGCGGCGGGCGAGCGGGCCGAACCGGTCGTGGTCGATGGCGATGCAGACTGGGTCTGCCCGGCGCGACTGTCGCGCGAGGGTCTGCTCGGCCTGACCAAGGCGCTCGCCTCGGCCGGCTCGGTCTGGGAGATCGACTGGAGCTTCATCCAGGCGATCGATGCCGATGCGGCGGGCCCGCTCAAGGCCTTGTTGTCCCACTGGGCCGATTCCCCGGTCAAGCTGCGTTTTCTCGGCACCGAATCATTGCTGCTCGTGCTCGCCGAGGCGACGCCGGTCAACGATCGCTCGGCCGACGCTGCCTGGTGGCAATTGCACATGGCCGCGCTGCGGGTGATCAACCGCCCGGACGAATTCGAGCTGTTGGCGCTCAACTATTGCATCACCTACGAGGTGTCGCCGCCCCCTTGGGAAGACCCGAAGGGCGAGTTCACGGCGCTCGACGCGCCCGCAGGCTCGGTTCGGCATTCGATCCGGGACGAGCTTCGCGCCGAGGCTGCTGCGTTCGACTTGAGCGCGGGGCATTCGCTGCTCGCAGGTGAAGTGCTCGGAGAGTCGCACTCGACCTGGGCCCGGCTCGACACCGAACTGGCCGACTCCGGCGCGCTGACCGTGTCGTGCGTCGCTTTGCTGCGCATGGATTTCGCTGCCGCCGGAACCTTGCTGAACTGGGTGTCGGCACGCGACGAACGCGGCCAGCGCGTGCAGTTCGTCGACGCCCACCGTCTCATCGCGACGTTCTTCAACGTCATCGGGATCGCCAACCACGCGACGGTCACGGTCCGCAAGGACTGACTCGCGTTCCGGGCCCGCTTCGGACGCGGGATTGGCGGCGCCGAAGCGTCGGCGCCCGGGCAGGGCGCTATATTCGTCCGATGGAACAATTTCACGGAACGACCATCGTCAGCGTCCGGCGACCGGGCGCCGAGGGCGATCAGGTCGCCATCGGCGGCGATGGCCAGGTCACCCTCGGAAACATCGTCATCAAGGGCACTGCGCGCAAGGTGCGCCGCCTCTATCACGGCAAGGTGCTGGCCGGCTTCGCGGGCGCCACCGCCGACGCCTTCACGCTCTTCGAGCGCTTCGAGGCCAAGCTCGAAAAGCACCAGGGCCATCTGGCACGGGCCGCCATCGAACTCACCAAGGACTGGCGCACCGATCGCGTGTTGCGCCGCCTGGAAGCCATGCTCGCCGTGGCCGACGCCACTACCTCTCTGATCATCACCGGCAACGGCGACGTGCTGGAGCCTGAAAACGGCATCATCGCGATCGGCTCGGGCGGCGCCTACGCACAGGCGGCGGCCAAGGCGCTGCTCGACCACACGCAGCTGAGTGCCGCAGAAATCGTCAAGAAATCGCTGGAAATCGCAGGCGAACTGTGCATTTACACCAACATGCACCACACGGTCGAATCTCTTTGAACGCGCCTGCCCAGTCGCCCCCTTCACCATGTCCATGACTCCCCAGGAAATCGTCTCCGAGCTCGACAACCACATCGTCGGGCAGCCCCAGGCCAAGCGTGCCGTGGCCATCGCCTTGCGCAATCGCTGGCGGCGCCAGCAGGTCGAGGAAAAGCTGCGTGCCGAGATCACGCCCAAGAACATCCTCATGATCGGCCCGACGGGCGTCGGCAAGACCGAGATCGCCCGCCGGTTGGCGCGGCTCGCCGACGCGCCTTTCATCAAGGTCGAGGCCACCAAGTTCACCGAGGTGGGCTACGTGGGCAAGGACGTCGATTCCATCATTCGCGACCTGATCGAGATCTCGGTCAAGCAGACGCGCGAAAGCGAAAGCGCCAAGGTCCGCACGCGCGCCGAAGACGGCGCCGAGGAGCGCATCCTCGACGTGCTGCTGCCGGCCGCACGCGTGGCCGACGGCACGGCGCCCGCCACGCCCAACCCCACACGCCAGGCGTTTCGCAAGAAGCTGCGTGAGCACGAACTCGACGACCGGGAGATCGAGATCGACCTGGCCGAGACGCGCGCCCCGCTCGAAATCATGGGCCCCGCAGGCATGGAAGAAATGACCGAGCAGCTGCGCGGCATGTTCGGCCAGCTCGGCCAGGCCAAGCGCAAGACCCGAAAGCTCAAGATCGCCGAGGCGATGCGCCTCCTGATCGACGAAGAGGCGGCCAAGCTGGTGAACGAGGACGAGATTCGCGCCCAGGCGATCCAGAGCGCCGAACAGAACGGCATCGTCTTCATCGACGAGATCGACAAGGTGGCGACCCGCTCCGAAGCGCAGGGCACCGACGTGTCGCGCCAGGGCGTGCAGCGCGACCTGCTGCCGCTGGTCGAGGGAACGACCGTCAGCACCAAATACGGCGTGGTGCGCACCGACCACATCCTCTTCATCGCGAGCGGCGCCTTTCATCTGAGCAAGCCCAGCGACCTCATTCCCGAACTCCAGGGCCGGTTTCCCATCCGCGTCGAGCTGCAGTCGCTGTCGGTGGCAGATTTCGAAAGCATCCTGACGCAGACCCAGGCGTCGCTCGTCAAGCAGTACGAGGCGCTGTTGGCGACCGAAGGCGTGACGCTCAAGTTTTCGCCCGAGGGCATCACGCGACTCGCGAGCATCGCGTACGACGTCAACGAGCGCACCGAGAACATCGGCGCGCGCCGCCTGTCGACCGTGATGGAGCGTCTGCTCGACGAAGTGAGCTTCGACGCGGCGAAGTTGCAGGGTCAGGAAATCCACATCGATGCCGCCTATGTCGACGCGCGTTTGGCGGCACTAAGTCACGACGAAGATCTTTCCCGATTCATACTCTGATCGTTACGTCTTGGGGCTCGGATTCACGCAACACATTCATTGCATGAGCTAAGTAGTTCTGGCGCAAGGGAAAACGGCAATTCTCCCGATGCAGAACCCCCGCTAAGTCGTTGATTCCATTACAAAAAAGACACGCACCGCGCCTTGCGAAGTGAACGTTTCCTGCTACAGTGCAAAAAAGTGCAGTTAAGTGGGAAAAAGTGTCGAGCGAGGCCATTTTCGGGTCTCGCGACGCTCCCACCACCGGGGTCTCGTGGTCGTGTTTCAAGGCGCTTCATCGCTCAGTCTGGATGCCAAGGGGAGGCTTTCCGTGCCGACCCGGCATCGGGACGTGCTGAACGCCACCGCCGAAGGCCGCCTCACGATCACCAAGCACCCCCATGGCTGCCTGATGATGTTCCCCCGCAACGAGTGGGAGATCTTTGCTCCGAGCATCGCGGTCATGCCCGTCAATGCGCAGTGGTGGAAGCGGGTTCTGCTCGGTAGCGCCATGGACGTCGAGATGGACGGCACCGGCCGGGTGCTGGTCGCGCCCGAACTGCGCTCGTGGGCCGGCATCTCTCGCGAGGTCCTGTTGCTGGGCATGGGCAAGCATTTCGAGCTCTGGGACAAGGCCACGTACGACGCCAAGGAGGCCGAGGCCATGCAGGGCGAGGTTCCGGATGTATTGAAGGACTTTTCCTTCTGAGGCCGTCTGGTGACGCAATCATGGACCCATACGACCGTCTTGTTGAAGGAAGCGGTGGACGCGTTGTTTCACGACGTGTCGAGCTCTTCGGGCACTTTCGTGGACGCCACCTTCGGGCGCGGCGGCCATGCGCGAGCCATCCTGGCGCGGCTGTCGGAAGCCGGGCGGCTGATTGCTTTCGACAAGGACGTCGAGGCGGTGGCCGAGGCCCGGCGTATCGAGGACACGCGTTTTTCGATCCGGCACCAGGGCTTTCGGGAGCTGGGGGATCTGCCCCCGGCCAGCGCGGCCGGTGTGCTGATGGACCTCGGTGTCAGCTCTCCCCAGATCGACAACCCCGCACGGGGTTTTTCTTTTCGTTTCGACGGTCCGCTCGACATGCGCATGGACACCACGCGCGGCGAGAGCGTGGCCGAATGGCTGGCGACGGCCGAGCCACAGCAGATTGCGGAGGTGATTCGTGACTATGGCGAAGAACGGTTTGCTGTTCAGATTGCAAAGGCGATTGCTGCTCGCCGACAAGAACGGGGCCCAGTTTCAACCACCGCCGAGCTGGCCGAGCTCGTGGCTGGCACGGTCAAAACCCGCGAGCCGGGCCAGAACCCTGCAACGCGCACATTTCAGGCTCTTCGGATTTTCATCAATGCCGAGCTTGAAGAGCTGCAACAGGCGCTAGAAGCGAGCTTGAGCGTGTTGCAACCCCAAGGCCGTCTCGCCGTGATCAGCTTCCATTCGCTGGAAGACCGGATCGTGAAGCAGTTCATCGCCCGGCATTCGCGCGAGGTGTTCGACCGTCGCGCACCCTTTGCCGAGCCGCGGCCGATGAAGCTGCGGGCGCTCGCGCGCATCCGGCCGGCCCAGGCCGAGATCGACGCCAACCCGCGTGCGCGCAGCGCCATCCTGCGCGTCGCAGAACGCACCGAGGCCTGACCCATGGCGCGCCTCAACCTGCTCCTGCTCGTGGCCGTGCTCGCCTCGGCGATCTATCTGGTCCACACGCAATACCGGTCGCGCCAGCTCTACACCGAGCTGCACCGCGCCGAGCTCGAGACGCGCCGCCTCGAACTCGACCGCGACCGTCTGCAGGTCGAGAAGAGCGCACAAGCCACGCCGCTGCGCATCGAGAAGCTCGCCAAGGATCGGCTGAAGATGCGCACCACGTCGCCGGCCATCACGCAGTACGTGCGCCCTGACGGCAGCGTGATCCCGGCCGTGGTCGCACCGCCGCCGCCGCCCGGAAGCACGCCCGCCAACGCGTCCAAGCGAAAGGCCCACTCATGAACCGCCGCAGTGTGCAATACACCACCAGTCCGCTGCTGGCGAGCAAGACGCCGGTCTGGCGCAGCAAGTTCATCGTCGGCAGCATGGCCGTCGGGTTTCTGATGCTCGCTGGGCGCGCCGCCTATGTGCAGGTCGTCAACAACGCGTTCTTCCAGCGCCAGGGCGAAGTGCGCTTTGCGCGCACGCTCGATCTGCCCGCCAACCGCGGCCGCATCTTCGACCGCAACGGGCTTCTGCTCGCGTCCAGCGTGGTGGCGCCCAGCATCTGGGCGATTCCGGAAGACATCGAGCGTGACGACCCCAAGGTCAAGCTCAAGCTGCGCCAGGTCGCCAAGCTGCTCGGCATGGCTCAGAAGGACTTCGACAAGAAGCTCGAAGACGAGGACAAGAGCTTCGTCTGGATCAAGCGCCAGGTCGACGAGCCCATCGCCAGGCAGATCGCCGAGCTCGACATCAAGGGCATCTACCAGCGCAAGGAATACAAGCGCGAGTACCCCGAAGGCGAGGCCGCGGCACACGTGGTGGGCTTCACCAACGTCGAGAACAAGGGGCAGGAAGGCATCGAGCTCGAGTTCAACAAGGACCTCGCCGGCAAGGCCGGCTCGCGCCGCGTCATCAAGGACCGGCTCGGGCGCGTGGTCGAAGGCGTGGGCGAGCAGATCCCCCCGGTCGACGGGCAGGACATCCAGCTGAGCATCGACAGCAAGGTGCAGTTCTTCGCCTATCAGAAGCTGCGCGACGCCGTCACCACCAACAAGGCCAAGGCCGGCAGCGTGGTGGTGCTCGACGCCGTGACCGGCGAAGTGCTGGCGATGGCCAACTATCCCAGCTACTCGCCGGACAACCGGCAGAACCTCACCGGCGAACAGTTGCGCAACCGGGCGCTGACCGACACCTTCGAGCCCGGCTCGACGATGAAGCCGATCACGGTCGCCATGGCGCTCGAAGCCAAGCGCATCACGCCCCAGACGCTCATCGAAACCGGCCCGGGCCGCTTCGGCATCGGCGGCTTCACCATCCGCGACACGCACAACTACGGCACCCTGACCGTCGAAGGCGTGATCCAGAAATCGAGCAACGTCGGCGCGCTCAAGATCGCCCAGAAGATGACGCCGCACGAGATGTGGGACACCTACACCGCGCTCGGCTATGGGCAGAAGCCGCAGCTCAAGTTCCCTGGCGCGGTCACGGGACGGCTGCGTCCGTGGAAGACCTGGAAGCCGGTCGAGCAGGCCACCATGGCCTATGGCTACGGCCTGTCGGCGTCGCTCTTCCAGATGGCGCATTCGTACACCTCGTTCGCGCACGACGGGCAGCTGATTCCGGCGACCATCCTCAAGAGCCCCGATCCCGCGGTGGGCGTCAAGGTCTTCTCGGCCGAGAACGCCCACGCGATCCGCAAGATGCTGCAGATGGCGGCCGGCCCGGGCGGCACCGGGCAGCGCGCACAGACCATCGGCTATTCGGTCGGCGGCAAGTCGGGCACGGCGCACAAGCAGCAGGGCAAGGGCTACGCGAGCAACAAGTACCGCTCGTGGTTCACCGGCATGGCGCCGATCGAGAAGCCGCGCATCATCGTCGCGGTCATGATCGACGAGCCGAGCGCCGGCCAGTACTACGGCGGCACGGTGGCCGCACCGGTGTTCAGCGAAGTGGTGCAGCAGACGCTGCGCATGATGAACGTGCCGCCCGACCTGGCCGTGAAGCCGCTGGTGGTCACGGCCGACGTCGAGGAAAGCTTCTGATGGCGCTGGCCCTCCACGACCCGGTCGACGCCGCGCGGTGGCTCAAGGCGCGCGTGGGCGGAGCGCTGCACGCGGACAGCCGCACGCTCGCTCCGGGCGACGGTTTCGTCGCGTGGCCGGGCGCCGCTGCCGATGGCCGGCAGCACGTGAAGTCGGCGCTCGAGCGCGGCGCCGCCGCCTGCCTGGTCGAGGCGGAAGGGGCTGCCGAGTTCGGCTTTGGCGACGACGCGCGCATCGCTTCCTATGCCGGGCTCAAGGCCGCCACCGGGCCGATCGCGTCCTCCTACTACGAAGAGCCCTCGGCACGGCTGAAGGTGCTCGCCGTGACCGGCACCAACGGCAAGACGTCCACCTCTTGGTGGCTGGCGCAGGCGCTGTCGGCCCGCGGGCCCGACGCGCTGTCGGGCAGGCCGTGCGCGGTCGTCGGCACGCTCGGTATCGGCGTGCCGCCCGAACTCACGTACACGGGACTGACCACACCCGACCCGGTGATGCTGCAGCGCGAGCTGCGCGGCTTTGCCGATCGGGGCTTCGGCGCCTGCGCCATCGAAGCCTCGTCCATCGGCATCGCAGAACGGCGGCTCGACGGCACCCGCATCGACACCGCCGTGTTCACCAACTTCACGCAGGACCACCTGGACTACCACGGCAGCATGGACGCCTACTGGCAGGCCAAGGCAGAGCTGTTCCGCTGGCCCGGCCTGCGCGCCGCGGTGGTCAACATCGACGACGTGCACGGCGCCAGCCTGGTCGGCAACCTGATCGAATCCGGCGTCGGGGCGCTCGACGTCTGGACCGTCTCGGCGGCCGACGCGCCGGCGCGACTCGCGGCGCACGACGTCCACTGGAACGCGCAGGGCCTGCAGTTTTCCGTGCGTGAGCAGGACGGCTCGACCGAGCGCCTGTCGACGCAGCTCATCGGCGAATACAACGTTGCAAACCTGCTGGGCGTCGTCGGCACGCTGCGCTCGCTCGGGCTGTCGCTGGCCGATGCCGTGGCGGCGTGTTCGGCGCTCGAAAGCGTGCCTGGGCGCATGGAACGCGTGGCGATGCCGGGCCGGCCGCTCGCGGTGATCGACTATGCGCACACGCCGGATGCGCTCGACAAGGCGCTCGCCGGCCTGCGCTCGCTCACCGCGCAGCGCGGTGGCGCGCTGTGGTGCGTGTTCGGCTGCGGCGGCGACCGCGATGCGGCCAAGCGCCCGATGATGGCCGCCGTCGCCGAAAGACAGGCCGACCGCCTGGTGCTGACCAGCGACAACCCGCGCAGCGAAAAGCCGGCCGCCATCATCAGCCAGATGCTGCTCGGGCTGGCGCGCCCCGAGGCCGCCCAGGTCGAGCCCGATCGCGCCAAGGCCATCGCCGACACGCTGGCCCAGGCCGCCAGCGACGACGTCGTGCTGATCGCAGGCCGGGGCCACGAAGCGTGGCAGGAGATCGCAGGCGAACGCATCGCGTTCTCCGACCGGGCACACGCCATCGAGGCCCTGGCCCAAGGGAGCCGCGCATGAGCGCGAGCCCGATGATGACGCTCGCCCAGGCCCATGCCTGGCTGCCCGAAGCGCGGCTGGTCGGCGACCCGCAGACGCCCGTCTCGCGCGTGCACAGCGACACCCGCACGCTGGCGCCGGGCGATCTCTTCGTGGCGCTCAAGGGCGAGCGGTACGACGCCAACCAGTTTCTGGCCGAAGCGCGCGAGCGCGGTGCGGCCGCGGCCATCGCGCATGGCGGGCTGGCCGCGGCGGGCCTGGCCG
>JAHJOG010000002.1 GCA_018820395.1 Gammaproteobacteria bacterium | reverse complement strand
CGAGCCCTTGGTCAAGGGCCGCGGCGAGTCGAGCACCATGCCGCAGAAGCGCAACCCTATTTCGAGCGAGCTGATGTTGGCTGCATCGAAGGCCGTGCGCCAGCACGCCGGCCTGATGGTCGACGCCATGGTGCAGGACTTCGAGCGCGCCACCGGGCCATGGCATGCGGAGTGGATCGCCATTCCGGAAAGCTTCATCCTCACCTCGGGCGCGCTGCACCAGGCGAAGTTCGCGCTCGGCGGGTTGATCGTCGACGAGGCACGCATGAAGCACAACCTGGGCATCACGCGCGGCCTGATCGTGGCCGAGGCCGTGATGATGGGCATGGCACCGCACATCGGCCGGCAGCAGGCGCACGACGTGGTCTATGACGCATGCCGCACCGTCAACGAGCAGGGCGGCACGCTGGCCGAAGCTCTGGCTGCACTGCCCGAAGTCACGAAGCATTTCGATCGGGCCGCCATCGACCGCCTCACCGATCCGGCCAACTACCTGGGCCTGGCGCCACAGATGGTCGACCGCGCGGTCGCGCTGTCGGCGCAGGTGGCCGCGGCCTGAGGCCGGCTCGGGTCAGCTCGTCTTGCGCTCGCGCACGGCGCGTGGGCCGCCCTTCGCCTTGTGCCGCCGCGCTTCGGTGCGCACCAGGGCGGCAAAGGCGGCCGCCGCCGGCGCCAGCGGCCGGTCGGCCAGGAGAATGAGCCCTGGTGTGCGCACGAGCGTGGGGCCTTCTAGCGGTATGGCCACCAAATCCAGGTTCGCCGAGATGGCGCTGCGCGACACGATGGTGATGAGCGGCAACTGCTGGACCAGCTTGAGCATGGCCGCGATCGAGGAACTCTCCATGGCCACCACCGGCTCCGCGCCGGCGGCGTCGAAGGCTTCGTCCAGCTGCACGCGCGTGGTGAACTTGCGCGGCGTCAGCACCACTTCGCGCCGATGCAGCTCGACCACACGCAAGCGGCGGCGCCGGGCCAGCGGATGCTGGCGATTCACCACCACCACCATTTCTTCGGTGTAGAGCGGCTCGAACACCAGGCCCGCCAGATCGAACGGGCGGTACGCGACGAGCAAGTCGAGCCGGTCGGCCTGAAGTTCGGCGATGAGCGTATCGCCGGAGCCTTCGTCGATGAACAGGCGAATGGCCGGGTGGTCGCGCGAGAACAGCTCCACGCACTGCGGCACCACGGCCATGTTGAGCGTGGGGGTGGTGCCGATGCGCAGGGTGCCGGACATCGCCTTGCTCGAGGTGTTCATGAGCGCGATGGCACTGTCGATCTCGGCGAGCGCCTTGATGGCCTTGGGCAGCAGCAGCTCGCCGGCTGCGAGCAGCGTGACGCGCCGGTCGGACCGGTCGAAAAGCCGCAGGCCCAGTTCGGCTTCGAGCTGGCCGATCTGATGCGACAGCGTGGATTGCGTGACGTGCACCTGTGCCGCGGCCTGCGTGAAATTCAGGCGCTCGGCCAAAGCCAGGAAATAGCGCAGATGCCTCAACTCCATGGTGCCTCCATCGATGGCATCGATCATATCGACCGAAATAAGTCATTTGCCACGACAACCCGGTGAACCTAGTCTTCGCTTCACACCAAGAAGACGAAGGAGACAAACCATGAACAGGCGCGATTCACTCACCGCGATCGCCGCGCTCGCCACCAGCTGGGGAGCATCCAGTGCATTCGCGCAGGACTACCCGAGCAAACAGATCCGGATCATTTCGCCCTACGGCGCAGGCGGCGGCAACGACACCATTTCGCGCCTGCTGGCCAACCGGCTCGGCGTGCTGTTCAACCAGCGCGTGATCGTCGAAAACAAGCCTGGCGGCAACACGATCATCGGCAACGAAACCGTGGCCAAGGCGGCGCCCGACGGCCACACGCTGATCCTCAACGGCAACGGCTTCGTGACCAACCCGAGCTTCTACGCCAAGATTCCGTTCGACCCGGTGAAGGATTTCGCGCCCGTCGCCTTCGTGGCCTTCACGCAGCTCGTGCTGGTGGCGAACCCCGCAGTGCCGGCGAACAACGTGCGCGAACTGATCGCGCTGGCCAAGGCGAAGGCAGGCGCGCTCAACTTCGGCAACACCGGCCAAGGCGGCCCGGAACACCTCGCCAGCGTGATGTTCGGGCAGATGGCCGGCGCCGAGGTGGGCACCATCCCGTACAAGGGAGCGGCACCGGCCATCACCGACCTGATCGGCGGCCAGATCCAGCTCATGATCACGGCCATGGCCGCGGTGCAGCCGTACATCCAGAACGGGCAGCTCAAGCTCATCGCGATGGCGAACAACGCACGCTCGCCGCAGTACCCCAAGGTGCCGACGATCGCCGAAGCCCTGCCGGGCTTCGACACGTCGCTGTGGTACGGGATGATGGCGCCGGCCGGCACGCCCGAGCCCATCGTGCGCAAGCTCAATCAGGCCATCAACCAGATCCTGGCCGAAAAGGAAGTGCTCGACACCTTCACGGCGCGCGGTCTGTTTCCGGGCAAGCCGGAGGTGGTCGGCACGCCGGAGCTCTTCGGAGCCTTCATCCAGTCGGAAATCGCCAGCACCACGCGGATCGCGCGCGCGGCCGGCATCAAGCCCGAATAGGCATGGCGGTCTTGAACGCGCACGCCTTGCTCGATCAGCTCCGGCAACAGTCCGGCCTGCCGCCGGAGGCCGCGGCGAACGTGCAGATCGTCGGCGCAGACCCGGTGCTTCGCACCCCCTTCAAGGCCGCCGAAACCGGCGCCGCGTCCATTGCCGCTGCAGGCATGGCGGCCGCCTGGCTGTGGCGCCTGAAGCACGGGCGCGAACAGCAAGTGCAGGTCGATGCCGTGGCCGCAGCGGCCGCCATGCAAAGCTACAAGTTCATGAAGGTCGATGGCCGACCGCCCGGCAGGGTGATGGACCCGCTGACCGATTCCTACCAGCTCGCGGACGGCCGCTGGATCTACCTGCACTGCAACTTTCCGAACCTGGCGCAGAAGAACTGCAGGGCCATCGGTGCGCAGCCCACGCCGCAATCGGTTCGCGAGCGGGTGGCGCAATGGGAC
Organism: Gammaproteobacteria bacterium; assembly: GCA_018820395.1. Classification (GTDB taxonomy): domain Bacteria; phylum Pseudomonadota; class Gammaproteobacteria; order Burkholderiales; family Burkholderiaceae_C; genus Variovorax. Next base: position 743 of record JAHJOG010000002.1, on the reverse strand, counting down.
GGGCCGGCGCTCGAAGAAGCCTTGTTCGCTGAAGGTGGCTGCGGCGCCTTCGTCCGCAGCCCTGACGAATGGCACGCGCTCCCGCAAGGCGCCAGCGCCAGCCGCGAGCCAGCGGTCGAGATCGTTCGCATCGGCGACGCGCCGCCAGAGCCGCTGCCGGCCGGCGAGCGCCCGTTGTCGGGTGTGCGCGTGCTCGACCTCACGCGCGTGCTCGCCGGCCCGACGTGCGCGAAGAACCTGGCCGAGCACGGCGCCGACGTGCTGCGCGTCTCGCGCGCCGACCTGGCCGATTCGGGCGTGCTCGACTTCGACACGGGCGTGGGCAAGCTGTCGACGCACCTCGACCTGCGCGATGCCGCACAGATGGAGCAGATGCGCGAGCTGGTGCGCCACTGCGACGTGTTCTCCCAGGCCTACCGGCCGGGCACGCTCGATGCGCGCGGGCTGTCGCCAGCCGACCTGGCGGCGCTTCGCCCCGGCATCGTCTGCGTCACGCTCAACGCCTGGGGCTTTCAAGGGCCGTGGCGCGAGCGACGCGGCTACGACACCGTGGTGCAGGCGGCCAACGGGTTCGCCTGGACCGGACTGCACGAGCGCCCGGCCTTCACGCCGACCGCACAACAGGACTACGTGGCCGGCTACCTGATGGCCTTGGGCGCCATGGCGGCGCTCGCGCGGCGCGCCACCGAAGGCGGCTCGTGGCTGGTGCGCGTGTCGCTGGCCGGCTGCGGCGAATGGATTCG
>JAHJOG010000021.1 GCA_018820395.1 Gammaproteobacteria bacterium | reverse complement strand
GGCCGTGAGCATCAGGTTGCGCGGCATGAAATCGCGGTGCACGTAGACACAGGGTAGCGCCAGGTTGCGCTCGACGATCAGCGCAAAACTGCGTTGCAGGCGCTCCTGCAGGCGGCCTTCGACGCGCAGTCCGCGATGCTTCTCGACGTACCACTGCGGAAAAATAGCCAGCTCGCGTTCGAGCAGCGCCCGGTCGTAAGGCGGCAGCACCTCCGGCCGCGATGCTTGCTGCCAGAGAATGAGTGCGTCGATTGCCTTGACGTAGAGCGGTCGGGCCGCATCGGGATCCTTGGTGTCGATGGCGTCGATCATGACGTCGCGGCCCAGGTCGTCGAGCAGCAGGAAGCCATTGGCTTCGTCCCATTCGTGCACGGTCGGCACCGTGAGTCCGGCTGCGGCCATGAGCCTGGACACCTTGACGAAAGCCGCACTGTCTTCTTTCGCTGGCGGCGCATCCATGACGATGAGCGACGCGCCGTTGCCGTCGACATCGATCCGGAAGTAGCGCCGGAAGCTCGCGTCCGCGGACGCGAGGCGCAAGCTGTCGGGCAACAGGCGATGCCGCGAAGCAATGCCGCTCAGCCACCGGTTGAAGGCCTCTGCACGCATTGGATCGCTCCAGTGCACCCGTTGGGTGTTCGAGGTCGCGTCTTCTGCGGGGGGCGATGGAGCTGTCATGGATAATTCGATTCTACAAATCCGCCGAGCGCGGACCTTCGCAACCCGGCCAGCCCGTGGCGCCAATTCCTGTTGCTTGAACTTCCTCGCTTGTACCGATGCATGACCTGATCCGGACCGCCTGGCGCCGGGGCCGACCCCCCTTCCCGCTGGCGACGCTTCTGCTTGCCCTGATGCCTGTGCATGCCGCTCTGGCGCAGGACGCCGCAGCGCCCCTGACACTCCGGCGCACCCCCATGCTGACCGAGATCATTCCGAAGGAGCAGCGGGGCGACCTGTCGACCTTCATCGATGGCGATCGCCTCTCCGGGCGGCCCGACCTCGAGACCGTGGTCGAAGGCAACGCCTCGCTGCGCCGCGGCGACATCTCGATCCGTGCCGACCGTCTCGAGTACTACCAGCCGGACGATCTCGCCAAGGCGATCGGCAACGTGCGGATCAACCAGGCGGGCAATGTCTACGAAGGACCCGAACTGCAATTGAAGGTCGAGACCTTCGAAGGCTTCTTCAACAAGGTGCGTTACCGGCTGCTCGCCAACGGCGGCCAGGGCGATGCCGACCGCATCGACTTCATCGACACCTCGCGCTCGGTCGCCAAGAACGCGACCTACACGACTTGCCGTCGCGAAGATTTTCCGGGCTGGATGCCCGCGTGGCTCTTGAGCGCGGCGACGCTCACCACCGACACCGAAGAAAACGTCGGCGTCGCGACCGATGCGCGGCTGAGCTTCATGGGCATCTCGACGCCGCCCTTTCCCTCGCTGAGCTTTCCCTTGAGCAGCAACCGCAAGAGCGGCCTGCTGCCGCCGACCATCGGCATCGACAGCGTCAACGGCATCGACATCACCACGCCCTATTACTGGAACATCGCCCCCAACCGCGACGCGACGCTCTACCCCACGCTCATGAGCAAGCGCGGCGTCAACCTGGGCAGCGAGTTTCGCTATCTCGAAGACACCTACAAAGGCGAAGCGCGCGTCGACGTCATGCCCACCGACACTCTGCGCAACCGGTCGCGCTGGGGCATCTGGACGCACCATGAGCAGACTTTCGATCCGAAGCCTTTCGGGCTGGATTCGCTCACCGCCAACCTCAACATCAACCGCGTGAGCGACGACGACTACTGGCGCGATTTCAATCGCACGCCTTCGCTCACGCAGCGGCTCTTGACGAGCAATGCCACGCTGAACTGGAGCAAGGGCGACTGGAACGGCATGGCCCGCGCGCTCAGCTACCAGACCTTGCAGTACAGCGAGGCGCCGATCATCCCGCCCTACGACCGGCTGCCGCAGATCACCGCCAACTACAACAAGTACGACTGGAACGGGTTCGACTATTCGTTCAGCGCCGACTACACGCGCTTCCACGCCGATCCGTTCGTCCAGCAGCAACCCAACGGCGAGCGCGCATTCGCCGTGGCCACGCTGAGCCGGCCGTTTCTCACGCCCGGAACCTTCGTCATTCCCAAGGTGCAGTTGCACGGCACGGCCTACCAGTTCGATTCGCCGCTGGCCAACGGCGCGACGTCCGCGACGCGTGTCGTCCCCACCTTCAGTCTCGACAGCGGGCTGATCTTCGAGCGTGATGTGAGCTTTTTCGGCCGCGCCTTCCGGCAGACCCTCGAACCACGCGCGTTCTACGTCTACACGCCCTATCGGAGCCAGAACGCGCTGCCGAACTACGACTCGGCAGCCAACGACTTCAACTTCGCGACGATCTATACCGAGAATGCGTTTTCCGGCAACGACCGCATTTCGGACAGCAATCTGCTCACCGTGGGCGTGACTTCACGCCTGATCGATCCCGACACCGGCGCGGAAGCCGCCCGTTTCGGCGTCGCCCAGCGCCTTCGCTTCGCCGACCAGCGCGTGACGCTGCCCACCGCGCCCGCGGTCACTGATCGGGTCAGCGATCTGCTCTTGGGAGCACAGGTCAACTGGACGCCGAAGTGGAGCCTGGACACGACCGTCCAGTACAACCCCGACACCCAAAGGTCCGAGCGCAGCGCCATCAGCGCGCGCTATAACCCTGGCGCCTACCGCACCGTCAGTGCTGCGTACCGCTATCAGGCCAACACGACGCCGACCGCAGCGGACGGCAACAAGTCGCTCGACGTGAGTTGGCAGTGGCCTTTGAACGATCTATGGGGCGACAAGGGCCAGAACCTCGGTCCTGGCCGAGGGGAAGGCGGAGGACGTTGGTACGCCGTCGGCCGCCTCAACTACAGTCTGCAGGACCGCAAGCTGACCGATGGGGTGATCGGACTCGAATACGATGGCTGCTGCTACATCGGCCGGGTGGTGCTGGAACGAATCACCACGGGTCAGATCACAGCCACCACACGCATCATGTTCCAGCTGGAGTTCGTTGGATTCGCAGCCGTGGGATCGAACCCGAGAACGACGTTGATGCAGAACATCCAGCGTTATCAGCCCCTGCGCCAGCCGTTTCCCGCGCCGAGTCGCTTCACCAATTACGACTGAGCCCTGCCATGAAACATTTGAGACCTACCCTTTTTCTCGCCGGCCTCGCCCTCTCTGCCACCGGCTCACTGGCGCAGGTCGCTGCGCCACGCAGCGCGCCGACGGGATCCGGCATCACCGACATCATGCGTGCGGGTCCACGGCTCGCCCCGGTCAACCCTTCGGCGAATCCGACACCCGCAGCGCCGCAGGCCACGCCCGTGCAGCGTTCGGCCGAATACATCGTCGCGTTGGTCAATTCGGAGCCTGTCACCAACACCGACGTGCAGTCGCGCGTTTCCCGGATCCTGCAGGAGAACGAGGAGGCTGCGCGCATGCCGCGCGCCGAGCTGACCCGCCTGGTGCTGGAACGCATGATCGATGAGCGTGCGCAGCTGCAACAGGCCAAGGAACTCGGCATCAAGGTGGACGACCTGGCCGTGGATCAGGCTGAGCAGACGGTGGCCCGGCAGAATCAGCTCGGCGTCATCGAACTGCGCAATCGCATCGCCGCCGAAGGCATGACGCTCGAGTCCTTTCGCAACGACTTGCGCAATCAACTCATGATGACCCGTCTGCGGGAGCGCGAAGTCGAATCGAAGGTCAAGGTGAGTGATGTCGAGGTCGACCAGTACATCCGCGAGCAACGCGCCGGTTCGGAAGCCAAGGTCGCACCGAACATCAACATCGCCCAGGTGCTGGTCACGGTGCCGGAGAACGCGACCGACGCGCAGGTCGCGACGCTGCAACAGCGGGCCCAGAGCGTCGCGCAGCGTGCGCGCAATGGCGAAGACTTCGGCAAGCTCGCGCAGGAGTTTTCCGATTCGCCGGACCGTGCCAACGGCGGTGCGATGGGAATGCGCAGTGCCAGCCGCTATCCGACGCTCTTCATCGATTCGACCAAGACGACCCCGGTCGATGGGATCGTGGGTCCGATCCGCTCCGGTGCTGGCTTTCACATCCTCAAGGTCCTGGCCAAGAGCCAGCCGGGCGCCAGCGACGCGGTCGTGACGCAAACGCAAGTGCGCCACATTCTTCTGCGCAATGATCCCAAGCGCACGACGGCGCAGGCCGTGGCTCAACTGGCCGAGTTCAAGACGCGCATCCAGAACGGCACCGCCGACTTCGCAGGCCTTGCCCGGGACAATTCCCAGGACGCCAGCGCCAAGGAGGGGGGCGACCTGGGCTGGACGCTGCCGGGGCAGTTCGTGCCCGAATTCGAAGAGGCCGTGAACCGGCTGGCTCCCGGCCAAGTCAGCGATCCGGTGGTGTCTCGCTTCGGCGTTCATTTGATTCAGGTCGTGGGCCGGCGCGAGGCCAAGCTGAGCCAGGCCGAACAGCGCGAGGCCGCCCGGGCGGTGCTGCGCGAGAAGAGGCTGGAGGAAGCATTGCAGACCTGGGCGCAGGAAACCCGCGCACGCGCGTACGTCGAATACCGCGAGCCGCCGCAGACCTGATGTCCCCCATCTCGCCCGCCCGATGAAGCATGTCGCGCGCAAGCGCTTCGGGCAGCACTTTCTCGCTGATGAAGCAATCATCGACGCCATCGTGCGAGAGATTGCGCCGGCACCCGGCGACGCCATGGTCGAAATCGGACCCGGGCTGGCAGCGCTGACACAGCCGCTGGTGGAGCGCGTCGGTCGAATGACGGTCATTGAACTCGACCGCGATCTGGCACAGCGCCTGCGCGCGCATGCGCAGCTCGACGTGATCGAGTCCGACGTGCTGAAGGTGGATTTCAGTGAACTGGCGGCCAGGCTCGTGCAACCGCCTGCCACGATGCTCAGGGTCGTCGGCAATCTGCCGTACAACATTTCGACGCCGATCCTGTTTCATCTGCTCGGCTTCGCCGATCGAATCGCGGATCAGCACTTCATGCTGCAAAAGGAAGTGGTCGACCGGATGACCGCCGAGCCTGCCACCTCGGACTATGGGCGGCTGAGCGTGATGCTGCAGTGGCGCTACGAGATGCACAACGTCCTGCACGTGCCGCCCGAAAGCTTCGAGCCGCCGCCGCGTGTCGACAGCGCAGTGGTGCGCATGCGTCCTTGGGCACACCCGATCGAAGTCGTGCCGGAAAAATTGAGCGAAGTGGTGCGAATCGCCTTCAGTCAGCGCCGCAAGCTCTTGCGCCATACCTTGGGCAAATGGCTCGACGCCCAAAACTTCGGGGACGTCTTCGACACGCAGCGGCGTGCCGAAGAGGTCCCCGTTGCCGAGTACGTCGCGCTGGCCGCTAAGCTGCCGCCAGCCAGTAACCCGCGTTGAAGGGGCTGCTCATGCGCAGCGCCAGAGGAGACACGTCGACCAACTTATCGGTCGGCATTTTTTCGGCGGTGGGGTCGTTGACCGGAAGTTCGATGCCCGAGACCTGAGCAGCGCCTGGCTGCTGAGCCTCGTTCGCCCGTTCTGCTTGGCTGGTGTGTGCAGAACGGGCTACAGAAAAGAATAGAAGCACCTGAAGGGGATTTTTCGATCTCCCCAATAGTCGGATGCATCCCGGAAGATATCCAGCAGCTGTTCGCGCGCCTCCTTGTCGAACTTGCCGTTGGCCGGGATCTGCTCGAGCACGATCACGAAGCCCGGCTGAGGGCCGGACTTGTGCAGCGGGTCCGTCATGCAGTCGTAGAGCGCGTCGAAGTTCTTGCCGAAATGCTGAGGGAAAGTGAATTGCTGAGCAATCAGATCCAGCACATCCTGTTTGGTCTGTGCATTGGCCAGGTTGGCATAGAGGAAATGCTGCCCCGCCGCATGCGCGGCCTCCTGCAGATCGCTCACGCGAAAGGCGCGTATCGACTGCACGATATTGGGCCGCACGCCACGAAGGGATTGGGTCATCTCCGCCGGTCTTTCCGTAGTTGTCGTCATCGTCATCATCGTTTCCGAAGCCTGCATGGGCAGGCTGTTCCGGTCCAAGTCATCATCACTCATTGCACGATCCGCCTGAAAGTCGAGTAGTGGTCGCTCGTGTACCAGCAAACCGCCGGCGGTGTCCGTTCGCCACCGCACACGATTCGCCTTGCTCCGCGATCCCGCGAGCCGGGCGTATCGACTGTGTATTCGCGGTAGTAACCCCGGCGTTCCCGCGGCAACAATCGTTCGCGATTACCGAACACCGAACCGTCCTTCTCATGGCGGAAAGGCCCGCCGTTCAAAATGGCCTCGTAGGTACGCTGGCCCTGAGGAGGAAGCGCCTGCAGCGAAATAGTTCCCGCTTCTACCGTCCGATCGGAAGGCCGGCCTTGCCAATCACGTGCCTGGATCCCGGTTGCAGACGCCAGTAGTAGAAAACCAGTGAGCGCATACTTTGAGACGGACAACGTGATCGAGGCGCAAGCCGCCATGAGGCACCAGAAGATTTGAAGCGGGAGGCGAATCGAGGCGGAAACCCCTGGGGTTAACCCGCAAATTCAAGCCCCGGAGTGTGCACCACAGAAGCACAAATAGCAAGCGCCTGCTCAAATAATGAGCAGGCAAGAAGCCATGACCGCCGACCCTCCTAAGTCAGCGCCCGCTACTCGAAAACCGCTCACCGCTCCGCGTTTGCGTCGGCGACGGTCAGCGCGCTCATGTTCACGATCCGGCGGACGGTGGCACTGGCGGTCAGAATGTGCACCGGTTTGGCTGCACCCAGAAGGACGGGTCCGATCGCGATGTTGCCGCCAGCCGCCGTCTTGAGCAGGTTGTAGGAGATGTTGGCCGCGTCGATGTTCGGAAACACGAGCAGGTTGGCGTCGCCCGCCAGTGCCGAATGCGGCATGACGGCTTCGCGCTGCTTGCCGTCCAGCGCCACGTCGCCATGCATCTCGCCATCCACTTCGAGCCACGGCGCCTGGACGCGAAGCAGATCGAGCGTGCGCCGCATCTTCACTGCGCTGGGCATGTTGCTGCTGCCGAAATTCGAGTGCGACAGCAACGCGGCTTTCGGCTTCAGCCCGAAGCGCATCATTTCCTCGGCCGCCATCGTGGTGATTTCGGTCAGCTCTTCCGGCGTCGGGTCGTAGTTGACGTGCGTGTCGACAAGGAAAACCTGCCGGTTGGGCAGCAGCAGCCCGTTCATGCATGCGTAGACTTGAATGTCCTGCGGGGTCCCCGGACAGCCGCCCGGGCGCTTCCCGATGACCTGATCGATGTAGTGGAGGTGCATGGTCGTCGTGCCCCACGTGCCGCAGATCATTCCATCGACATCGCCCTTGTGCAGGAGCATCGCGCCGATCAGGGTCAGGCGCCGCCTCATCTCGATCTTGGCGGTCTGCACCGTGGTGCCCATGCGCTCCGTCATGCGATGGTAGGTCTGCCAGAAGTCGCGGTACCGGTGGTCGTGTTCGACATTGACGATGTCGTAGTCGAGCTCTTCTTTCAACCGCAAGCCGAACTTTTCGATGCGCTGCGCAATGATCGCCGGCCTTCCGATCAAGGTGGGTCGGGCAACGCCTTCGTCCACCACGATCTGCGCCGCACGCAAGACCCGCTCTTCTTCGCCTTCGCAATAGGCCACGCGCTTCTTGCGAGCATTCTTGGCCGCGTCGAAGATCGGCTTCATCGTGGTGCCGGACGCGTAGACGAAACTCTGCAGCTTCTCGCGGTACGCGTCCAGATCGGCGATGGGCCGCAACGCGACACCGCTCTCCGCCGCCGCCTTGGCCACGGCCGGGGCGATCATCATCATGAGCCGCGGGTCGAATGGCTTGGGGATCAGGTAGTCGGGCCCGAAGCTGAGCTTCTCGCCGACGTAGGCCGCAGCCACCCGCTCGCTTTGCTCGGCTTGCGCCAACTGTGCGATCGCGTGGACTGCTGCGACTTCCATCTCGTCGGTGATCGTCGTGGCGCCACAGTCGAGTGCTCCACGAAAGATGTACGGAAAGCACAGGACGTTGTTGACCTGATTCGGATAGTCCGTTCGACCTGTCGCCATGACCACGTCGTCGCGTACCGCATGCGCGTCTTCCGGCGAGATTTCAGGATTGGGGTTCGCCAGCGCGAAGATCACCGGCCGCGCTGCCATCTTCGCCACCATGGCCGGCTTTAATACGCCACCGGCGGACAAACCGAGGAAGACATCGGCGTCGATGATCACGTCGGCCAGCGAGCGAGCGTCGGTGCTCTGCATGAACTGGCGCTTGTCGTCGTCCATCAACTCGGTCCGGCCTTCGTAGACCACACCCGCCAAGTCGGTGACGTAGACGTTCTCGCGCCGCAGGCCGACCTTGAGCAGGAGGTTCAGGCACGCGAGCGCAGCCGCTCCGGCGCCGGAGGTGACGAGCTTGACCTGGCCGATGTCCTTGCCCACCACCTTGAGCCCATTCAGCATCGCAGCAGCGACCGTGATCGCGGTCCCGTGCTGATCGTCGTGAAAGACCGGGATCTTCATCCGCTTGCGCAGTTCGCGCTCGACGTAGAAGCAATCGGGTGCCTTGATGTCTTCGAGATTGATGGCGCCGAAGGTGGGCTCCAGCGCGGCAATGACCTCGACCAGCCGTGCCGGGTCCTTCTCGTCGATCTCGATGTCGAAGACGTCGACACCGGCGAACTTCTTGAACAGGACGCCCTTGCCTTCCATGACCGGCTTGGATGCTAACGGGCCGATGTCGCCCAGGCCCAGCACCGCGGTGCCGTTGGTGATCACCGCCACGAGGTTGCCGCGCGCCGTGTACTTGAACGCGTTGACGGGATCCTTGACGATCTCCTCGCACGGGGCGGCGACGCCGGGGGAGTAGGCCAGCGCCAGGTCGCGCTGGTTGACCATCTGCTTGGTCGCGGCAATTGAAATCTTTCCCGGTACCGGAAGTTCGTGGTACTCGAGGGCCGCCCTTCTCAGCTCAGCCCGCTTGTCTTCGGGCGTGGAAATCGGGGAGGTCGAATCGGACATGTATGTTGTCTCCGCACTGCGCTTCTAACGGGGCGCCGATTGTAGACCTCGCGTTCCTCGCCGCTCCATGACGCAGCCCCGTCGGAGGGCCCCGCAATCCCCACGCGATGTGGCAATATGCCGTCCTCCAAAACAAAAGCATTCGCGAGGGGTGACCATGGCATTGATGGATTTCATCAAGAAGCAGTTCATCGACATCATCCAATGGACTGAGTCGGAGGATGGCACGCTGGCCTGGCGCTTCCCGATGTCCGACATGGAGATTCAGAACGGCGCTTCGCTGACCGTGCGGGAGTCCCAGGTCGCCATGTTCGTCAACGAAGGCAAGGTGGCGGACGTCTTCGGGCCCGGGACGTACAAGCTCACCACGCAGACGCTCCCGGTCCTCACCTATCTCAAGAACTGGGACAAGCTCTTCGAGTCACCGTTCAAGAGCGACGTCTACTTCTTCAGTACGCGCCAACAGGTCGACCAGAAGTGGGGCACGCCCCAGCCGATCACGATCCGCGACAAGGATTTCGGCGCCGTTCGCCTGCGCGCCTTCGGCAACTACAGCTTTCGCGTCAGCGACGCCAAGCTGTTCCACACCGAGATCTCGGGCACGCGCGAAGAGTACGGCGTGGAGGATCTCGACGGCCAGTTGCGCGGGCTCGTTTTGCAGAACATCAGCAACGCGATCGCGTCGAGCGGCGTGCCGTTCCTCGACCTCGCGGCGAATCAGATCCAGTTCGCCGCCGCGCTCGCCACGCAACTGGTTCCCGAGTTCGCCAAGATCGGCATCAAGCTCGAGAACATCACGGTCCAGAACGTTTCGCTGCCCGAAGAACTCCAGAAGGTCCTCGATCAGCGCATCGGCATGGGCATGGTCGGCAATGACATGGGCAAGTTCATGCAGTACCAGACCGCCCAGGCGATTCCGAAGTTCGCCGAAGGCGCCGGCAACGGAGGTGGCGGCATCGCGGGGGATGCCATGGGCCTGGGCGCCGGCGTGGCGCTCGGGCAGGTGCTGGCGCAGAATCTTTCACAGGGCCTGGGCCAAGGGCAGCCGGCGCCGGCCGCGGCTTCGGCTCAGTCCCAGCCTTCGGTCGCGGTGGTCACGCCCAACGAGGTGATGGCGACGCTCGAAAAACTCGGCGAGCTGAAGAGCAAGGGCATCCTGACCCAGGAAGAATTCGACGCCAAGAAGGCGGACCTGCTCAAGAAGCTGGTCTGAGTCACATTCGCACGCCCTAGGACTGTCGAGCCGATTCGACAGCGCGACGGCGAGCGGACATCTGCCGCAGCCCCTTCGTGGCCACCGATTCCCCCCAGCGCTACTACCGCGCGCCATGTCCTGGTTGCGGAGCACCGGTCGAGTTCCGCTCGGCCCAGTCGACGCACGCTGTCTGTTCGTACTGCCAGAGCACCGTCGTGCGACAGGGCGAGACGCTTCGGCGCACCGGCAAGATGGCGGAGCTCTTCGACGATTTCAGTCCGCTCCAGCTCATGGCGGCGGGCCGCATTCGGGGCGAGCCGTTCACCCTCGTCGGGCGGCTCCAGTACAGCTATGCGGGCGGAAAGTGGACCGAGTGGATCGCCGCCATGGACGGCGAGCGTATCGGCATCCTGAGCGAGGACAACGGCGCCTTCGTTTTTTCCATGCCCTTTGCGCTTCAGCGCGAAGCGTCGCGACCCGAAGACCTGCGCGTCGGAAGCACGACGGCGTTCAACGGGCAGAGCTATACCGTCGCCTCGAACGAGATGGTGACCCTCGTCTCCGCACAGGGCGAACTTCCCCGGTTGCCGGAGCTCGGAAAGCCATTTCCGGCGGTCGAATTGCGCAGCGATCAGGGCAGCGTCCTCAGCCTCGACTTCGACACCCGGCCACCGAACGCATACCTCGGCGCGGCGGTCGCACTGGAAGACCTGCAACTCACGGGACTGCGCGACGAGTCGGCCAAGGAAGAAACCGGCCGCAGCTTCAATTGCCCGAACTGCGGCGCGCCCGTGTCCGTCAACCTGGCCGACAGCAAGAGCGTCACTTGCCGTTCGTGCAACAGCATCATCGACCTCACGCAGGGCATCGGTGGCGAGTTGCGATACGCGGCCCAGAACGAACCGGTCCGCACGCTGATTCCGATCGGCGCGCTTGGACAGTTGCAGGGTGTGCAGTGGCAAGTGGTGGGATTTCAGCACCGGATGGGCGTCGAACCCGGCGATGACGAGCACTTCGGCTGGAACGAGTACCTGCTCTACAACAAGAAGCGCGGATTCAGCTTTCTCGTCGACGCGCAGGACGGCTGGAGCCTGGTCAAGCCCACGACGGGCGCACCCACGATGAATGAAGGCCGTGCCACGGCCACCTATCTGGGAAAGCTGTACCGCCAGCTCTATGCGTACGATGCGGAGACGACCTACGTCGCCGGCGAGTTCTACTGGAAGGTGGAGCGGGGGCAGAAGACCTTCAATCGGGACTTTGCCAATGGCAATGCCCTGCTCTCCATGGAGCGGTCCCGCAACGAACTCACCTGGTCGTCGGGCAACAAGCTCGACAGTTCGACCGTCGCTTCGGCGTTCAAGCTGGACGGCCGCAGCGATCTCTTCAAGCGCAGCGACGCGCTCCCGATCAGCGCAGTGCCGAAGATGGGGTGCGGCACGATCATCCTGGTCGTGGTGCTGATCATCATCCTGATGATCATCCTCAGCACTTGCAGCGGTTCTGGCGGCAGCTCGCGTGGCGGCGGCGGGTACGGCAGTTATTCGAGTGGCGGAGGTCACAAGTGATGTTTTTTTCCGGAGGTGTACATGTTGGGAATTGAATGGCTAAGGCCCGCGGCGTTTCTCGGCTCGATCCTCTACGCCCTCGTCGGCGTGCTGATGTTCTGGCTGACCTTCCTCGTCATCGACAAGCTCACACCCTACGATCTGTGGCAGGAGATCGTCGAGAAGCAGAACGTGGCGCTGGGCCTGGTCGTCGCGGCGATGAGTCTGGGCATCTGCCTGATCGTGGCCGCGGCGATCCATTGAGCCGTGCTGTCGACGCAGGCGACTCGTGCCGCCGTTGCGCGAAGCACATGTCCATAGTGAATTGACTGCGGGGAATGTCCAATGACCGCAGCGGCTGATGTCGACCACGTCTCGGCGGGTCCGCGCCCCGTCGAAGTGGCACTGCTCGCCAGCGTCTTCGTGGTCGCTGCATGTGGATTGGTGTATGAGTTGAGCGCCGCGGCGCTGAGTTCGTACCTGCTCGGCGACTCGGTGCTCCAGTTCAGCACCGTGATCGGCACCTATCTTTTCGCGATGGGCGTGGGTTCCTGGCTTTCACGCTACTTCGTGCGCCAGCTGCCGGCACATTTCCTGCGCATCGAACTGATGGTCGCGCTGGTGGGCGGCCTGTTGCCGGCGCTTCTCTTCGTCGCCAATGCGTATGTTCCCGATGCGTTCCGGTTGCTGCTTTACGGGCTGGTGCTGGTCGTCGGCACGCTGGTGGGGCTCGAAATTCCGCTCGTGATGCGCATCTTGCGCCGCAACGTGATGCTCAAGGATCTGGTGTCGCAGGTGCTCACCTTCGACTATCTGGGCGCCCTGGCCGTGTCGATCGCTTTTCCACTGGTGCTGGTGCCGCAGCTCGGTCTGATTCGCACCGGCGTCCTTTTCGGGTTGATGAACGCCGCCGTGGCCTTATGGGCGCTCTGGATCTTTCGCGATAACCTGCGGCGCGTCGGCGCGCATGCACTGGCCTGCTTGCTGACGCTTGGCGCGCTGGGTGCCGCATTCGTCTTCGCCGAGCACATCACGACCCTGGCCGAGGCCAGGTCTTACCAAGACCCGATCGTCTTCAGTGCCACGTCACCCTATCAACGCATCGTCGTCACGCGCGGCAATGCGGGACATCGGCTGTTCCTGAACGGCAACCTGCAATTCGCGGAGCGCGACGAATATCGCTACCACGAGGCACTGGTGCATCCGGTCATGGCGGCCCAGGGCCGGCCCAAGAAAGTCGCGGTTCTGGGCGGCGGCGACGGCATGGCCGTGCGCGAGATCCTCAAGTACCCGTCGGTGGAAAGCGTCACACTGGTCGAACTCGACCCCCACATGACCCGGCTGTTCAGCGAGCACGAGACGCTGTCCGCCCTCAACCATGGGTCGTTGAAGTCGCCCAAGGTGCACATCGTCAACACCGACGCTTTCCGGTGGCTGCAGCGGTTGGACCAGGAGGGCGGCGACATGTTCGATGTCATCGTGGTCGACTTTCCGGACCCCACCAACTTTGCCATCGGCAAGCTCTACACCAACTCGTTCTACGCATTGATCGACAAGCGCTTGTCCGCCAGCGGCTATGCGGTCATCCAGACCACCTCCCCGCTCGTCGCACGCAAGAGTTTCTGGACCGTGGTCGCGACGGTCGAGTCCGTCGGCTTGACGGCCACCCCCTACCACGCGCACGTGCCGAGCTTCGGCGAATGGGGGTTCGTCATCGCCAGCCGCAGACCCTATGTGCTGCCAAAGGCCCTGCCGGACGGCTTGCGTTTTCTGAGCGGCTCGACGCTTCCCCTTCTGTTCGACTTTCCGCTCGACATGGCGCGCGTTCCCGCCGAGGTCAACCGGCTCTCCAACCAGACGCTGGTGTCGACCTACGAGAGCGAATGGGGAAAGGTCCTGAAGTGATGTTGCCGGAGGCCTCCTGAAGCGACGCGCCTTCATCGGCGCGGCTGCGGGTACGACCTTCCTGGCCGGTTGCGATGTCGCTCCTCCCATTGACGGCGGCTTCGTCGGAGTCAATGTCGAGCGCGGGCATGCATTCCGCGACCGGCAATGGGCTGCGCAGTCGGCGCCGCTGCCGACGCGACGCACCCGCGTGGTCATCGCCGGAGGCGGTGTCGCAGGCCTTGCCGCAGCGCGCGCATTGCGGCTGGCCGGAGTCGACGATTTCGTGTTGCTCGAACTCGAAGATTCGGCCGGCGGCAACAGCCGCGGCGGGCAGGTGCGCGGCATCACCTGCCCTCTGGGCGCGCACTATCTGCCTGTGCCGGGCGACGAGGCGCGCGAGGTTCAAGACCTGCTCGAGGAACTCGGCCTGCGTCGGCGTGTGGCCGGCCGGTGGGAATACGACGAACGTCACCTCTGCCACAGCCCGCAGGAAAGGCTCTTCTTTCGCGGCGAATGGCAGGACGGGCTCTTGCCGATCCACGGCGTTGCCGAGAGCACGCTCGCGCAGTACCGGTCGTTCTCGGCGCGCATGGCCGCCCTTGCACGAGAGGCCCCGTTCACGATCCCGGTGCTCCGCGCGCCCCTCTCGCCCGCCTTGCTCGCGCTCGATGCCATCAGCTTCGAGACCTGGCTCGATCAGCAGGCGCTCGACGACCCTCAGCTGCGCTGGTATCTCGACTACTGCTGCCGGGACGACTACGGCGCGGGCCTGGGCCAAGTGTCGGCGCGGGCCGGGATCCACTATTTCGCCAGCCGGCATGGCTTTCATGCCCCCGGCGAAGATCCCGGCGAACGCGACAGCGTTCTCACCTGGCCAGAAGGCAACGCCTGGTTGACCCGCCGACTGGCCGCACCGCTCGGAGAGCGCCTGAAGACAGGGCATGTGGTCACTCGAATCTCAGAGTCGCGAGGTGGAGTCGAGGTAGATGCCTACGACGTGGCGAGCCACACTTTCGTGCGGTGGCAGGCAGAGCGCTGCATCGTGGCACTGCCGGTTTTCGTGGCCGTACGCGCGGTCGAATCGCCAGGCAAAGCACTGCGTGTCGCTGCAAGCGCGTCGAGCCATGCGCCCTGGCTGGTGGCCAATGCGCATTTGCGCGCTCCGCTTGCGAGTTCGCCGGGCGTGCCTCTCAGTTGGGACAACGTGATCTACGGGACCGCTGGCCTCGGCTATGTCGACGCGAGGCATCAATCGCTGGACCCCACGCCCGGCCCCACGGTCCTGAGTTGGTATCGACCGCTCGGCGCCAGTGGCCATGACGGGCCCGATGGCCGACGGCAACTCATGGACGCTTCGTGGGCGAGTTGGCGCGATGCTTTGTTGGGAGAGCTGTCGGTTCCGCACCCGGACATCGCTGCTCTGATCAGCCGCATCGACATCACGCGCCACGGGCATGCCATGGCTGTGCCGACGCCGGGCTTGCTGGCCCGGATCGGCGCGCCCGAACTCGTCGTCGATGGCCGGCTCGTCTATGCGCACGCAGACTGGTCAGGCTATTCGATCTTCGAGGAAGCTTTCATTCGCGGGCACCTCGCGGGAGAGCACAGCGCACGCTGACCCGCCCGGGCCGCCATCGTCGCGGACCGGCCGCGAATTCAAGCCCGCATCAGGGCTTCGATCTCGTCGCCGTCCACGGGCACGCCACGTGAAATCAGTTCGCAGCCGGTTTCATTCACGATCGCGTCGTCCTCGATACGGATGCCGATGTTGTGGAATGGCTCGGGCACGCCCTCACCCGCCCGCACGTAGATGCCGGGTTCGATCGTGAGCACCATGCCCGGCCGCAGGATGCGGCTGGGCCGGTTCTTGATGATCTCGTTGGACAGCGGGTCCTTCCGTTCGCTGATCTCGCCGAGCTGCGTGGGTTCGACGTAGCTGCCGCAGTCGTGCACATCCATGCCGAGCCAGTGGCTCGTGCGGTGCATGTAGAACGGGAAGTACGCGCGCTGTTCGATCACGTCGTCCACGCTGCCTACCTTGTTCCCGTCCAGCAGACCGAGATCCAGCATGCCCTGAGACAGCACCTTCACCGTGGCATCGTGAGGATCGTTGAAGCGCTGCCCTGCTCGTGTCGCTGCAACGGCGGCCTGCTGGCTCGCCAGGACCAGGTCATAGAGTGCGCGCTGCGGCCCGGAGAATCGACCGTTGGCAGGGAAAGTCCGCGTGATGTCGCTCGCGTAGCCGTCGAGTTCGCAGCCCGCGTCGATCAGCACGAGTTCACCGTCCCGCACTGGCGCGGTGTCGGCCCGGTAGTGCAGGACGCAGGCGTTGGCACCTGCGGCGACGATCGAACTGTAGGCCGGGTACTGCGAGCCGCCCAGGCGAAACTCGTGCAGCAGTTCGGCGTCCAGGTGGTATTCGCGGACATCTTTGCCGTCTCGCAGCATGGCAGCCGAGAGCTTCATCGCGCGAATGTGCGCGCGCGCACTGATCTGCCCGGCGCGGCGCATCAAGTCTTGTTCGTGGTCGTCCTTGACCAGCCGCATCTCGTCGAGCGGCCCGCACAGGTCGCGCTGTTCTTCGGGGCACAGCGCGCCGAATCGCACCCTTGCGCGCACGCTCGACAGCCAGCCGTCGACGCGCGATTCGAGACCCTTGTGCGTCGCGAACGGATACCAGACGGTCGACTTGTTCTCCAAAAGCCGCGGCATGCGCGCATCGAGCTGATCCACGGTCACGGCTTCGTCGACGCCCAGGACGCCCGGCGCTGCGTCGGGGCCGAGGCGATAGCCGTCCCAGATTTCGCGCTCCAGATCCTTCGGCGCGCAGAACAACGTCGACCGCCCGTCCCCTGCCAGCACGAGCCAAGCATTGGGCTCTGTGAATCCGCTCAAGTAATGGAAATAACTGTCGAAGCGATAGAGGAAGTCGCTGTCCCGGTTTCGCGGGCGCTCCGGCGCCGTCGGAATGACGGCAATTCCGTCGGCTCCCAGCTGAGCAGCGAGCCGGGCGCGGCGCGAGGCATAGAGGTTTGCGTTCATTGCGTGACTATGCAATACCTTTGTAACAGGCGCCCTATAGAAGAGAAAAACATGACGAAAGCAATTGAAAGAAGGATTGCCCCGTAGGACGGTTCCCACGTACAACTGCGCATCTGGTTAATTTGGAGCCTTTTTTGTTGAAACTTAAGCATAAATGCTTGCTTCTACAAGCTCTGGCAGCGGCAGTGTTGGCAGGTTGTGGAGGCGGAGGTGGCGGAGGCGGTGGAGGTGGCGGTGGTTTTGCCGCAGTCGGCGTCGATACGGCAGCGATCGCCGCTGCTGCGGGGACGTCTGCATCCGCGGCCGCCGCCGCGCCTGCGGGCGGCGCGTCCGGCCCGGCGGTGTCGGGCGACGTGGTCGATGCAACGGGCGCGATTTCGCCGGCCGAATACAAAGCGAAGGCCGCGCAATTCAGCAGTGAGGCGGGCATCGCGTATCGATACGGTTCACCTGCGCCGGTCGACAATTCGGGCGTTCCGACACTGGCGAACCCGGGCAGCAACTACTTCCGCTGCGACGGCAGTGGCCAGAACTGCATCAGCTCCTGGGAAGTGGGTGGTCCGTACCTGAACGACCCCGGCCTGTACTCGACCAACCAGGCGAACGTCAGCTTCGTGCCCGACGACCTGACCAAGCGCGTGGGCGTGGGCGACCTGCAGATCTCTGCCACCGACCACAACACCTTCGCACAGCGGCCCCAACTGCCCTGGCAGGAAGCCGCG
>JAHJOG010000227.1 GCA_018820395.1 Gammaproteobacteria bacterium | reverse complement strand
GCCGAAGCATTGGACGGTTGCGAGACGTTGCAGGTGCCCGCGGCGCTCGCGCACTATTCGCATGCGCGGTGGGCGCGAAACGCCCAGGTGCAGTCACGAGCGCGCCGCAATGCCACGATCTTTCATGCGACCGGCGCCGTGCGTTGGGGGCGGGACGTGGCGCTCAGGCTGCTCGGCGCACGCCTCTTGGATCAGCCCTGGCTCTACGCGGCCTGAGTCCTTGTTCGAACTGCCCGGCCGCGCCTAGAGCTCGGTCCGCAGCCTCCAGATTTCCGGGAACAACACCACGTCGAGCATCTTGCGCAGGTAGCTCACGCCGCCCGTGCCGCCGGTGCCGCGCTTGAAGCCGATCACGCGTTCGACCGTCGTCACATGCCGAAAGCGCCACAGCCGAAACGCGTCTTCGAGGTCGGTAAGTTCTTCGCCCAGCTGATAGAGCTCCCAGTGCGCCTTGGGGTTGCGATAGACCTTGAGCCAGGCTGCCTCGACGCCGTCGCTGACCTGGTAGGGCTGCGTCCAGTCGCGCTCCAGATGGTCGGCGGGCACATCGAGACCGCGGCGGGCCAGGAGGCGCAGCGACTCGTCGTACAGCGACGGTGCACGCCACGCGGCTTCGACCTGGGCGAGCAGTTCGGCGCGGTGGGCATGCGGCTTCAGCATGGCGCCGTTCTTGTTGCCCAGCGCGAATTCGATGCAGCGGTATTGCCAGCTCTGAAAGCCGCTCGAGCTCCCGAGGTAACTGCGCATGGCGCTGTATTCGGGCGGCGTCATGGTGGCCAGCACGTCCCACGCGTGTACCAGCTGTTCCATGATGCGCGAGACGCGCGCGAGCATCTTGAAGGCGGTGGACAGGTCGTCCCGCGCGACATGGGCGATGGCCGCGCGCAGTTCGTGCAGCATGAGCTTCATCCAGAGTTCGCTGGTCTGGTGCTGGATGATGAAGAGCATCTCGTCGTGCGTGGGCGACCGCGGATGCTGCGCGCTCAGGATCGTGTCCAGGCTCAGGTAGTCCGTGTAGCTCATCGACTCGCTGAAGTCGAGCTGTGCGCCTTCTTCGTGAACGATTTGTTCGGTGCCTTGAGTGATCATGCCGGCCCCTTCAGGTGACTGCCAGTTTCTGGTTGAACTCGGGCCGCTTCCACTCGTCGTCGGCGAACACCTGCACCAGATGCTCCACGGCGTTCCACACGTCCTCGAAGCGGAGATAGAGCGGGGTGAAGCCAAAGCGCAGGATGTCCGGCATCCGGCTGTCGCCAGCGCGGAAGTCGCCGATCACGCCGCGCGCGATCAGGGCCTGCACGATCGCGTAGGCGCCCGAGCCGCCTTCCTGCAGGGCCAGGCACACCTGCGATCCGCGCTCGGCATGCGCGCGCGGCGTGACGAGCGAAAACCGGCCGGGACAGCGCGCTTCGACGAGCGCGATGAAGGCGTCCGTCAACGCCAGCGACTTGGCGCGCAGCGCGGCCATGCTGCCGTGATCGCCGTCGAAAGGCGCGGCGGCAAGCACGGTGTCGATGCCGCATTCGAGCGCCGCCAGCGAAACGATCGGCTGGGTTCCGCACAGGTAGCGCGCAATGCCGGGCGCCGGCCGGTAGTGCGGGTTGAACTCGAAGGGCGCTGCATGTCCCCACCAACCCGAAAGCGGCTGCTCGAACTGACCGGCGTGTCGCGTGTGCACCCACACGAAGGCTGGCGCGCCCGGGCCGCCGTTCAGGTACTTGTAGCCGCAGCCGATCGCATAGTCGGCATTGCAGTCGTTGAGCGCGATGGGCACGGCGCCGGCGCTGTGCGCCAGGTCCCACAGGGCAAGCGCGCCGGCGGCATGCGCTCGCTCGGTCAGCGCCTTCATGTCGTGCATCGCGCCGGTGCGGTAGTTGACGTGGGTGAGCATCAGCACGGCCACTTCGTCGGTCAGTGCGCTCGCCAGCGCGTCCGCCTCGACGAGTTCGAGCCGAAAGCCTCGCTCGCGGCACATCGATTCGGCGATGTAGAGGTCGGTGGGGAAATTGCTGCGCTCGCTGAGCACCACCCGCCTCTTGTCGTCGCCAGCCTGCGACAGGGCGGCGAAGAGCACCTTGTAGAGATTGATCGACGTGCTGTCCGTGCACACCACTTCGCCTGGGGCCGCGCCGATCAACCGCGCCACCTTGTCGCCGAGCCGCTGCGGCAGATCGAACCAGCCGGCGGTGTTCCACGAGCGGATGAGGCCCTGGCCCCACTCCTCGGCCACCACCTGCGCGATGCGCGCCGGTGCGGCCCGCGGCAGCACGCCGAGCGAGTTGCCGTCCAGGTAGATCACGCCCTCTGGAAGGATGAATTGGTCGCGCAGTGCGGCGAGCGGGTCTTGCGCATCGAGGCGCCGGCAGTCGTCGAGGTTCATGGCGAGGTCGTCGGGATGAGTTGGCGCAGGACGGCGCGCACGGGGGAGGCATCGGCGCTCACCAGCTTGAGCGGCAGCGCGATGAGTTCGTAGTCGCCCTCGGGCACGTCGTCGAGCACGAGGTTTTCGAGCACGCGCAGGCCCAGGCGCCGAATGACCTGATGG
This sequence comes from Gammaproteobacteria bacterium, assembly GCA_018820395.1. Lineage (GTDB taxonomy): Bacteria > Pseudomonadota > Gammaproteobacteria > Burkholderiales > Burkholderiaceae_C > Variovorax. The sequence continues at coordinate 4,251 of JAHJOG010000227.1, read as the reverse complement.
CTGTCGAGCGTCTTGCTGTCCGCCGGGTCGATGCTGGCCGTGTCGATGCCGATCAGGGTCACGCCCAGCTCTGCAAGCCGTTCGATGGTGGCTGGGGCAAAGGCGGCCAGGTCGGCGTCCCAGCGGTCTATCGGCGCGCGATCGTAGGTGCGCACCAGCACCCGCGGCGGCAGCGCGTCGGTGGCATGGGCGAGGTCTTTCCAGTCGATGAGCGGGCCACGCCCGATGGCATGGATCACGCGGCACCGGCCCAGGTAAGGGGTCAGGTCGACATGGCCGATGGCGGCGCCGTCCGGGTCGTAGTGCAAGGGCGCGTCGGCATGCGCGCCGACGTGCGGCGAGAGCCCGATCTCACTGACGTTCACCGGGCAGCCCGGCCCGATGGTGGCGGCCCAGCGTTGGCGGTAGGGCGTGTCGCCCGGGAACACCGGGGCGCCTTCGAACACCGGCGGGGAGATGTCCCAGAGTCGTGGAGTTGCGGGCATGCAGCGACGGTAGCGCTGCCCGACACCGCGTGGTGTCGGTTATTTCCAACGAGTGTGTGACGAAGTGAAGCCGCTCGCCTACACGCGGCCGAGCAGCATGAATTCCATCAACGCCTTCTGGGCATGCAGGCGGTTTTCGGCCTCGTCCCACACCACCGACTGTGGCCCGTCGATGACTTCGGCCTGGACTTCCTCGCCACGATGCGCGGGCAGGCAGTGCATGAACAGCGCGTCGGGCCGGGCCACACGCATCATCTCTTCGTCGACGCACCAGTCGGCGAAGGCGCTGCGGCGCGCATCGTTTTCGGCTTCGTAGCCCATGCTGGTCCACACGTCGGTGGTCACCAGGTCGGCGCCGCGGCATGCGTCCATCGGGTCCTTGAAGACCTTGTAGCTGTCGGCAGAGCGGATTCCCGCCACGGACTGGTCGACCTCGTAGCCGCTGGGTGTGCTCAGGTGCACCGTGAAGCCCAGCAGCTCGCTGGCCTGCAGCCAGGTGTTGGCCATGTTGTTGCCGTCGCCCACCCACGCCACGGTCTTGCCGGCGATGGAGCCGCGGTGCTCGATGAAGGTGAAGATGTCGGCCAGGATCTGGCAGGGGTGGAACTCGTTGGTCAGCCCATTGATCACCGGCACGCGCGAATGGGCCGCGAAGGCTTCGATCTTGGTCTGCTCGAAGGTGCGGATCATGACCAGGTCGACCATGCGGCTGATCACCTTGGCGCTGTCCTCGATCGGCTCGGCCCGCCCGAGCTGGCTGTCGCCCGTGGTCAGGTGAACGACGCTGCCGCCCATCTGGTACATGCCGGCCTCGAAGCTCACGCGGGTGCGGGTCGATGCCTTCTCGAAGATCAGCGCCAGCGTGCGGTCGACCAGCGGTTGATGCTTTTCGTAGGCCTTGAAGCGTTGCTTGATGAATGCGGCGCGGGCGAACACGTGGGCGTATTCGTCGGCGCTCAGGTCGGAGAATTGAAGGTAGTGCCGGACGCGGGATGTGTCACTCATGGCGCGGGTTCCGCAAGAAAGCTCTTCACGATCGGCGCGAGGATCGCGACGATCTCGTCGGCCTCGGCCACGCTCAGGATGAGCGGTGGCACCAGGCGGATCACGCTGTCGGCGGTGACGCTGAGCAGCAGTCCGGCCTCGCAGGCGCGGTTGAGGATCACGCCGCACGGACGGTCGAGCTCGATGCCGAGCATCAGGCCCTGGCCGCGGATGTCCTTGACGCCGGCCACTCCGCCCAGCTCGCTTTCGAGCGCCGCCTTGAGGTGCGCGCCGACGTGGGCAGCGTTCTCGAGCAGCTTGTGCTCTTCCATGATGCGGATCGTCTCGACGCCGGCGCGCATCGCGAGCGGATTGCCACCGAAGGTCGTGCCGTGGTTGCCCGGTCCGAAGATGTGCGCGGCACGCGGGCCGGCCACCACCGCGCCGATGGGCACGCCCGAGCCCAGGCCCTTGGCGAGCGGCATCACGTCCGGCAGGATGCCGGCCCACTGGTGGGCGAACCACTTGCCGGTGCGCCCCATGCCGCACTGCACCTCGTCGATCATCATGAGCCAGTCGTGCTCGTCGCAGAGCGCGCGCACTTGGCGCAGGTATTCCCAACGCATCGGATGGATGCCGCCTTCGCCCTGAATGGTCTCGAAGAACACCGCCACGACGTTGGGGTTGCCTTTGGTGGCTTGCTTGAGTGCCTCGATGTCGTTCAGCGGCACGCGGATGAAGCCTTCGACCAGCGGGCCGAAGCCTTTCTGAACCTTGGGATTGCCTGTGGCCGACAGCGTGGCGATGCTGCGCCCGTGGAACGCCGCCTCGTACACGACGATCTCGGGGCGCTCGATGCCCTTGTCGTGGCCGAACTTGCGCGCGAGCTTGAGAGCGGCTTCGTTGGCCTCCAGGCCGGTGCTGCAGAAGAACACGTTGGTCAGCCCGGACAGCTCGCACAGCTTGGCCGCGAGCTGTTCCTGGCCCGGCACGTAGTAGTAATTGGAGCTGTGGATCAGCTTGCTGATCTGGTCCTGCAATGCGGGCACGAGCTCGGGATGGTTGTGGCCGAGCGTGTTGACCGCGATGCCGCCGAGTCCGTCGAGATAGGCGCGGCCTTCGGTGTCCCAGACTCGGCAACCCTGCCCGTGCGACAGCGCAATGGGCAGACGGCCGTACGTGTTCATGACGTGTGGCGACGAGGGGGCGGCGGTGGCGCTCATGCAATCTCCAGAGGGTGAACGGGGAATTCTAGGCGGACCCCTCGATGCGTTCGTTGAGGATCCCGCATCGCTGCGATGCGCCCGCCACGCTGCAGCGTCCTGGATCGACCCGCCATATAGAATTGTTGTGCGGCGCAGCAAGTGCCGCCACGTCCCCGCTGTCTTTCATGGATTCCCCAAGCGCCAAAGAAGTCTTCATCCAGGGCATCACCCAGGACGGACGGACCTTTCGCCCGAGCGATTGGGCCGAGCGTCTGGCCGGGGTCATGTGCTCGTTCCGGCCGGGCGGGCCCCAACCGGGGAGCCACCTGAGCTATTCCCCCTGGTGCGTGCCGACGATGGTCAACGGCATCAAGTGCGTCGTGGTGAGCAGCGAACTGCGAGACGCCGACGTGATGGCCTGGGACTTCGTGATGAACTTCGCCAGGGACAACGGGCTGCAGGTCGCCGAGGCTTGCCGGGTACCCGACAAGTGAGAGTGTCCCGCCCATGAAAAAACCGCCTCGAAGGCGGTTTTTTCACTTTGCTGCAGCGCACCCGTTCAAACGGCGGACGGGGCGAAACCCTGTCCGGGCGATGAACCTGACTGTGTCAGGCGGCGGCCTTTTCAGGCGCGAGGGCCAGGTTCTTGACCTTGGTGGCCAGGCGGCTCTTGTCGCGCGCGGCCTTGTTCTTGTGGAAGATGCCCTTGTCAGCGACCGTGTCGACGATGCTCTGCGCCTTGGCAAAGAGCTCGGTCGCCTTGGTCTTGTCGCCGGCCACGACGGCCTTTTCGACGTTCTTGACAGCGGTGCGGTACTTCGAACGCAGCGAGGTGTTGGCGGCGTTCAGTTTGACGTCCTGGCGGACGCGCTTGCGGCCCGACGCGAGGCGCGGGTTCTTTTTCTTGGGCTTGGCGGATGCCATATGTGGTGTTCCTTGGTGTCTGGGGATGATGCAGCAAAGCCCTCCATTATAGGCGCCCCGAGCCGTGGCCCCGGATCCGCAGGCGCCCGGGCCCGCGCCACCTACACTCCGGGCCTGTGTCCCTGTTCAAGTCCGCCTCCACCGTTTCACTGCTGACGCTCGCCTCCCGGGTCACCGGGCTCATTCGCGACGTGTTGATGACCTCGGTGTTCGGCGTGAGCGCGATGACCGACGCCTTCTACGTCGCGTTCCGCATTCCCAACCTGTTTCGCCGCGTTTTCGGCGAGGGCGCGTTCAGCCAGGCCTTCGTGCCGGTGCTGGCGGCCACGCGGACCGAAGATGGAGACGAAGGCGCCAAGGCGCTGGTCGATCACGTCGCCACGCTGCTCACGTGGGCCTTGGTCACGGTCTGCGCGATCGGCGTGATCGCCGCACCGCTGATGGTCTGGGCCATGGCCAGCGGTCTGGAAAAGAACCCCGCGGGCTTCGATGCGGCCGTTGTCATGACGCGTTGGATGTTTCCCTACATCGGCTTCATGTCGCTGGTCGCGCTCGCCGGCGGCATCCTCAACACGTGGCGCCGGTTCGCCGTGCCTGCCGCGTCGCCGGTGCTCCTCAATATCGCGCTGATCGCCTCGATCGTTCTGGGCGCT
>JAHJOG010000226.1 GCA_018820395.1 Gammaproteobacteria bacterium | reverse complement strand
GGCGCATGGGCGCGCGTGTTGGCGAGGATCTTGAGTGCGCCGCCCACGTCCTGGTAGGTCACGACCACCGCGCTCGCCCGCGCCAGCCCGGCCGCCATCAGCGCCTGCAGGCGGGCCGCGTCGCCGAACACGACCGAATCGCCGGCGGCCGAGGCCTGCTGAACGAGGTCGGGATCGAGTTCCAGCGCGAGGTACGGGATGCCCTCGCGCTCCAGCACGCGGGCGAGGTTCTGTCCGCAGCGGCCGTAGCCGCAGATGATCACGTGCCGGTCGGTGTTGATGGTCTTGCGCGCGATGGAGGTCATCTGCAGCGACTGCTGCATCCAGTCGCTGGCCACCAGCCGGCGCACGATGCGGTTGCTGTACATGATGATGAAGGGCGTGGCGACCATCGACAGCACCATCGACGCCAGCACCGGGTTGGCGAGCCAGTCGGGCAGCAGCGCTCGGCTCTGCGCGAGGGCCAGCAGCACGAAGCCGAACTCTCCGGCCTGCGCCAGATAGAGACCGGTGCGCAGCGACACCCCCGCCGTCGCGCCGAGCGCGCGTGCCAGCACGGTCACGAGCACCAGCTTGAAGGCCAGGGGCATGACCAGCAGCACGGCGACCAGCGCCTTGTGCGCGAGCACGAGCCGCCAGTCGAGCGACATGCCGATGGTGATGAAGAAAAGCCCCAGCAGCACGTCGTGGAACGGACGGATGTCGGTTTCCACCTGATGCTTGAACTCGGTTTCCGAGATCAGCATGCCCGCCACGAAGGCGCCGAGTGCCAGGCTCAAGCCGGCGAGCTCGGTCAGCCACGCCAGGCCCAGCGTGACCAGCAGCAGATTGAGCATGAACAGCTCTTCGCTCCGACGCCGAGCGACCAGCGTCAACCACCAGCGCATGAGCCGCGGGCCGCCGTAGAGCAGCACGCTGAGCAGGAAAACCGCCTTGAGCGTGGCCAGGCCCAGCGCTTTCAGCAGCATTTCCGGCGGCGCCCCGAGCGCGGGAATCAGCACCAGCAGCGGGACCACGGCAAGGTCCTGGAACAGCAGCACGCCCATCACGCGTTTGCCGTGTTCGCTGTCGAGTTCGAGCCGTTCGGCCATCAGCTTGACCACGATGGCGGTGCTGCTCATGGCCAGCGCACAGGACAGAGCCAGCGCCGTTTGCCAGCCCAGTTGCCAATCCGGCGGCAGGCGGGACGCCAGAAGCAAGGCGCCGGCTGTCGCGACGCCCATCGTCAACACGACCTGCAGCAACCCGAGCCCGAACACATGCCGGCGCATGGCGCGCAGCTTGGGCAGGCTGAATTCCAGCCCGATCACGAACATCAGGAACACCACGCCAAACTCGCTCAGGTGGCGAATGCCTTCGGAGTTCTGCGCCAGGGCCAGCGCGTGCGGGCCGATCAGCAGGCCGGCGAGCAGATAGCCGAGCATCGGCGGCAGCCGGAGGGACCGGCAGGCGACCACGCCGATCACTGCGGCCAGCAGATACATCAGCGCGAGTTCGAACGAGGACATGCCCGATGCTACTGAATGTCCTTGCCCGCGCGGCGACATTGCGCGCGCGGCGGAGCGCCGGTCCGCGCCCGATAAAATCCCGCGATGAGTTCCCGCCCTCCCCCGGCCTTTCCGGTCGATTCCGCCGCCACGCTCGCGCGGGCGCGCATGACCTTCGACATCGAAGCCGAGGCGGTGCTCGGGCTGAAGGCCCGCGTGGGCGACAGCTTCGTTCGAGCGGTGCAGCAGATCCTCGAGGTGCGCGGGCGTGTCGTCGTGATGGGCATGGGCAAGAGCGGGCATGTCGGCCGCAAGGTCGCAGCCACACTGGCATCGACAGGCACCCCCGCGATGTTCGTGCACCCGGCCGAGGCCAGCCATGGCGACTTGGGCATGATCAAGTCGGTCGACCTGGTGCTCGCCATTTCCAACAGCGGCGAGGTGGACGAGCTCACCGTGATCCTGCCGGTGGTCAAGCGCCTGGGCGTCCCGCTGGTGGCCATCACCGGGCGTGCCGATTCGACCCTGGCGCGCCACGCCGACATCGTGCTCGACAGCGGTGTCGAAAAAGAAGCCTGCCCGCTGAATCTCGCACCCACGGCCAGCACCACTGCGCAGATGGCGCTGGGCGACGCGCTCGCCGTGGCGCTGCTCGATGCGCGTGGCTTCGGCACCGAAGATTTCGCGCGCTCGCATCCGGGCGGGGCGCTCGGCCGCAAGTTGCTGACGCACGTGGGCGACGTCATGCGATCGGGCGATGCCGTGCCGCGCGTTGGCCCCACTGCCGGGCTGAGCGAAATCATGCGTGAGATGAGCTCGAAAGGGCTCGGCGCGACGGCCGTGGTCGACCCGGAGGGCCGGGCCGTCGGCATCTTCACCGACGGCGACCTGCGGCGTCAGGTCGAAACCGGCGCCGATCTCCGCGCGCTGACTGCGCGCGATGTCATGCACCAGGGGCCCCGCACTCTCGCTGCCGACGCGTTGGCCGTGGAGGCCGCTGAAATGATGGAGCAGTATCGGATCACCAGCGTGCTGGTGGTGGACGACGATGGCGTGCTCGTCGGCGCACTCACCATCAACGACCTCATGCGCGCGAAGGTGATTTGATGCCGCGCGAATTCGATCCCGAGCTTCTGCTCGCCGCGCAGGATGTGCGCATCGCCTTCTTCGACGTCGATGGCGTGCTGACCGACGGCGGCGTGTACTTCAGCGAGCACGGTGAGACGCTCAAGCGCTTCAACATCCTCGACGGCTACGGCCTCAAACTGCTTCGCCAGGCCGGCATCACGCCGGCCGTGATCACCGGACGCGATTCCGAGCCCCTGCGGGTCCGCCTGCAAGCGCTGGGCATCGAGCACGTCCGGTACGGCGTCGAAGACAAGCGGCCGGCCGCAGCGGCCATCCTGGCGACGCTCGGCTTCGATTGGAAGCAGGCGGCCGCGATCGGCGACGACTGGCCCGACCTCCCGGTCCTCATGCAGGTCGGCTTCGCGGCGGCGCCCGCCAATGCCCACGCCGAAGTCCGCGCCATCGCGCACCACGTGACCACGGCCCGAGGCGGCGAAGGCGCTGCGCGCGAGTTCTGCGATGTGCTTCTGGCCGCCGGCGGACACTATCGGCGCCTGCTCGACCAGGCCAAGCGCGGGCCGTCTGCATGAAGGCGGTCCGAAGCCTGCTTCACGACGGATTCGATCGCGTCACGATCTACCTACCGGTCATCCTCACGGCCGCGCTGGCATTGGGGACCTATTGGCTGGTGCGCAACGCGCCCAGCATGCCGGAACCCGTCGCCAAACAGGCGCCCAAGCACGAGCCCGACTTCTTCATGCGCGACTTCGTCGTGAAGAACTTCCTGCCGAACGGCGAGTTGAGCAGCGAGGTCTTCGGCAAGGAAGGCCGGCACTTCCCCGACAACGACACGCTCGAAGTCGACGAGGTGCGCTGGCGCTCGATTTCGCCCGAGGGTCTGACGATCCGGGCCACGGCCGACCGCGGCCTGTCGAACGGCGACGGCAGCGAAATCCAGCTCTTCGGCAATGCCGTGGTGATCCGGGACGCTGCGACGTCGGCCAGCGGCAAGGCGTTGCCGAGGCTCGAATTTCGCGGCGACTTTCTCCATGCGTACACCGCGACCGAGCGGGTCAAGTCGCACAAGCCGGTCACGCTGAAGCGTGGGGCCGATCAGTTCACCGCCGACTCGATGGACTACGACAACCTGTCTGGCGTCATCAACCTCAGAGGCCGCGTGAAGGGCGTCCTGCTGCCTTCCGGGGCGCGCCCGGCATCCTGACGAGCACGCGAACCATGACGCATCCGACGACGGCGCCCCTTGCCTTCATCACCGGCGCCTCCAGCGGCATCGGGCAAGCGCTGGCGCTCCGCTTTCACCAGGCCGGCTACCGCCTCGCGCTGGTGGCGCGCCGGGTCGATGCCATCGAAGCATGGGCGCTGGAACAGCAGATGGATGCGCAGCAATGCCAGATCTACGGCGCCGACGTGGCGGTCGTCGACAGCATCGTCGCTGCGGGCCACGATTGCATCGCATCGCAAGGCGTCCCGGACGTCGTGATTGCCAATGCCGGGATCAGCGTCGGCGTCGACCTCGGCGAGCGCCGCGATCTCGACGTGCTGGCCGAGACGCTCGCCATCAACGATGTCGGTCTGGCCGCCACCTTCCATCCGTTCATCGCAGCCATGCAGGCGCGCGGAAGCGGCCGGCTCGTGGGCATCGCGAGCGTGGCGGCCATTCGCGGGCTGCCCGGCCACGGCGCCTATTGCGCCAGCAAGGCAGGCGTGGTCCAGCTCTGCGAGAGTCTGCGCGGCGAGTTGCGCGGCACCGGAGTCAAGGTCGTGACCCTCTGTCCGGGCTACATCGACACGCCCCTGACCCAGGGCAATCGCTACGGCATGCCGTTTCTGATGCAGCCGGACGCCTTCGCCGACCGGGCGTTCGACGCGATCGTCGCGGGCAGCAGCTACCGGGTGATTCCCTGGCAGATGGGCGTCGTGGCCAAGCTGATGCGCTTGATTCCCAATGCTCTGTTCGACCGTGCCGTCCAAGGGCGGGGGCGTAAGAAGAGGCGCGAGCGATAGGACCGGTCGCTCCAGAACGCGCCCGTCCGCGGGCGCGGACTCAGCATGAGAAAAGGCTCCCGAGGGAGCCTTTTCGCTGGAATTCTGTCGTGAGAGAAGAT
>JAHJOG010000225.1 GCA_018820395.1 Gammaproteobacteria bacterium | reverse complement strand
TGCAGGTAGGTCTTGGGTTCCGGCACGGCCGGAAAGCCCTGCACGTCAATGCTGCCGGATCGGTCGTTCTCCAGCGGATACCCCTCGCGCTTGTTCTCTCGATGGAGGTAGTAGATGAGGCATGCGAAGAAGCCCCAGAAAACGTACAACGCAATCTGCGCGACGTCGATGTAGCCGGTGATCGCTCCTTTGCCCATGATGGTCTCCTTTGACGTGAGGTAGCGCGGGCCGGTCAGCCCGGAAATTCCGCAAGCCCGAACTTCTGTGGCGTGTCCGGGCCCGCCGGCCGCTGCAGCGGGTCCCGCACCTTGCGGACCAGCGGCCCGATGGCCATCAGCGCGCCGAACAGCAGCACGATTTCGAGGTAATAGACGGTGCTGTAGCCGATCGACGGGCCGCTCACCGCCGGCCCGAGCGAGCCGTTGGCGGCCAGCCAGGCCACGCCGTCGCGCAGCGCGCCGCCCAGCCCGATCGCAAGGCCCGTGGCCGTGGCCTGCACCGCGCCCCAGGCGCCGAGCGCGAGCCCGTTTTTCACGCCGGCATCGACGTTCATGGCGGCGATCAGCGTCGCGACCGAGAAGAGCCCGCCGCCGAAGCCGATGAGCATCGCGCCGAAGCGGAACATCAGCTGCGAGCCGAGCGGGTCGGCGAAGATCACGCCGGCGAAGGCGACGATGCCGACCAGCGCGCCGATGGCCGCCAGCCGATGTGCCTCGCCGCCGTGGTGGAACCAGCGCGCCGCGAGCACGAAGGCCGCCAGCGCTCCGCAGGCCATCAGCGCCGTGAGCATGGTGGTGGCCGCCACGGCCAAATGCATGATCTGGCCGCCATAGGGTTCGAGCAGAATGTCCTGCATGCTGAAGCCCGCGCCGCCCAGGCCGACGGCCACCAGCAGCCGGCGCGTGCGCGGTGCCTGCATCAGCACGCGCCACGACTCGCCGAACGTGGGCCTCGCATCGTCGGCCGAGCGTGGGCCGCGCTGCGGCTGGCGCGCCTCCTGCTTCCAGAGCGCGATCATGTTGAGCACCATCGTCAGCAGCGCGGCGCCCTGCACGACCTGGATCAGCTTGACCGGCCGAAAGTCCTGCAGCAGGGCGCCGAAGCCCAGCGCGCTCACCATGGTGCCGAGCAGCAGCATCACATAGAAGAGCGCCACGACGCGCGGCCGCGTGTCCGGCGTCGCGAGGTCGGTGGCCAGCGCGAGCCCGGCGGTCTGCGTGGTGTGAAGGCCCGCGCCGATCAATAGAAAGGCCAGCGCCGCGCCGATCTGGCCGTAGACCGCGGGGCCGTTGCCGTCGCCCGAGAGCACGATCAGCGCGAAAGGCATGATCGCCAGCCCGCCGAACTGCAGCAGGGTGCCCATCCAGATGTAGGGCACGCGCTTCCATCCGAGCGCCGAGCGGTGGTGGTCCGAGCGGAAGCCGATCAGCGCGCGGAAGGGCGCGAAGACGAGCGGCAGGCCGACCATGGCCGACACCAGCCAAGCCGGCACCGAGAGCTCGACGATCATCACGCGGTTGAGCGTGCCGTAGAGCAGCGCGAGCGCCATGCCCACCGACACCTGGAAGAGCGACAGACGCAGCAGGCGGCCCAACGGCAGGTCCTGCGTGGCGGCATCGGCGAAAGGCAGGAAACGCGTGGCCACGCGCGACCACCTGGAAGCCAGCGAGTTGTTCAGGCGCAGCACCGGATTCATCGTTTCACCATTTCCAGTGCCTGCGAGGTGTAGAAGCCGCTCGCGATGCGCTGCGTGCGGCCGCGCTGCCAGTGGAAGAGCATCGGTTCGACGGCCAGCCGGTGATGCAGCGCGCGCTCGGCCACGGGCTCGATCCACGGCGCGCGGTTGGCGCGCGGGAACATGCGGCCGACAGCGCGGAACGCCAGCAGCGCGGGGTTGCTCGGCGCGAAGGTGAAGAGCAGGGCGGTGTCGGTTCGCTGCGACAGGCCCGCCACCACGCGCACCGCATCGGCGGTCGGGTAGTGGATCAGCGAATCCATGCCGACCACGAAGTCGAAGCGCCCGAGCGTCGGGTCGAGCATGTCGCCGGCGCGAAAGTCGATGCGCCCTCCGCGCGGACAGGCGGTGGGTTGCCGCTCGCGTGCGAGTGCGATCAGCGTCGGCGAAAGATCCACGGCGGTGACGTCGGCGCCGCGCCGTGCCGCCTCGACCGACAGCGCGCCGGTGCCGCAACCTGCATCGAGCACGCGGGCGCCGGTGAGGTCTTCCGGCAGCCACGACAAAAGCGTGCGGCGCATCTGCTCGCGGCCCTCGCGCACGCTGCTGCGGATGCGTCCGAGCGGCGCGTCGGAGGTGAGCCGGGCCCACGCTTGCACGGCGGTGCGATCGAAGTAGGTTTCGATCTCGCCGCGTCTTTCGAGGTAGGTGATCTGTTCCATGGGCGCTCCTCGGTTCAGTCGAATCCCAGAAGATCGAAGATGTCGCGGTCTTTCATCGCGACGGCGGACAGCGGCTCCGCCCCCAGCCACAGGGCCGCGGCGAGCCGCATGTACTCGTTCTGCACCGCTTCGAGTTCGGGCGAATATTCCATCTCGAACAGGGTCGATTTCTTCAGGCGGCTGCGGCGGATCACGTCGAGGTCGGGGAAGTGCGCCATCAGCTTCAGGCCGATCTGGTCGTTGAACTTGTCGATCTGGTCGGTGGCCGCGCTGCGGTTGGCGATCACGCCGCCGAGCCGCACGTTGTAGTTCTTGGCCTTGGCACCGATCGCCTGCACGATGCGGTTCATCGCGAAGATCGAATCGAAGTCGTTGGCGGTGACGATCAGTGCCCGGTCGGCATGCTGCAGCGGCGCCGCGAAGCCGCCGCAGACCACGTCGCCCAGCACGTCGAAGATCACCACGTCGGTTTCTTCGAGCAGGTGATGCTCCTTGAGCAGCTTGACGGTCTGGCCGACCACGTAGCCGCCGCAGCCGGTGCCGGCGGGCGGGCCGCCGGCCTCGACGCACATCACCCCGTTGTAGCCCGGAAAGACGAAGTCCTCGACGCGCAGTTCTTCCGGGTGGAAGTCGACGGTTTCCAGCACGTCGATCACGGTCGGCATCAGCTTCTTGGTGAGCGTGAAGGTCGAGTCGTGCTTGGGGTCGCAGCCGATCTGCAGCACCCGCTTTCCGAGCTTGCTGAAGGCCACCGACAGGTTGCTCGAGGTGGTGCTCTTGCCGATGCCGCCCTTGCCGTAGATGGCGAAGACCTTGGCGTTGCCGATCTTCAGGTCGGGGTCGAGCTGCACCTGGACGCTGCCCTCGCCGTCGCTGCGCGCGCCAGGCCGCGGGCCGGGGCGCTTGATGTCGGGAAAGGGAATGGTGACGGTGTTCACGCGGTGGCTCCTTCGTACACGCCTTCGAGGCGATCCTCGAGTTCTTCGCCGGCGCGGCGCAGCGCCTGCAGCATGGCGTCGTCGGGCTTCCAGAACTGGCGCTCCGAAGCCTCCAGCAGCCGGTTGGCGACGCGCGCCGACGCGGTCGGGTTCAACGTGGCCAGCCGCTCGCGCATGGCCGGGTCGAGCACGAAGGTCTCGCTCAGCTGCTGGTAGACCCAGGGCTGCACCTGGCTCGTGGTGGCCGACCAGCCCATGGTGTTGGTGACATGCACCTCGATCTGCCGCACGCCCTCGTAGCCGTGCTTGAGCATGCCTTCGTACCACTTGGGGTTGAGCATGCGCGTGCGCGTTTCGAGCGCCACCTGCTCGGCGAGCGTGCGCACGGTGCCGCCGCCGCCATCGAGCGTTTGGTCGCCGATGTAGACCGGCGCGGTCGGCGCCTCGATGCCGCCGGCGCTCGACTTGGCGCGCTGGATCGCGCGGCTGATGCCGCCGAGGGTGTCGAAGTAGGTGTCGATGGTGGTCACTCCGAGCTCGACCGAATCGAGGTTCTGGTAGGCGAGTTGCACGCCCGCGAGCACGCTCTGCAGCAGCTCCGTGCGCTGCACCGGCCGTCCGGTGCGCCCGTAGGCGAAGCCCTTGCGCCGGCTGTAGGTTTCGGCGAGTTCGTCGCCGTCCTGCCAGCGGCTGTTGTCGATCAGGCTGTTGACGTTGCTCCCGTAGGCGCCTTCGGCATTGCCGAAGACCCGCAGTGACGCGGTCTCCAGGTCGCCGCCGTGTTCGGCCTGGTAGGCCAGGGCGTGCTTGCGGATGAAGTTCTGCGACACCGGCTCGTCCGCACTCGCCGCCAGCAGCGCGGCTTCGGC
>JAHJOG010000224.1 GCA_018820395.1 Gammaproteobacteria bacterium | reverse complement strand
GTTTCGATCACCAGGTCGGCGATGGAATCGGGCGCCGCAGCAGCGGCACCGACGACGGAGGAGCGAGGTGGATGCAAGGGAAAGGGTTCCAGAAGGTCCGCGGCAACGTGCCGGGCAGGTATCGACGGAGGCATCCGCTGGCGAAGGCGACCGTGCGGCGCGAAAGCAAACGATAGCCAGCGCGCCCCGATCGGACAAGACGGCTTTTGCGAAGGCTCTATAAGCCGAGGTGAACGATCCTGTCGCCTGCCAGGGGCGCGGCGCGTGTCGTCAGCGCGAATGGGGCCGGAGCCGCCCCCTGGTCAGGCGTCGTCGTCTTCCGACGCCGGGTCTTGCCGGTTCTTTCTCGCACGCTTGCGCGCCCGCCGCTCGGCGTCGCGCGTCTGCCCCTCGGCGAGCCACGCACCGAATTCCGTCGGCGTCTCGAGCGTGATGCGGCCGAGGCCGCCGCTGCGGAACTCGTGGAGCACGGCCTCGGCCGCTTTCTGAAAGTTGATGCGGCCCCCGGACTGCAGCGCGCCGCGACGGCGGCCGATGGCTTCGAGCACTTCTTCGTCCTTCAGGCCTTCGATCGAGCCGAGCTGAAAGCGCGCTTCGACCAAACCCGCGTACGGTCCGGCGAGGTAGGCGAGCAGGTCGAGCGCCACTTCCTGTTCGTCGAACGCATTGCGGCCGATGGCGCCGCTCGCCGCGAGCTTGCTGCCGCTTTGCGCGACGATGATGCGCGGCCACAGCACGCCCGGCGTGTCCCACAGGTAGAAGTCGTCGGCGAGCACGATGCGTTGTTCGAGCCGCGTGATGCCGGGCTCGTCGCCGGTCTTGGCCTTGCGGCCGCCCACCAGCGCATTGATCAGCGTCGACTTGCCTACGTTGGGAATGCCGCACACCAGCACGCGCATCGGCTTGGCCATGCCGCCGCGCAGGGGCGCCAGTGCGCGGCAGGCGTCGATGAAGGGCGCCGACGTCGCGTGGCTGGCATCGAGTCCGATGGCGCGCGTGTCGGGCAGTGCGTTGTAGTGCGCGAGCCAGAGTGCGGTGCGCGCCGGGTCGGCCAGGTCTTCCTTGTTGAGCACCTTGAGGCTGGGCCTGTGGCCCGTGAGCTCGGCCAGCATCGGGTTGGCGCTCGATCCCGGCAGCCGCGCGTCGAGCAACTCGATCACCACGTCGATGTCCTTCACGCGCTCGGCGATCGCCTTGCGCGTGAGGTGCATGTGGCCCGGAAACCATTGAATCGCCATGGCGTGTGTCTGCGTGTGTTCTGCGTGTGGTCTCGCTGCTCTCGTCTCGGTGCGGCGTCTCAGCGGCCCGCGCTGCCGTGCTTGCCGGCACTCCAGCCGCGATCGCCCGCCGCCTTGCCGGCCACCGCATCCGGCACGGCCTCGAGCGGCGTCGCCATGGTGTCGTTCCAGCGATTGAGAAAACCGAACATCGCGACCACGCCGAGGATCTCGACGATCTCGGTGTCGCTCCAGTGTTGGCGCAGTTGCTCGAACTGCTCGTCGGTGACTGCGTTGGGCTGCGCCGCGGCAGCCAATGCAAAGTCGAGTGCGAGGCGCTCCTTGACGCTGTAGAGCGGGCTCTTCGCATAGTCCCAGAGCGCGACGAGTTTTTCTTCGCTCACGCCGAAATTCTTCGCACCGAGCAGCGTGTGCGCTTGGCAATAGAGGCAGCCCGAGGCCTTGCTCGCCATATGGCCGACGAGCCGCCTGAAGCCCAGGTCGACTTCGCCTTCCGGGTCCATCGCCGCCGCATTCAGCTGTGCCAGGGCCTGCACAAGCTTCGGCTTGCGCTGCATGGTCAGCACGCTGTTCGGCGTGAAGCCGAGCGTGGTCAGGAAGAAGTCGAAGTGGGGTTGCAGTTCGGGTGTGGTGTCGGGGGGAAGCGGTGAAAGGCGGGGCATGCAGGGTCTCCAGATCGTCACGGCGTCTTCATGCGATCGCGCGCGCACAATCGTCCATTGTGCCCATCGCTGGAAAGCCCAACCCCGGGCCCACGGCTTTGCCGATCGTGCACAGTAGGCCGACTGACAACACAAAGCGAAAGGCAAGCGACATGCAAGTTCAAGTCAACACCAGCAACGGCATCGAGAACAAGGACAAGCTGGAGCGTTGGGCCGACACGGAGATCCGGCACACGCTGTCGCGTTTTATGGCGGACGTCACCCGCGTCGAAGTGCACCTGAGCGATGAGTCGCATTCGTCGGGCGGCGGCGGCGACAAGCGTTGCGTGATGGAGGCGCGGCTTGCCAATCACCAGCCGGTGTCGGTCACTCATGACGCGCCCGGTGTCGACGACGCGTTTCGCGGCGCATCCGACAAGCTCAAGCGGCTGCTCGACAGCACGCTCGGGCGTCTCGCGCATCACCGGGATCGGGAGTCGATCCGCAAGGGGAGCGCAGTGGACGACCAAGACGACCGCGACGATTGAGCGCACCTTGACGGCGCTCGATGAACCGCGCTGCTGACTGCGCGTGTGTGGTCAGCAGCGCACGCGCTCGAAGAGCCCCGGGTAGTCCAGCACCAGCCCTTCGCCATCGACGTCGAGATCGGCGATGAAGCCGGAGCCGTCCAGCGACTCGAAGCGATAGCAGGTCTCGGAAATGCGCGAATACGCCTGGGCCTGCGCGCGGCAGGTGAGTGTGATGGCGTCGATCCAGGCCATGCGGAACTCGCGTCGCTCGCCCACGGCCAGTGGCTCGCGCCGGATCGGAAAACTGTTGGTGAACGGCGTCGGCCAGATGTCGAGGTCCAGGCAGCCGTCGAGCTCGGCGATGGCGCGCCCACTGGCGTCGCGCCATCGTCCGCGGCCGTCGGTTCGCAGTTGCAGCGTCTCGGTGCTTCCTTCTGCCGACGTGATCAGGTCGGCGCTCTGCAAGCGCCACGCCTCGTCCCACGCGAGCCGGTAGTCCAATCGGAACGGGCCGCGCTCGCCATCGACCGCCAGCACCACGCTGTCGGCCGACCGGTCGGTCAGCAAGAGGTGTTCGAGGCCGATGCGTGGCTGCGTGGAACTCCAGCAGGGGAGCCAGCACACCGTCCGCGGAAGAGTCGACGTCATGAGGTTCTCCTGGAAGTACAGGGGCAGGGCGAACGGGTTCGCGAGCTCGCGTAGCCGACTCTCTCTTGCGACGCTCAGCCCGCAGCGGCAAGCCGCAGGAACTCGCCGAGCCGACGAACCACCTCGGCCGGCTGTTCCTGCTGCACCCAGTGACCGGCGCCATCGACGAGGTGCACGCCCGCGAGTCGCGTGCAGACGCCGCTTTGCATGGCCTTGAAATCACCCGGCTTCTGATACGTGCCCCAATCGCTCCGGCCCGAGATGAAGCAAGCCGGCACATCGATCGTGCGGCCGGCCCAAGTCTGCATTTCCGCGGTGTAGCGGCCGCTCGTGGCGCATCGATACCACTGAAGTCCGCCCTGGAATCCGGTGCGTGCGTATTCCGACGCGTACACGGCCAGCTCGTCGTCCGGGAGCCAGCGGCATGCGGCGATCTGCGCATGCGATGGCATCTCGGCAGCGACCGTCTGCGCCATCGTCTTGTCGGCATCCATGACGTAGTAACGAGGCAGTCTTGCAAGCTCTTCGGCAGTGAAGGCGCGCAAGGGATGCGGCCTGTTCGCGGCCCAGTCGGCGCTCTTGCAGTGGTAGTAGGCGCGCAGGAAGGCGTGCAGCCCCTGCGGCGCGTTCACCATGTCGCCGTTGGCGGCCTCGGTCGAGTAGTACCACTGGTAGTGCTTGCGTGGCGGCTGCTGCCGCGCGAGGCCGTCGAGCAGCGCCGCGATGGCAGACAGTCCGATGGGCTTTTGTGCCTGCTCGGTGCCCAGCGGCAGCGCAGGCGGGCCGCCGAAGGGCGCGCTCATCAACGCCACGGAGCGAAACACGTCAGGACGCACCAGCGCGCACCAGGCGGCCACCGGCGAACCGAAGTCGTGTCCCACCACGGCTGCGACGTGGCTTCGACCCAGGGCGAACACCAGGCCGACGGCATCGCGCACGAGGTTGAGGATGCGGAACTCGTCGAGCGCCGCGTCGAAGCCGGGTTCCCACCCCGTGGTCCGGCCATAGCCGCGCTGATCCGGTGCGACCACGTGAAAGCCTTGCGCGGCCAGCGGCAGCATCACCTTGCGCCAGCTGTACGCAAGCTCGGGAAAGCCATGCAGGAGCAGCACGCACGGCCGACGCGGGTCGTCGAAGCCGGCTTCGAGCACATGCATGCGAAGACCGTTGATGCCGTCGATCGTCCGCGAGCGGATGCCCTCGGGCAACGGCAACGGCGGCAGGGCCTGCGATGGATTCGGGTCCATGCCGCGGCTAGGTGCGAAGGCGCGCCGAAGCCCGCGTCACTTCGTTGGTTCCCTGCGCCGCGCCGCTTTCCGGCACCGTTTCACCCTGGCGGTCGGTTGCCTGCGCGAGGCGTTCGGCGAGCTGCTCCGGCGCGTCGTCTCCTAGGCCGACCCAGATGCCCTGCGTGAGCGTGATGTGCGCGGCTTCGAACACGCCAGCGCCGGCGCAGAGGATGGTGCGGTTGGGCGCATCTTCGGCTGCCAGCACGAGCATGGCAGGGCACACAGCTTCGGGCTTGAGAGCATCGAGCACTTCGCGCGGCATCAGGCCTTCGGTCATGCGGGTGGCCGCGGTGGGTGCGAGGCAGTTGACGCGGATGTCGTTCTTGGCGCCTTCGATGCTGAGCGTCTGCATCAGCCCGACGAGCGCCATCTTGGCCGCGCCGTAATTGCTCTGGCCGAAGTTGCCGTACAGGCCGGACGACGAGGTGGTCATGACGATGCGTCCGTATTTCTGCTCGTTCATGATCGGCCACACGGCCTTGGTGCAATGCACGGAACCCATGAGGTGAACGTTCATCACCAGGCGGAAATCGGCGAGCTCCATCTTGGCGAAGCTTTTGTCGCGCAGGATGCCGGCATTGTTGACCAGGATGTCGATGCGGCCCCACTTCGCCTTGGCCTGGTCGACCATGTCTTGCACGGCGTCAAAGTCGGTGACCGAGGCAGCGTGCGCCATGGCTTCGCCGCCAGCCGCGATGATTTCGTCGACCACCGAACGAGCGGGGTCCCCATGGGGCCCTTTGAGATCGTTGACGACGACCTTGGCGCCGCGTGCCGCGAGTGCCAGTGCATGTTGTCTGCCGAGCCCGCCGCCGGCGCCCGTCACGATGGCGACGCGCCCCTTGAAATCCATCTTGCCCATGGGTTGTCTTCCGCTTTGTTGAAACGGCTCACGTTTTAACCCAGACGGCCGGCTGGCGCGCACGACGGCGTACGCGAGCCCGATCGATGCGACGCCGCGCGGCGCCGGTCAGTGCCCGCAGTGGCTCAACTTCTCGCAATAAGCCAGAAGCTGGTCGATCTCGGCGGACTTGTCGAAGAAGGCGTCGGCACCCAGAGCCTTCGAGCGGGCACGCATGAGGGGCGTCGCATAGTTGCTGAGCACCACCACCTTCTGGTGTGCGGACCGACCGCGGCACGCAGTGACCACGCCCAGGCCGTTGCCTTCCTGCAGAAAGAGATCGACGATGGCGACGTCCCAACCCTTCTGGTGATGCTCCAGCCATTCGACCGCCTCGGCCTCTCCCGTCGCGTGGGCGACGACAACAGCATCGGCAACGTCTTCGAGAAACCCGACGAGGTTGTCTCGAATCACCGGGTTGTCCTCGACCAGATAGGTCTTGAAAGTCATGGAAATGGAAGAGTTTTTTTCTGCAGCATCGGCGACGCGTGCTATGCCGCTTCCTGTAAAGCAGTATTCGGCCGAGCACCGGTGGCCTCGGGTGAGGCATCTCGGCCAATGCAGGTAGGCGCGGACCTACTTCGCAAGTCCCTGAGCAGGCCTTCGGGGCCGAGGACGACGCCGACCCGCGCCCCGCGCCTCAGACCGTCTGCTGGACGGCCGGCGCCGGGGCCGCCTCGGCCCAATGGCTCTTGAAGCCGAGGCGCGAAGGCGACACGTAGCGCTGGCGGTAGATCTCGAAGGGCATCGTGTCGCTCGCCTCGATCTCGCTTTGGGCCTGGACCGACGTCTGCGTCATGCGGTCGAAGCCGGCTTGTTGCGTCGCGGAGAACGGGAGCGCGAGCAAGGCGGCCCGCGTCTTGTCGGACTGTGCCTGGGCAAAGCCGATGAACGAGTTGTCATGATGCCGAGCCATGGCGTCCAGCACCCTCGCCGAGGGGAGGCTGTCGGGGTCGCGCAGCCCGGCGAATGCGGCGCGCACGGCCTCGGCATGGGCGGTGCCGCCCTGCGCGGCGTCCAACGCTGCGGCCACCGGTTCGAACTGCTCCAGCAATTCGCTGCCCCAGGCGACCAGCGTCGTTTCGCGTCCGCCGCGCTGGAGCTTCAACCCCGCCTCGCGGCCGCGTGCGGCTGTCAGGTGCTGGTTGTGGGCGAGTTCGGCGATTTCCTGGCGCGAATCGGCCGGGCTGTCCGCCAGCAGACAGTGCAGCAGGAACACGTCGAGAAAGCGCATGGTGCCGGCCGCGATGCCGAGCGGCTCGAAGGGGTCGAGGTCCATCAACCGCACCTCGACGTATTCCACGCCGCGCTCGCGCAATGCATGCAGCGGCCGCTCGCCCGGATAGATGACGCGCTTGGGGCGGATCGTGCCGTAGAACTCGTTCTCGATCTGCAGCAGGGTGGTCGCCAGCTGGTTGTAGTCGCCGCCCGGATTCTGGATTCCGATGGCCTCGTAGGCCGGCCAGGGGCGGGTCAACGCATCGTGCAGCGATGCGGCGTAGCCTTCCAGATGGTTGTAGCTCACCGCGAGCGAAGCCTGCGCTTCGCTCTGGTAGCCCAGACGGCCCATGCGCAAGGAGGTTCCATGGGGCATGTGCATGCTGCCGTCGCCCAGCGGCTGCAACTCGTGCGA
Source organism: Gammaproteobacteria bacterium (assembly GCA_018820395.1). Taxonomy (GTDB): domain Bacteria; phylum Pseudomonadota; class Gammaproteobacteria; order Burkholderiales; family Burkholderiaceae_C; genus Variovorax. The sequence goes on along the minus strand of JAHJOG010000224.1, from coordinate 183 downwards.
CCGGCCGGCCACGAAGCTGGAGCACAGTGCCGGAGATGCACCGAACAGATAGAGCAGCAGGAAGGCGTGCCGGCGAAAGTTGCGGATCAGCGCGAAATACTGTTTGCTCGACACCTCGGGCAGCGACCAGTTGTAGTGGATGCCCGAAATGGTCTGCATCCGCCGGCCGTAGCGATGGCTGAG
>JAHJOG010000223.1 GCA_018820395.1 Gammaproteobacteria bacterium | reverse complement strand
GTTCTGCGGCTGCAGCAGCGTGTCCACCGTGCCCGCCGGCAGCGCCGCGAAGGCCGCGTTGGTCGGCGCGAACACCGTGAACGGACCCGGGCTCTTGAGCGTGTCGACCAGGCCGGCCGCCTTGACCGCGGCCACCAGCGTCGTGTGGTCCTTGGAGTTGACGGCGTTGTCCACGATGTCCTTGTTGGCGTACATCGGGGCGCCGCCGACCATCGGGTTGGGGGCCATCGAGCCGCTCTTGCCGGCCATCATGCCGTCGCCCTTCATGCCCATTCCGCCGGCGCAGGCGCTGAGCAGGATCGAGACGCCGACTGCGGTCAAAAGTTTCTTCATGGTGTTTCCTTGGTTGAGTGAAAAGTGAAAAGGGAGATATCAGGCGGGCAGCAGCACCTTGTCGATCAGGTGCACCACGCCGTTGGTGTTGAAGATGTCGGTGGCGACGATCGCCGAAGTGCGCGCCTTCTGGTCGATGATCTGCAGGCTGCTGTTGATGGTGATGGTCTGGCCCTGCACGGTGGTGATGGGCGAGTTGAGCGGAATCTCGGCCTTGAGCACGCGTGCCGGGATCACGTGGTAGGTGAGCACGCGGGTCAGGAGCGCGGTGTCCGCGAGCAGCGCGTCCTTGGTGATGCCGAGTTCGACCAAGAGCGCCGCGAACGCATCGTTGGTGGGCGCGAACACGGTGAACGGGCCCGTACCCTTCAGCGTGTTCACCAGCCCCGCTGCGACAACCGCCTCGACCAGGATGCTGAGGGTGGGCGTGGCCTGCGCGGTCTGGACGATGTCCTTGTTCGCTGGCAGCAGCACGCGGTCCACCACGTGCAGCACGCCGTTGATGGCGAGCGAATCGGTGCTCACGATGCCCGAGACGCGATTGCGCCCATCGGTCACCTTGAAGTCGCCGTTCTGATTCTCGATTTTGAAGAATCCGCCGCCCAGCGGGACGATGGCCTTGCCGAGCGGGATGTTGGCCTTCAGGACCAGGCTGGACAGCACGTGGTACTTCAATACCGCGCCAAGCAGCGCCTTGTCGGCGAACAAGGCGTCCTTGCTCACGTTGAGTTCGGCGAGCAGGGCGGTGAAGGCATTGTTGTTGGGCGCGAAGACGGTGAAAGGCCCGCTGCCGTCCAGCGTGGCGGTCAGGTCCGCCGCAGCGACCGCTTCGACGAAAAGCGACAGCTCGGGCTTGGACGAAGCGGATTGATTGAGGTTCGGCGGAAGGGCGATCGCGCCCCCACCGTCGCTCCCACCGCCGCCGCATCCGGAGAGCAGAAACGATCCGCCCAATGCGGCTGCAGAGAACATCAACGAACGGCGATCAATCGATGAAACCATGAGCGACTCCTTCGGGTTGAATTACTGGGAGGTCGGATCATAGACTCGACAAGTTGTTTTGCTACCGTTCGGTAATGTAATGATCTGTATCGTCTGCCCGGTGCCATTGCGCTGAGTGCTTTGCTGGTCGACGAGCACCGGACGGAGGAGCTCTACGGCGGATGTCGTGGGCCGTCGTGCATGATTCACACATGACCTATCCGCTCCTTCCCGGGCTCCGCGTCGTCGAGAGCTCAGCCTTCATCGCCGCTCCGCTGGCGGGCCTCACGCTTTCTCAATATGGTGCCGACGTGATCCGGGTGGACATGATCGGCGGCGGCATCGACTACGGCCGGCTGCCGCGCATGCCCAGTGGGCGCAGCCTCTACTGGACCGCGCTCAACAAGGGCAAGCGCTCGATCGCCATCGACCTGCGCCGGCCCGAAGGCCGCGAACTCGTCCAGGCGCTGGTCACTGCTCCGGGTCCGGATGCCGGCGTGCTGTTGACCAACATCGGCACGCCCTGGCTCGCGCACGACGTGTTGGCCGCGCGACGCGCCGACGTCATCAGTTGCACCATCCAGGGCAATGGCGACGGCAGCACCGCGGTCGACTACACGGTGCATTGCGCCACCGGCTACCCCGCCATCACCGGCCACGAAGGCGACGGCCGGCCGGTGAACCAGGTGCTTCCGGCCTGGGACATGGCCTGCGCCTACCAGGCGGCGTTCGCCATCGTCGCGGCCGTGCAGCGCCGCAGCCGCACGGGCGAGGGCGCCGCCATGTCACTGGCGCTGTCCGACGTGGCCTTCACCATGCTGTCGCACCTGGGCGTGCTGGGCGAAGCCGAGGTGCTGGGTCAGGAGCGGCCCGCACTCGGCAACCACATCTACGGCGCCTTCGGCCGCGACTTCGAAACGGCCGACGGGCGCCGCGTGATGGTGGCGGCGATATCCGCGGGGCAGTGGCAGGCTTTGCTGCGCGCCTGCGACGCGGCGCCCGCCATGGCCGAGCTCGAGGCGCGGCTCGGCCTCGACTTTGCCGACGAAGGGCAGCGCTTCGAAGGCCGCGACGCCATCGCCGCGCTGCTCGAACCGTGGTTTGCACGGCGCAGCCATGCCGACGTGGTCAGTGCGTTGAACGCGAGCCGCGTGTGTTGGGGCCCGTACCAGACCGCACGAGAAGCGATGACGCAAGACCCCCGCGTGAGTCTGGCCAATCCGGTGTTCGAACGCATGGACACGCCGGGGATCGGGCCGCACATGGCGGCCGGCGCCGCCGTGCGGCTCCAGGGCGCCGAGCGCGAAGCCACGCCGCCTGCGCCGCTGCTCGGCGCGGACACCGACGCGGTGCTCGCCGAGGTGCTGGGTCTGCCGGCGCACGAGGTGGGCCGACTGCATGATGCGGGCGTCGTGGCCGGGGCCGATCGCGATCCGAGCACGCGGCAGGATTGAGCCGCCTCCGGCCTGTCAGGCCTTGACCGCAGCGTCCTCGCGAATCATGTCGACCGCCTTCTCGGCCATCATCACGGCCGGTGCGTTGGTGTTGCCCGACACGAGTGTCGGCATGGCCGAGCAGTCGATCACCCGCAGGCCGCCCACGCCGTGCACGCGCAGGCGCGCATCGACCACGGCCAGTGGGTCGCTGCCCATGCGGCAGGTGCCGGTCGGATGGAAGATGGTCGCGCCGTTGTCGCGGCAGAACTCCAGCAGGTCGGCATCGGTCGAGGCCTTCGGCCCGGGCTTGACCTCGCGCTTGACGTAAGGCCGCATGGCGGACGATTCCGCAATGGCTCGGGCCGCCTTCACGCCGGCCACCGTGGTCGCGCGATCCAGCTCGGTGGCGAGGTAGTTGGGCTGCATCTCGGGCGGATGATAGACCGACCAATCCTCGACCTCGGTCATCAGGTCCCGCAAGGCGGGCCCCATTTCCTGCGCGAATTCCCGGATCCGGGGCTGCAACTCTTCCGAGAGGCCCTGCAGATCGTCGATGGCCGGTCCCATCTCTTCCACGAGACCGCGGAACAGCATCCGTG
>JAHJOG010000222.1 GCA_018820395.1 Gammaproteobacteria bacterium | reverse complement strand
GGCGTTGGCGCCGCCGGGCGACGCTGCCTTGGCCGCTGCGCCGTTCGCGGCGCCGGCCGAGCCCGTGCTCGTTCCGGCCGCCGGCTTCTTGTTGTTCTGTGCCGCTGCCGGCGAAGCCACGAACAGCACCGACGCGGTCGCGAGCGCGACCGCCATCGCAGCACCGGTCGCGCGACCTCGCCCGGGCCTCACTTCTTGCCGGCGTAGCTGATGCGGTAGATGGCGCCCGCGTGGTCGTCGCTCACGAGCAGCGAGCCGTCCTTCATCACGAGAAAGTCGACGGGCCGTCCGAGGTAGCTGTTGTTCTCGACGAAGCCGGTCATGAAGGGTTCGAGCTTGACGCCGCCCTTGCCGTTGGGAAAAGCGACCATCACGTCGGCGTACTTCTTGGTGCGGTTCCAGGGGCCGTGGCGTGCGATGAACATCGCGCCGCGGTACTTGGCCGGGAACATGGTGCCGTTGTAGAACTTGAGGCCCAGCGTTCCGGCGTGCGGGCCGGTGAGTGCGACGGGCTTGGTGTAGTCGTCGCACGACTTGCCCCAGCCGAACTCGGGGTCGGGAATATTGCCCTGGTGGCAGAACGGGTAGCCGAAGTGCTGCTTGCCGGGCTGGGTGACGTGGTTGAGTTCGTCGTTCGGAATCTCCTCGCTGAGCCAGTCGCGCCCGTTGTCGGTGAACCAGAGGTCGCCAGTCTTGGGGTCGAAGTCGAAGCCGACCGTGTTGCGCACGCCCGAGGCAATGGTCTCGTTGCCGGAGCCGTCGAGGTTCATGCGGTAGATCTTGGCGTACTCGCCCGGGTCGCAGATGTTGCAGGGCGCTCCGATGTTGTAGTAGAGCTTGTTGTCGTGCACGCGCAGGTATTTCCAGCTGTGGTCCTTGCCGCCCGGCAGCTTGTCGGTGAGCACGGCCGTGGGCTCGCCGAGGTTGCCAAGCTTGTCCTCGACGTTGTCGTAGCGCACGATGCGCGTGGGCGTGGCGAAGTACAGCGTGCCCTTGTGAAACTCGATGCCGGTCGCCTGCTCGACCTTGTCGAGGATGACCTTCGGCTCGCGTTTGCCGTCGACTGCTTTTTCAGGGATCACGTAGAGCTTGTTGCCGACGAAGAGCGTGCTCACGAAGACGTTGCCCTTGTCGCCCTGGCGCAGATCGCGCGCGTCGAGCACGCCCGAAGCCCAGGTCTCGACCTTGAAGCCCGGCGGCAGCTTGAACTTCTTGGTGGGCAGGTCCGCGGCCGCGGTAGGAATCGGGAATGCCGCGACCGGGGCCATCTTCATGGCAGTGTCGGTCTTGGGGCGTCCCTTGGCCCAGCCGGGCTCGGGCTCCTGGGCGGATGCGGCCAGCGCACCGCAGAGAAATGGAACCGTGGCGATGGCCGAAAGCCAGCGAGCTTTGCGCATGTGTCGTCTCCTCATGTGGTTGGTGAAGACCTTCGCCCGAGCGCTACACATCAGCGGCCCGGGCGATCGGTCACCGCAAAATTCTTGAGGCGCGACCGACGGCGAAGCTTAGTTCCGCGGCCCCGACAGCGGGGGCCATCGTGATCAGGTCAAACCCTATAGGGCGATGCGCGGCGCCGCGGCAGATCGCGCAGGAGCGGGGGCACCGACAGCGCGAGCAACAGCGCCGCGAGCGGCACCACGCAGACGAAGCCGACGTACGTGAAGCCGAGTGCGCCCACCAGGCCGCCGACGACGAACATGGTGATCAGCCCGGCCGCCTGGCGCATGCGGGCGCGGTTGTGCCTGACCGGCAACACCAGGTCGGCCTTGCGGCGGTTCCAGTACAAGAGCTTGCCGAGTTCCATGCCGAGGTCGGTGATGTTCCCGGTCATGTGCGTGGTGCGGATGCTGCCGCCCGAGGTCTTGGAGCCGACGGCGTTCTGCAGACCCATGATGAACGACAGCAGCAGCACCGTGAGGGGCACGGCAAAGGGCGTCGACCAGGTCAGCGTGATCGCCCCCATCAGGCCGAAGGGAAACATGAGCCCCGCTTCGAGCAGGAGCGGCAGCGCATACACGCTGTGCAGGCGTCGCTGGCGCGCCCAGTTCACGAGCATGGCGCAGGCCGCGGCGCCGCAGGTGAAGGACAGCAGAGCACCGACCGCGTTCAGCAACAGCGTCGTGTTGCCGAGCACCACGCTGTCGGACAGCTGCGACGCGAACCCCGTCATGTGCGAGGTGTACATGTGCAGCACCAAAAACCCGCCGGCGTTGACCGCGCCCGCATTGAAGGCGAGCAGCCAACCGAGCGTGGTGTTGGTGACCGGCGTCCGGTGGCGGTGGGTGAGGTAGCGAAACCGGCGCATGGTCCGAGCCTATCTGGTACAGCTGTCTGAGGATGGCATTGTGCTGTCGCCGGCAGGCTCGGCGGTCAACCCTTGCGGGATCGCGGGGCCGACTCCGGCGCATTTGTCACCGGATGCTCGTCCATCATGCGCGCCAGGGCTTCTTCGAACAGCGTGCGCGACGCGCCGGCGGTGCGGCTCAGGTCGCGGTGCAGTGCCGCATCGGCCGGACCGACCGAAACGCAGTCGGCGCTGTAGCGCTCGAAAGCACCGAGCTGGGTGACGAGTTCGACCACGTGGCGCAGGCACTCGCAGGCAATGCTGGACGGTGACGCGGCCAGGGCGCCGAGCGTTTCGTCGCTGAAGCGCCGGGGCGCGACGTGCAGCGGGGCGGCCGGCTCGTCGGGCAGCGACCCGGTCCGCGCCGGGCCCGCCGTCGACGGCAATGCCTCGAGCAGTCTCGACAGGTCGGCCGCCGCCACGGGCTCGCGCAGCACCTGCACGCCGGC
>JAHJOG010000221.1 GCA_018820395.1 Gammaproteobacteria bacterium | reverse complement strand
CCGCTGGACGGCGCGGGCGGCATGGCAGACGTCGTGGTGCCGGCGCCCGGTCGAATACTCGGTCGCTAGGCGACCTGGATCTCGATGCGCCGAGGCTGGGCGTGGTCCGCCTTGGGAATGCGCAGCTTCAGCACGCCGTGCGCAAGTTCGGCCGACACCTTGTCGGTGTCGAGTTCCTTGCTCAGCGTGAACACACGCCGAAAGCGCCCGAGCCCCACTTCGGTGTGGCTGCTCTGCAGGCCCTGCGGCACGGCCAGCGCCGATTCCGCTTCGATGGTCAGGGTATCGGCTTCGACCTGCAGCGACAGCTTGTCACGGCTCACTCCAGGAAGGTCCGCATACAGCGTGATGCCGCCCGTGTCCTCGACGACGTCGACCGGCGGCGTCAGCGCCGCATCGCTGTAGCGCGATTCGCCCTGGCGGCTCGGGACGGAAGCGCCGGCCGCCGCGTTCTGATGGTTCGAATTCATGGTGCTTCTCCTTTCGTTCACTGGACCGTGATGCGCCTCGGCTGAGCCGAGGCCTTGCGGCGGATGACGACATGCAGGACGCCGTCGCGGTAGCTCGCCTCGACCCCTTCGGGGTCCGCGTCGTCGGGCAAGGTCAGCACGCGGTGGAACGCGCCCTCGAAACGCTCGTTGATGTGCACGGTGGACTTGGTCTTGGCGTCGGCCGCTTGGGACCCGGAACCGGATTCCGCGCCCGGCAAGCCGCGCTTTCGCGTGCCGGCGATCGAGAGCAGCCCGCGCTCGAGCGTCACGTCGAGCGTGGCCGGATCGACGCCCGGCGCAAAGGCATACACCTCGATGGTTTCGGGCGTTCCGCCCACGTTCAGGGCAGGGAAACCGTTGCGGCCGAGGCCGCGGATCGTGGGAGACAGATCGAATGCCTGCTGCATCTCGCGCTGCAGGCGATCCATCTCCGCGAACATGTCGCGGGGAAACAGGGATCGGTACATGGCGAACACTCCTTGGATGAATTGGAAGGGTGCGCCGGATGCGTCCGGGCGCTTCCGAAAAGCCAAGTAGGAATTGCCATGCTGCGTTTCAAGGGCCGATTGCAAGAAATTTGGTGCCTTCTTGGCTTCCGATGCCCCGCCACTCGCTCTACCCCGAAAGGCGGCGTTGACCGACGCGCCCTGGGCAGCGAGTCTGCTAACGTCCGCGCTACCGATGCAGCTCCCTCCACCTCTCGCCGGCAACTCCGCGCTCTTTCTCGATTTCGACGGCACGCTCGTTGCGCTCGCCGCCACACCGGAAGCGATCGTCGTGCCGCCCACGCTCGTTTCATTGCTGGATGAGCTGCGAGAGCGGGTCGGCGGCGCGCTGGCCATCGTGACGGGCCGGCCGATCGAGTCGATCGACCGCTTTCTCGATCCGCTTCGCCTGCCCGTCGCGGGCGAGCACGGTGTGCAGCGTCGGGATGCGCGCGGGCAGATGCAGGAGCGGCCGGCCTTCGATCCGGCACCCATCGTGGGCGTTGCCGAAGCACTCGCGCGCGAGCACCCGGGCCTGCTGGTCGAGCCCAAGCATTCCGGTGTTTCGCTGCACTATCGGTCCGCACCCGAGCTGGAGTCTGTGTGCCGCGCCGTCATGGAAAGCGCGTTGACCGGCCGACCTCAGTTCGAGCTCATCCATGGCAAGTTCGTCTTCGAGATCAAGCCGGCGAGCATCAACAAGGGCAGCGCCATCCAAAGCTTCATGAGAGAAGCGCCGTTCGCTGGCCGGGTGCCTGTGTTTGCCGGCGACGACACGACCGACGAAACCGGCTTCGCTGTGGTGCAGCCGGCGGGTGGCGTGGCGATCAAGGTCGGCGCGGGGCCCAGCCTGGCGACGCATCGGCTCGAATCGTCGATGGCCGTTCTCGACTGGCTGCGCACGACGCGCGACTCTCTGACCCAGGGGAGCGCAACGTCATGAGCCGGCTGGTGGTCGTTTCCAACCGCGTCGCCGATCCACGCAAGCCGGCGGCCGGAGGCCTGGCCGTGGCGGTGGGCGAAAGCCTGCAGCAGACCGGCGGACTCTGGTTCGGCTGGAGCGGCACGGTGATTCCCGACGGCCCCACGGGCGAGGGCGAACTGCGCAAGCATCAGGCCGGCAAGGTCACACTCGCGACCCTCGACCTTTCGCGCGAAGACCACGACAGCTACTACATGGGCTACAGCAACGACGTGTTGTGGCCGGTGTTCCACAACCGCCTCGACCTGGCGCACTTCGAAGCCGGCTTCATCGGCGGCTACCGGCGCGTCAATCAGCTGTTCGCACGCAAGCTGCTGCCGCTCCTGAAGGACGACGACGTCATCTGGGTGCACGACTACCACCTGATCCCGCTGGCTGCCGAACTGCGCGCGATGGGGTGCAAGCAGCGCATCGGTTTCTTCCTGCACATCCCGCTGCCGCCGCAGATCATCATCGCCGCCGTGCCGCAGCACGAATGGCTGATGCGCTCGTTGTTCGCCTACGACCTGATCGGCTTCCAGGCGCGTCAGGACGTCGAGCACTTCGAGCACTACGTGGTCAACGAGGCGCATGGCGAATGCGTCGGCGATCATCTCTATCGCGCCTACGGCCAGACGGTGAGCTGCAACGCGTTTCCGATCGGCATCGACGTCGACGAGTTCGCCGTCCTGGGGCAGACCAAGGAGTCGCGCGACATGTACGAGACCATGACGCGCGAATATTCCAGCCGCCGACTGATGCTGGGCATCGATCGGCTCGACTATTCCAAGGGCATTCCGCAGCGCGTGCGAGCATTTCGCGAACTGCTCGCCAACTACCCGGAGAACCGGCGCAGCGCGACGCTGATCCAGATCGCATCGCCCACGCGCGAAACGGTCGATGCCTACAGCGACATCCGGCGCGAACTCGAATCGCTCTGCGGCGCCATCAACGGTGACTACGGTGAACTCGACTGGATGCCGGTGCGCTACATCCACCGCATGGTCGCGCGCCGACGCGTGCCGGGCCTGTGCCGCGCATCGTCGATCGGGTTGGTGACACCATTGCGCGACGGCATGAACCTGGTCGCCAAGGAATACGTTGCGGCGCAAGACCCAGGCAACCCCGGCGTGCTGGTGCTGTCGCGCTTTGCCGGCGCGGCCGAACAGCTGAAAGACGCGTTGCTGGTGAACCCCTACGACACCCACGGCACGGCGGAGATCATGCAGCAGGCACTGCGCATGCCGCTCGAAGAACGCCGCGCGCGCCACGCGAAGCTCCTGGCCTGCGTGCGCGAACAGGACGTGCACTGGTGGCGGCGATCGTTCCTCGACGCGCTGCGCGAAGCGGCCAGCGAGCGCTGATCGGCCGCGGCCTCAGTCGAGCAGCGCGAGCGCCGCGTAGTCACCGACCTTGTCTCCCAGACCCGCCGGCACCAGCCGCACCTTGCGGGTCAATGCTTCCAGCCTTCCGTCGATCTGCGCCTGCAACCGCGGCAGCAGCAGTTCGCTGTTGTTCAGGAACACGCTGCCACCCAGGCTGATGCCCTCGAGGTCCAGCGTGACGATCAGGTTGTAGAGCAGGCGGCCCACCACGCGGCATGCTTCGTCGATCGTGCCCAGCGCCTTCGCCTCGCCGCTCTGTGCGGCGGCGAACAGGTCGGCAGCCGAGCGCCCGAAGCGGCGCGCCAGCGCGTTGCCCGCCGCAAGCCCCTCGACATCGCCCACGTTGCCGCAGCCGCACAAGGCATCCGCGTCGCCATCGGCCGTGAAGGAGTGGCCCGCATGGCCGGCGTTGCCGTTCTTGCCGCGCAGCACGCGGCCGTCGACGCACAGACCCACGCCGACGCCCGTGCTCCAGGTGACGTAGGCGCAATGGTCGAGGCCCTGGAGCGCGCCCCAGCGGCGCTCGGCTTCGAGCGCCGCGACCGCATCGTTTTCGATGCGCACCCGGCCGAAGCGTTGGCGGAGGGGCGCTTCGAGAATGGCCGTGAGCCAGGTGTTGGGCAGCCCGCGCTCCGGTCCCGCGATGCCGCCGCAGATGTTGGGCGTGGCCAGTTCGATCATGCCGTCGCGCAGCTCGAACGGCCCGGCCGACGAGATGCCGACGGCGTCGATCGCGCGCTCGTCGATGCCCTGCGCCTCGCAGGCTTCGCCCACCATGCGCAGGATCTGCCGCGCGACGGCGTCGTTGTCGCCTTCCTTGGCTGTCGGCTCGCTGATGCGGCCGGCGAGCGGCGCATCGCTGGCGCTCGACAGGCTCACCGCCACCTTGGTCCCGCCGATGTCGACGCACGCTCTCATGTCAGCTCCGCACGGCCGTGCCGAAGGAACTGACCTCCCCCCTCGGGGGGAAACGAGCGCAGCGAGTCAGGGGGTTGATTCATGTCAGATCCATTTCGCAATCAATGCAGCGATCGTGCTGAGCAGCACGGTGCTGGCGATGGGCAATTGCCAGTCACGGCCGAACGCCCGGAATTCAAAGTCGCCGGGAAGGCGCCCGAAGCCGAAACGCCGCAGCCATTGCGTCAGTCCGCTCATCAGGACCAGCGCGAGAACCACCACGATCAGCCAGCGCAACATCGGCCTGTCCTGTCCTGTCCGGGGTCT
>JAHJOG010000220.1 GCA_018820395.1 Gammaproteobacteria bacterium | reverse complement strand
GATGGTCGCCGATTCGCACCAGTTGCAGCAGGAACTGCAGGCCGTCGCGGCCGGCACGCTGGGCGTGGTGCGCATCGGCGCGATGCCGGTGGCGAGCGTCGCGTTGCTCCCGGCGGCCATCCGCAGCCTCAAGGCAGAGCCCGAGCCGCTGCAGATCGACGTGGTGGAAGACATCGCGCTCGGTTTGTGGGCGCGCTTCGAGCGGCGCGAGCTGGACGTCATCCTGGGGCGGCTCGACGAGCGGGCATTCGGGCGGCAAGTGCGGTCGGAGTCGCTGTTCAAAGACCCGCACTGCGTCGTGGTCGGACGCGCCCATCCGCTGGTGTCCGCTGCGCGAGTCGATTGGCCATCTGCCGCAAGCCACCCCTGGATCCTTCCGCCCGCGAACACCGCGCTGCGCCGCGCCATCGACTCGACCTTCCTGGATCGCGGCCTGCCGGTGCCGCTGCCCTGGATCGAATCGGCTTCCGGCACCCTGATCCAGGTGCTGATGAGCCAGACCGACTGCGTCGGCGTGATGTCCGGCGCCGCAGCGCGGCGCTATCGGCAGCAAGGGGGGTTGGCGATTCTGCCGCTGCGGCTCAAGTACGACGTCGGCCCGGTCGGCATGATCTGGGATGCGCAGGAGCCCAGTCCGGCGTTGGAGCGCGTGCTGGGGGCCGTCCGCCGGGCCGTGCCCGAGGCGACGCGGAAGAGCTCCGCATCCGCGTGAAATCGTGTGGCTTCCGTGGAACTCCCCTTGCGCTCGGCTCGAAGACTTGCTGTGACTTTTACAGAGGAGGTGCATAATCGCCCCCGCCCTGCCCCAACATGAACCGACTTGCGTCCATCCTGCCGCCCGCTCAAGTGCTCGTGAGCGTCGACGTCACAAGCAAGAAACGCGCTTTCGAAGAAGCGGGTCTGCTGTTCGAGAACCTCCATGGCCTGAGCCGCGCACTCGTCACCGACAGCCTGTTCGCGCGCGAGCGCCTGGGGTCCACCGGTCTGGGTCACGGCGTGGCCATTCCGCACGGCCGCATCAAGGGGCTCAAGGCGCCGATGGCCGCGGTGTTCCAGCTGTCCAGCCCCATCGGGTTCGACGCGCCCGACGAACAGTCGGTGGTGCTGCTCATCTTCCTGCTGGTGCCCGAAGCCGCCACCCAGAAGCATCTCGAGATCCTGTCCGAGATCGCCGAACTCCTGAGCGACGCCAATCTGCGCGAGCAGATCAAGTCCAGCTCCGACGCCGCCAAGCTTCACGCGCTGATTTCCGGATGGCAGTCAGCCCAAGTGGCCTGAATTTGAATCGGATGGCCGTGGCAGTGCAGTGCGCTCGCCGCGGCGTGCCAGCCGTTTCGGGCCGACCGCACAGCCGTTTCATTCGCTGAGTCCATTGATCGCATGAAGCCCACCGTCATCAGCGCCGATGCGATGTTCGAGGAGTTCCGCGGCTCGCTGCGCTGGGAATGGCTGGCCGGGCTGGGCGCCTCCGAACGGCAGTTCGAATCTGAAGTGATCAGTCGCGCCCAGTCGGCGGCAGATCTGGTCGGCTACCTCAACTACATCCATCCGAACCGTGTGCAGATCCTGGGTGCACGCGAGGTCGCTTATCTCACCCGGGGCACGGCGGCGGATTGCGAGCGGCGCATCGCGCGCATCGTGACGCTCGAGCCGCCGATGCTGGTGCTCGCCGACGGCCAGCAGGCCCCCGATGCGCTGCTGTCGATCTGCGAAAGGGCGCAACTGCCGCTCTTCGCCACGCGCGAATCGTCCGCTTTTGTCATCGACCTGCTGCGTGCCTACCTGTCCAAGCACTTCGCCGAACGCACGTCGATGCACGGCGTGTTCATGGACATCCTCGGAATGGGCGTGATGATCACGGGCGAGTCGGGCCTCGGCAAAAGCGAACTCGGTTTGGAACTCATTTCGCGCGGCAACGGGTTGGTGGCCGACGACGCCGTCGACCTCTACCGCATCAACCAGAACACGCTCGAAGGCCGCTGCCCCGACCTGTTGCAGAACCTGCTCGAAGTGCGCGGCATCGGCCTCCTGGACATCCGCGCCATCTTTGGCGAGACCGCGGTGCGGCGCAAGATGCGGCTGAAGATGATCGTGCACCTCGTGCGGCGCGACAGCTTCGAGCGCGATTACGAGCGCATGCCGTCGGTGCCGCTCACGCAGGACGTGCTCGGCATCCCGGTCCGCAAGGTGGTGATCCAGGTGGTGGCAGGCCGCAACATCGCCGTGCTGGTGGAGGCTGCGGTGCGCAATTCGATTCTGCAATTGCGCGGCATCGACACCTATGCAGACTTCGTCGCCCGCCACCACAAGGCCATGGAGAGCGGCAAGGACGATTGAGGCGCCGCCCGCGCGCGCGGCGGTCCGCGGTGGTTCAGCGCTTGGCGACGCAGTCGCCGCACAGGCCGTAGAGCGACATGGCGTGGTCCTGCAGGATCCAGTTCTTTTCGGTCGCCACCAATTGCTGCCGCCGCTCGATCTCGGCGTCGTAGAACTCCTCGACCTTGCCGCAGGCGGTGCAGATCAGGTGGTCGTGGTGCTTGCCTTCGTTGAGTTCGTAGACGGCCTTGCCGCTCTCGAAATGGCTGCGCTCCAGGATGCCTGCCTGCTCGAACTGCGTGAGCACGCGGTACACCGTCGCCAGGCCGATGTCGGAATGATCGTTGAGAAGCACGCGGTAGACGTCTTCCGCCGTCATGTGCCGCTGCTCACCGTGCTGGAAGATCTCGAGAATCTTGAGGCGCGGAAGCGTGGCCTTGAGGCCGGTGTTCTTGAGTTCGTCGATGTTGCCCATGGTGCTCCCGAGGCGGTCGGGCGGCAGGGGGGCCTGCAAGGGGCCAGCCGCTACAATGCCCTGATCATATCGCTCCCCCTGGTGCCCCTGCCCATGCCTGACATCTCGAAATGGCGTCCCTGCCTTTTTGCTGCATTTGCCGCAGCAAGCCTGAGCCTGGTGGCCTGCAGCAGTTTCAGTGAGCGCTCGCGCGAGATGCTCTCTGCGATCACGCCATACAAGGTCGAGGTGGTTCAGGGCAATTTCGTCTCCAAGGAACAGGTCGACGCGCTCAAGCCCGGCATGTCGCGCCAGCAGGTGCGAGAGATCCTCGGCACTTCGCTCTTGTCCGACGTGTTCCACAACGACCGCTGGGACTACGTCTTCACCATCCGCCGGCAGGGCGTCGAGCCGCAGAAGCGCCGGCTCACCGTCTTTTTCAAGGGCGAGCGCCTCGACCGTTTCGAAGGCGATCCGATGCCCAGCGAGGAAGAATTCGTCGCCGCCGTCGACAGCCGCAAGATCTCCAGCAAGCCGCCCAAGCTCGAAGCCAGCGAAGACCAGCTCAAGAAGTTCGAGCCGGGCAAGGACAAGCAGTCCGATGCTGCGCCGTCCGCGCCAGTGCCGCCGCTGCCGGCGAGCTATCCGCCGCTCGAATTGACGCGCTGAGCGCGTTCCCGCCGGGAGAGCCGGCCATGCACGAGGTCCAAAGCGTGACTGAACCTATCACTTCCTCTTCCGGCGCATTGCGGCGGGTGGCCGTCGCCGGTGCATCGGGGCGCATGGGGCGCATGCTCATCGAGGCGCTTCGCGACGCCGACGATTGCCGTCTGGCCGGCGCGCTCGACGTCGCCGACAGACCGAACATCGGCAGCGATGCCGGCGCGTTCCTCGGCGCTGCGAGCGGCGTGCCCATCGTGGCCGACCTGCGCGCGGGCCTTGGCAATGCGCAGGTGCTGATCGATTTCACGCGCCCCGAAGGCACGCTCGCCCATCTGGCCGTGTGCCGCGAACTCGGCGTGCAGATGGTGATCGGCACCACCGGCTTCAGCGACGCGCAGAAGGCCGAGATCGCCGATGCGGCGCGCGACATCGCGATCGTCATGGCGCCCAACATGAGCGTGGGCGTCAACGTCACGCTCAAGCTGCTCGAAATGGCCGCCAAGGCGCTTTCCACGGGTTACGACATCGAGATCATCGAAGCGCACCACCGCCACAAGGTCGACGCGCCGTCGGGCACCGCGCTCAAGATGGGCGAGGTCATCGCCGAGGCGTTGGGGCGCGACCTCAAGCAGTGCGCGGTCTACGCACGCGAAGGCGTCACGGGCGAACGCGATCCTTCCACCATCGGTTTCTCGACCATCCGCGGCGGCGACATCGTGGGCGACCACACGGTGCTGTTCGCCGGCATCGGCGAGCGCATCGAGATCACCCACAAGTCGGCGAGCCGAGCGACCTATGCCCAGGGCAGCGTCCGAGCCGTCCGGTTCCTGGCCGACAAGCAGGCGGGCCTTTTCGACATGTTCGACGTCCTCGGTCTGAAATGACCGTCGGCCCGCGGGTGTCATGAATCTCGATGGCGTCGGGCAAGGCGTTGCCGCACTGCTTCTGGTGATGTCGGTGGCGAGCTGGGTGGTGATTCTCTGGAAGGCCTGGCTGCTGCGCGGCGGCACGCGCAACGTGCTGGCGAGCATTGCCGAATTCTGGCGGGCCACGTCGCTCGGCGATGCGGAGCGGCGGCTCCGGGCGCTCGACCGCGCATCGCTGGTCTGGCCCGCGGTGAGCGCCGTGCGCAACCTCGCGGCCGCTCCGGATGCCGCCACCCTCGACGGCGCCGTCGACCGCCATCAACGCCTGACGCGCGCCCTTCGCAACGCACTGCATGCGGCATTGCGCCGATTGCAGTCCGGGCAGATCCTGCTGGCCACCGTCGGCGCGACCGCTCCTTTCGTCGGCCTGCTCGGCACGGTGCTCGGCATCCATGGCGCGCTGGTCGCCATTGCGCGCGAGTCCGGCGGGTTCACCATCGACAAGGTGGCCGGCCCCGTCGGTGAAGCGCTCGTCATGACCGCCTTCGGCCTCGCGGTCGCGATTCCTGCCGTGCTCGCGTACAACGTCTTCGGCCGCGTGGTGGGTCGCATCGAAGCGGAGCTGGAAGGCTTCGCGCACGACCTGCTCGGCGCGCTCGGAGAGGCGCCGGCCAAAGAGCTTCCGTTGCCGCCTGCGCGGGCGATGCCGGTCTGAGCAGGTTTCGAATGGCGTTCGGCCGAAGTTCTCTTGGCAGCGGTCCGGCGAGCGGCAGCCGCGCGACCGGCGCGGGCGGCCAGCGGCCTTTGTCCGACATCAATGTCACGCCGCTGGTGGACGTGATGCTGGTCTTGCTGGTGATCTTCATCATCACCGCACCGCTCATGGCGAGTTCGATCAAGCTCGACCTGCCGCGCTCCGACGCCGGCGCGGCCGCCGACACGGCGCGCTTCGTGAGCCTGTCGGTCGATGCCGCGGGCAAGGTCTTTCTGGACGATCGCCCGGTGACCGACGCCGAGCTGGCGACGCGTCTGGCGCAGTCGGCTGCGGCGAGCCGCGACACCGAAGTCCAGCTGCGCGCCGACGAGACCGTGCCCTATGGCCGCGTGGTCGCACTGATGGGCATCGCAAACAAGGCCGGCCTGAGCCGCGTTGGCTTCGTGACGCAGCCTCCGGCCAGGAAGCCCTGAGCCGGACCGCGCGGTGGCCGCCTGGGGCCCCAGCGATCCGGCGCCGCGCTCAGCGCGGGATCGACACCGGCGTGGTGTGCCAGATCTCGTGGGCGTACTGCGCGATGGTGCGGTCCGACGAGAACTCCCCCATGCCCGCCACGTTCAGGATGGTCTTGCGCGTCCAGGCGTCGGCGTCGCGGTAGAGCGCGTCGACCTTGTCCTGCGTTTCGACATAGCTCGCGTAGTCGGCCAGCAGCAGGTAGTGGTCGCCCCAGTTCACCAGCGCGTCGAAGATGCCCTGGTAGCGGCCGGGCTCCGAAGGCGAGAACGCGCCGCTGCGGATGGCATCGAGCACGCGCTTCAGCTCCGGGTTGGACTGGTAGATGTCGTGCGGCTGGTAGCCGCCGGAGCGGATGTCCGCCACCTGCGGCGTGGTGTTGCCGAAGATGAAGATGTTGTCGTCGCCGACGCTTTCCTTCATCTCGACGTTGGCGCCGTCGAGCGTGCCGATGGTGAGCGCGCCGTTGAGCGCGAACTTCATGTTGCCGGTGCCCGAGGCCTCGGTGCCTGCGGTCGAGATCTGCTCGGACAGGTCCGCCGCCGGCATGATCACCTCGGCCAGACTCACGCTGTAGTTCGGCAGGAACAGCACCTTCAGCAGCTTGCCGATGCGCTCGTCGTTGTTGATGGTGAAGGCCACGTCGTTGATCAGCCGGATCACCAGCTTGGCGACCTGGTAGGCCGAAGCCGCCTTGCCGGCAAAGATCACGACGCGCGGCACCATGTCGCAGGGCTTGCCCGACTCGATGGTGTCGACGATGCGCTGGTAGCGCCGGATCACGTGCAGCACGTTGAGCAACTGCCGCTTGTATTCGTGGATGCGCTTGACCTGCACGTCGAACATCGCGTCGGTGTCGACCAGGATGTGCATGTTCTGCTCGATCCAGTTCGCGAGGCGCAACTTGTTCTCGCGCTTGGCGTGCCGAAAGGCGCGCAGGAACGCGGGCTGCTCGGCCATCGGCCGCAGCGTGGCGAGCTGCGTCAGGTCGCGCCGCCAGCCTTTGCCGATGCGGCGGTCGAGCAGCGAAGCGAGCGGCGGATTCGCCTGCGCCAGCCAGCGCCGCGGCGTGACGCCATTGGTCTTGTTGTTGAAGCGTTCCGGAAAGAGCTTCGCGAAGTCGGCAAAGATCGATTGCTTCATCAGCTCCGAATGCAGGCCCGACACGCCGTTGACCGAGTGGCTCGCCAGCACGGCGACGTAGGCCATGCGCACGCGTCGCTCGCCCGATTCGTCGACCAGCGACAGCCGGCGCAGCAGCTCGACGTCGTGCGCCGCGCCTTGCGCCTGCGTCACCTTGGCGAGAAAGCGCGCGTTCATGTCGTAGATGATCTGCAGGTGGCGCGGCAGGATGCGGCTCAGCATCTCGACCGGCCAGGTTTCCAGCGCCTCGTGCATGAGCGTGTGGTTGGTGTAGCTGAACACCTTCTGCGTGTGCGCCCAGGCGGTGTCCCACGACAGGCCGTGCTCGTCGATCAGGAGCCGCATCAGCTCCGGCACCGCGAGCACCGGGTGGGTGTCGTTCAGATGGATGCTGACCTTGTCGGGCAGTTGATCGAAGCTGTTGTGCGTGCGCAGGTAGCGTCGCAGCAGGTCCTGCACGCTCGCACTCACGAAGAAATACTCCTGGTGCAGGCGCAGTTCGCGGCCGGACGGCGTGGAGTCGTCGGGGTACAGCACGCGTGACACGTTCTCGGAGTGGTTCTTGCTCTCGACCGCCGCCATGTAGTTGCCGCGGTTGAAGGCCGACAGGTCGATCTCCTCGGTGGCGCGCGCCGACCACAGGCGCAGCGTGTTGGTGGCCTGCGTGCCAAAGCCGGGAATGATCGTGTCGTAGGCCACGGCCAGCACGTCGTGCGTGTCGATCCAGTCGGCCGCGCCGGAACCCGAGTCCTTGCTTTCGCGTGGCCCCTCGCGCTTCTGCACGTAGCCGCCGAAGCGCACGCGGTAGTTGACTTCGGGCCGCGGAAATTCCCACGGGTTGCCGCGCGTGAGCCAGTAGTCCGGCGTCTCGACTTGCTGACCTTCGACGATCTTCTGACGGAACATGCCGTATTCGTAGCGGATGCCGTAGCCGAAGCCCGGCACGCCGAGCGTCGCCATCGAATCGAGGAAGCACGCCGCGAGCCGGCCCAGGCCGCCGTTGCCGAGCGCCGCGTCGGGTTCACGTTCGGCCAGCGCTTCCATTTCCACGCCGAAGTCGGCGAGCGCGTCGCGCACGGTCTCGTAGAGGCCCGCCGCCAGCAGCGCGTTGGTGAAGGTGCGGCCGATGAGGAATTCCATCGACATGTAGTACACGCGCTTCAGGTCTTGCTGGTAGCTCGCGCGGGTGGTGGTCATCCAGCGTTCGACGAGCTGGTCGCGCACCGCGTAGGCGGTGGCGTGCAGCCAATCGTCCTGGCTCGCGGCCACCGGGTCCTTGCCGACGGCGTAGATCAGCTTGTTGGCGACCGCGCGCTTGAAGGCGGCCACGTCGCGGTCGGGATGGTCGTAGGCGAATTCCTTGATGGCGGCCGGGGGTTCGACGGGTTGAATGGTTTGTGCACTCATTGCAGCGCTTCCTCGTAGACGTTCAGGTACCGGGTGGCCGCGGTGTGCCAGTCAGCGTGCTGGCGCATTGCGGTGTCGCGTACGCGCTGCCAGTCGGCGGCGCGCGTGTACAGCTCGAAGGCGCGGCGCAGGGCGCCGGTGAAACCTTCCGCGTCGAAGCGATCGAACACGAACCCGGTGGCCGAACCGCCGGACAGGGCGTCGGGCGTTGAATCGACCACGGTATCGGCGAGTCCGCCCACGCGGTGTACCAATGGAAGACTACCGTACTTGAGGCCGTACATCTGTGTCAGACCGCACGGTTCGTACATCGAGGGGACCAGGATCGCGTCGCCGCCGCCCATCAGCCGGTGCGCCAGCGCTTCGCTGTAGCCGATGGTCGCGCTCACCGAACCGGGTGCGGCGGCGGCGCGCTCGCGAAACGCGGCTTCGAGGTGCGGCACGCCGGTGCCGAGCAGCGCGAGCTGGCCGCCCAGGCCGATCAGCGTGTCGAGCGTTTCGAGCACCAGATGCAGTCCTTTCTGCTCGGTCAGGCGGCTGATGACCGTGAACAGCGGCGCGTCGGGCCGCACGGCCAGCCCGAGCTGGGCCTGGAGTTCGGCCTTGCACTGCGCCTTGCCTGCCGGACGGTCCACATCGAAGCGAGCGGGCAACAGCGCGTCGGTCGAGGGATTCCAGACCGCCTCGTCCACGGCATTGAGAATGCCTGTGAGCTGGCGCGATCGCCCGCGCAGCAGGCCCTGCAGTCCGCAGCCTTGCTCGGGCGTCTGGATTTCGAGCGCGTAGGTCGGACTCACGGTGGTCAGCCGGTCGGCGTAGAAGAGACCCGCCTTCATGAACGACAGGTGGCCGTAGAACTCGACGCCATTGATGTCGAAGGCCGAATGCGGCAGGCCGAGTTCGAGGAAGTGGCCGTGATCGAAGAGACCCTGGAAGGCGAGGTTGTGCACGGTGAAAACGCTCGCCGCGTCGCCGCGATGGATCGACCCGTCGAAGGCCATGTACGCGGGCGCCAGTGCGGCATGCCAGTCGTGTGCGTGCACCACCTTGGGTCGCCAGGCGCCGTCGAGCCCGGCGGCAAGCCGCGCCGCCGCGAAGCCCAGCAAGGCGAAGCGGCGGTGGTTGTCGCCATACGGCTGGCCGTGGGCATCTTCATACGGATTGCCCGGCCGGTCGTAGAGTGCCGGGGCGTCGATGACATAGGCCGCCACTTGGCGCTCCCCGACTGAGATGTGCCCGAGCCTCAGCAGCACCCGCTGTCCCCACGGCGTGTCGAATTCGGCGACCGGCAGCGCGTCCGCCACGCCGGCCCGGATGGACGGAAACCCGGGCAGCAGCACCCGCACGTCCTGCCCCACGTCCGCCAGCGCCAGCGGCAGCGCGCCGGCGACGTCGGCCAACCCGCCGGTCTTGAGGAGCGGAAAGAATTCGGCGCTGACTTGCAGGACCTTCATCGAATCCGGTGTCACGACGCCTGCAGGCGCTTGAGCATCTCGCGCGTGATGAGCACGACGCCGGATTCGGTGCGCTCGAAGCGGGCTGCGTCGGCCGCCGGATCGGCACCGACCACCATGCCTTCGGGAATGACGCAGCCGCGATCGACCACGACCTTGCGCAGCTTGGCGCCGCGGCAGACCTCGACGTCCGGCAGCAGCACGGCCTGGTCGATCTCCGAGAAGGAATCGATGCGCACGCCGGAGAACAGCACCGAGCTGCTCACCTTGGAGCCTGTGACGATGCAGCCTCCGGAGACGATGGTGTTGACGGTCATGCCGTTGTTGCCGTTCAGGTCGACCACGAACTTGGCCGGCGGGAGTTGGCGTTGGTAGGTCCAGATGGGCCAGTCGGTGTCATAGATGTCGAGTTCCGGGGTGACGGACGCCAGGTCGAGATTGGCTGCCCAGAATGCATCAATCGTGCCTACGTCGCGCCAGTACGCTTTGGCGGCTTCGGGCGGTCCACTGGTGACGCAGGACATGCCGAAGGGATGCGCCAGCGCGCGGCCCTCGGCCACGGCGCGCGGAATGATGTCCTTGCCGAAGTCGTGCTCGGAGTCCGGGTTGGCGGCGTCCTGTTCGAGCAGCTGGTAGAGGTACTCGGAATCGAACACGTAGATGCCCATGCTGGCAAGCGCCACGTCGGACTTGCCCGGCATGGCCGGCGGATCGGCGGGCTTTTCGAGGAAGGCGGTGATGTTCCGCTCGCTGTCGACCGCCATCACGCCGAACGCGGTCGCTTCCATGCGCGGCACCTCGATGCAGCCGACGGTGCAGCCCAGGCCGCGCTCGGCATGGTCCTTCACCATCAGCGAATAGTCCATCTTGTAGACATGGTCGCCGGCCAATACGACCACGTAGTCGTGCGGCGTGGAGCGGGTCTGGATGATGTCGAGGTTCTGGTAGACCGCGTCGGCCGTGCCGCGGTACCAGTGCTCGTCGCCGACGCGCTGCTGCGCGGGAAGCACGTCGACCATCTCGTTCAGCTCGGCACGCAGGAAGCTCCAGCCGCGCTGCAGGTGGCGCATCAGCGAGTGCGACTTGTACTGCGTGACCACGGCCATGCGCCGAATCCCCGAATTGAGGCAGTTGGACAGCGCGAAGTCGATGATGCGGAACTTGCCGCCGAAATACACCGCCGGCTTGGCGCGCCGGTCGGTCAGTTGCTTGAGCCGCGATCCCCGGCCGCCTGCCAGCACGAGCGCGATGGTGCGTCGGACGAGTTGATGGGCCTGGAGCGGGAGATGGGCCGACGGGCTGTCGTTCATGTTCTTCATGTTCTGTCTCCGCCGTGGGTCGAAGGGTCTGGGTTCGTCAGCGTAGCACCGTCTTGCGCTTCCGATCGCGCGAGCCACAGGCTGCGCGAGGGCACCTGCACCTGTGCGGAGAGCTCGGGAAGCGGTGTGCCGTCATCGGGGTCGTTTTCTTGGTCGATCTCGTCGCTGGCGAGTTCGCACAGCCACCGCCCGGGCGGGAGCGTGAACGTCACGTCGTGCGCATCCGCGTTGACCAGGAGCAGCCAGCGATCGCCACCTTCGGACGGCGCTATGTCGAAGAGCAGCGCCAGCGCGTGGGTGTCGGCACGTTGCCATTCCGCCGGGTCGAGCAGATGGCCTTCGGGGGCTATCCAGCGCAAGCCGTGCTGCGCGGCAGACGGCCACCAGTCGGCACGGCGAAGCGGCACCGCCCGCCGCCGCAGGGTCGCGAGCCGGGCGACGTAGCGGGTGAGCGCGGCGTCCGCGCTGTCCCACGGCAGCCAGGTGGTCTCGTTGTCCTGGCAGTAGGCGTTGTTGTTGCCGCGCTGGGTGTGGCCGATCTCGTCGCCGGCCAGGATCATCGGCGTGCCTTGCGAGAACATCAGGGCGGCGAGCAGCGTGCGCTGCGCGCGGCGGCGCGCCGTCTGCACGGCCGGGTCGTCCGTGTCGCCTTCCACGCCGAAGTTGCGGCTGTGGTTGCTGCTGCTGCCGTCGCGGTTGCCTTCGCCATTGGCGAGGTTGTGGCGCTCGTCGTAGCTGACCAGGTCGCGGAGCGTGAAGCCGTCGTGCGCGGTCACGAAATTGACGCTGGCGCACGGCGCCCGGCCGCCGCGGTCGAAGTCGCCGCTCGATGCGAGCAGCCGGTGTGCGAACTCGCCGCGCCCGGCGCCGGCATGCAGCCAGAACGAGCGCTGGGTGTCGCGGAAGCGGTCGTTCCATTCGAGCCAGCCCGCCGGAAAGCGCCCGAGGCAGTAGCCGTCGGGCCCGATGTCCCAGGGTTCGGCGATGAGCAGGGCCCGCGAGAGGGTCGGGTCTTGCGCGATGGCAGCGAGAAACGGCGCGCGCGGGTCGAAGCGCTCGCTCGCCGGCCCGCCGGTGCGCGCCAGGATCGGTGCCAGGTCGAAGCGAAAGCCGTCCACGCCCAGCTCGTTCATCCAGAAGCGCAGGCTGTCCATGGCGAGCTGCACCACGCGCGGCTCGCGGAAGTCGAGGCAATTGCCGCAGCCGGTCCAGTTCTCGTAGAGCGCGCGGTCGTCCTGGCGCAGGCGGTAGTACAGCGCGTTGTCCACGCCGCGCAGGCTGAGCGTCGGGCCCAGCTCGTCGGTTTCGGCGCTGTGGTTGTAGACCACGTCGATCACCACCTCCATGCCGCGCGCATGCACCGCGTCGGCCATGGCGCGAAACTCGCCGGCCGGCGAACTGCCGGGGCGGCCGCTCCAGTAGCGCGCCTCGGGCGCGAACCAGCCGATGGTGGTGTAGCCCCAGTAGTTGCTGAGCCCCATTCGCTGCAGCCGTTCTTCGTCGGCGCGGTGCTGCACCGGCATCAGGCTCAGCGTGGTCACGCCGAGCCGTTGCAGGTGATCGAGCACCGCTGGCTCGGCCAGCCCGGCGTAGCTGCCGCGCAGCTCGGGCGGGACCTGCGGGTGCAGCCGCGTCTGGCCGCGCACGTGGAGTTCGTAGATCACGCGGTCTTCGGGCGCGATGCGCGGACGCTGCACCGGCCCGAACGACGGCGGCGCCGCGACGCGCGCCTTGAGGGCGATCGACGCGGTGTCGCGACGGTCGGGCTTTCGCGGGTCGTCCGGGTCGTGCCCGACGAAGCTCGGCTGGCCCGCGTACTGCCCGACGATCTCTCGCGCGTACGGGTCCAGCAGCATCTTCGACGGGTTGAAGCGATGGCCTTCGTGCGGCGCCCACGGGCCGTGCACGCGCCAGCCATACACGAGCCCGGGCCGCGCGCCGGGGAGCGCGCCGTGCCACACGCCGTCGGTGCAGGCCGGCAACCTGAGGCGCTGCTGTTCGCCCAGACCGTCGCGGTCGAACAGGCACAGGTCCACCGCGGTGGCATGAGGCGCTGCCAGTGCGAAGTTGACGCCGTGGGGATCGGGTGTCGCACCCAGGGGAAAGGGAGAGCCTCGATTCAGCATGTCCGATCGATTCTGTCATGCGGCCCCGGTGCCGAAAACGCGTTTGCTAGACTGGTCCGGATCCATCCATGCTTGGCAGCGCAGACTGCCCGCCCTCGCGGCCATCGAAGCATTGCCTGAGCCCGTTCAAAGATGAATCCCGCACCCCGCCCCGTCATGCAGCGCCTGCGCGCGGCGTGCGCGTGGGCGGCCCTGGCCGTGCTTGGCAGTCTGGCGGTGTGGACGCCGCCTGCGCGCGCGGTCGAGCTGTCGATCTCGTGCGGCGCGGTCGGCCGCGAACTCGAGCTCTGCAAGCAGGGCGCCGAGGCGTGGGCGCAGCAGTCCGGCCACAGCGTGCGCATCGTGTCGACGCCCAATTCAGCCACCGAGCGGCTCGCGCTCTATCAGCAGCTCTTGGCCGGCGCCAGCCCGGAAATCGACGTCTACCAGATCGACGTGGTCTGGCCCGGCATCCTGGCGCGCAACCTGGTGGATCTTGCGCCCTATGCCAAGGGCGCGCAGGACGCGCACTTCCGATCGATCGTCGCCAACAACACGGTCGACGGCAAGCTGGTGGCGATGCCCTTCTACACCGACGCCGGCGTGCTGTTCTATCGCCAGGACCTGCTCGACAAGTACGGCATCGCCGTGCCGACGACCTGGCAGCAGATGACCGATGCCGCCAAGACCATCCAGGCCGGCGAGCGCCGCGCCGGCGTCGACGGGCTGTGGGGCTTCGTTTTTCAGGGGCGCGCGTACGAAGGCTTGACCGTCAACGCGCTCGAATGGATCGACAGCTTCGGCGGCGGCCGGATCGTCGATGGCGACGGGGGCGTCACCATCGACAACCCGCGCGCGAAAGCCGCACTGTCGCTGGCACAGGGCTGGATCGGCAAGATCGCGCCGGAGGGCGTGCTCAACTATGCCGAGGAAGAAGCGCGCGGCGTGTTCCAGTCCGGCCACGCCGTGTTCATGCGCAACTGGCCCTACGCCTGGTCGCTGGCCAATGGCGCCGACAGCCCGGTGCGCGGCAAGGTCGGCGTGGTGGCGCTGCCGAGCGGTGGCGAAGGCGGCAGGCACACGGGCGTGCTCGGTGGGTGGAACCTCGCGGTGTCGCGCCACTCGCGCCACATCGCCGAGGCGGCCGACCTCGTGATGTACCTGACGAGTGCGGCGGAGCAGAAGCGCCGCGCCATCGCGGCCTCGTACAACCCGACGCGGCCCGCGCTCTATGAAGACCCCGAGGTGTTGAAGGCCAGCCCCTTTTTCCGCACGCTCTACCCGACCTTCGCGCAGGCCGTCGCTCGGCCCTCGCGCGTGACGGGGCGCGAATACAACCGCGTGTCCAGCGCCTTCTCCAACTCGGTGCATCAGGTGCTGACCGGCCGGGAGCAGCCCGGGCCCGCGCTGGCCCGACTCGAACACGACCTCCAGCGGCTCGGCCGCCGCGGCTGGCTGCGGAGCGACGATGGCCGGTGAGCTCGGCCTGACCCGCCTGCGCGTGCGCGCGGCCTGGCGCTTTCTGCTGCCGACGCTGGTGGTGTTGGCGCTGGTGGCAGGATGGCCGCTGGTGCGCACGCTCTGGTTCAGCCTGACCGATGCGCACCTCGACGATCTCGGCAACTACCGCTTCGTCGGCGTCGACAACTACCTCCAGTTCGACGACGGCGAGTGGTATGGCGTGCTGGCCGACGCCGACTGGTGGGGTGCGGTGTGGCGCACCTTCTGGTTCGCCCTGGTGTCGGTGTCGCTCGAAACCGTGCTGGGCATGATCGTCGCGCTCGCGCTCAACGTGCGTTTTCCGTTGCGCGGGCTGTTGCGCGCGGCGGTGCTGATTCCCTGGGCCGTGCCCACGGTGGTCTCGGCCAAGATGTGGGCCTGGATGCTCAACGACCAGTTCGGCGTGCTCAATTTCGTGTTGATGGGCATCGGCATCCTGCATGCGCCGGTGGCCTGGACGGCCGACCCCGACCTCGCGCTCTGGGCCGTCATCATGGTCGACGTCTGGAAGGCGACGCCCTTCATGGCGCTGCTCATCCTCGCGTCGTTGCAGATGCTGCCGGGCGACTGCTACGAGGCCGCGCGCGTCGACGGCGTGCACCCGGTGCGGGTGTTTTTCCGCGTCACGCTGCCGCTCATCCGGCCGGCATTGCTGGTGGCGGTCATCTTCCGCGCGCTCGACGCGCTGCGCGTGTTTGATTTGATCTACGTGCTCACGTCCAACTCGCGCAGCACCATGTCGATGTCGGTCTATGCGCGGCAGCAGCTCGTCGACTTCCAGGACATCGGTTACGGCTCCGCCGCGTCGACGCTGCTGTTCCTGGTGATCGTCATGCTGACCGTGTCGGTCATCAAGCTGGGCCGCCTGCGCCTGGACGGGAGCGACCCACGATGAGCCTGCGGACACTTCGACACTGGCTGCTGCGCGGCGCTTTCGTGCTGCTCATCCTGTCCATCATCGCCTTCGCGGTGTTCCCGTTCTATTACGCCATCGTGTCGTCGTTGCGCACCGGCTCGGAGCTCTTCGTGCCGTCGCTGTGGCCGAGTCGCCTCGACCTCACCAACTACCGGCAGATCTTCGTGCAGCAGGCCTTCGGGCGGAACATCCTGAACTCGCTCTTGGTCGCATCCAGCGTCGTGGCGCTGTCGCTGCTGCTGGGCGTGACCGCCTCGTACGCGCTCGGGCGCGTCGCCTTTCGCGGGCGCACCACCTTGCTGATGACCATCCTCGGCGTGTCGATGTTCCCGCAGGTGGCCGTGCTGTCGGGCATGTTCGAACTCATCCGGGCCGTCGGTCTCTACGACACGCTGCCCGGGCTGATCCTCGCCAACATGGTGTTGACGCTGCCCTTCACCGTGTGGGTGCTGACCACCTTCATGCGAGAACTGCCGAAGGAACTCGAGGAGGCCGCCTTCGCGGATGGGGCCAGCCCCCTGCTCGTCGTGCGCCGCGTGTTCCTGCCGCTGCTCTGGCCCGCGATGGTGCCGGCCGGCCTGCTGGCCTTCATCGTCGCGTGGAACGAATTTCTCTTTGCCTTCACCTTCGCGCTGTCGTCGGACGTGCGCACGGTGCCGGTCGCCATCGCGCTCTTGAGCGGCGGCAGTTCGCAAGAGCTGCCCTGGGGCCCGATCATGGCCGCGTCCGTCGTGGTGACCGTTCCGATCATCGCCCTGGTGCTGGTGTTTCAACGCAGGATCGTCGCCGGGCTCACGGCGGGGGCCGTGAAAGGATGAACCCATGACGACAATCTCGACGACGAGCAAGAGAATGGCTCCCCTGGGCGAAGGCAACATCGAGTGGTGGCGCGACGGCGTGATCTACCAGATCTACCCGCGCTCCTTCCTCGACCTCAACGGCGACGGGCTCGGCGACATCGCCGGCATCACCGCGCGGCTCGACTACGTGAAGGCGCTCGGCGTGGACGCCATCTGGGTCTCGCCCTTCTTCGTGTCGCCGATGGTCGACTTCGGCTACGACATCACCGACCACTGCCAGGTGGCGCCCATGTTCGGCACCATGGCCGACGTCGACACGCTGCTCGACGAAGCGCATGCGCGCGGCCTGCGCGTGATGATCGACCTGGTGCTCTCGCACACGTCCGACCGCCATCCCTGGTTCACCGAGAGCCGCGCCAACCGCAGCAACGACAAGGCCGACTGGTACGTGTGGGCCGACGCCCGGCCCGACGGCGGCCCGCCCACCAACTGGCTGTCGCTCTTCGGCGGCACGTCGTGGGCATGGGACACGCGGCGCTGTCAGTACTACCTGCACAACTTCCTCGAAAGCCAGCCCGACCTGAACTTTCATCATCCTGCGGTGCAGGATGCGGTGCTCGACATCGTGCGCTTCTGGCTCGATCGCGGCGTGGACGGCTTCAGGCTCGACACCAGCAACTTCTACTTTCACGATGCGCTGCTGCGCGACAACCCGCCGCTCGGCCCGGGCGGACAGACCGTGGGCGTGCACGTCACCAACCCCTACAGCTACCAGGACCACCTCTACGACAAGTCGCGGCCCGAGAACCTCGCCTTTCTCGAACGCTTCCGGCGACTGCTCGACGAGTTTCCGGGCACCTCGGCCGTCGGCGAGATCGGCCCCGACCGCGACCCCGCGGGCACCACAGCCGCCTACACGCAACGCGGCAAGCGGCTGCACATGGCCTATTCGTTCAGCCTGCTCGGCGACGCCTTTTCGGCGGGGCACATCCGCAAGGTGGTCGAAGAGTTCGAAGCCGCCATCGGCGACGGCTGGCCGAGCTGGGCGCTTTCCAACCACGACATCGCGCGCGTCATTTCGCGTTGGCGCCTGGAGGCGCATGCCGATCGGGCCGCACCGCTCCTGATGGCCCTCTTGCTGTCGCTGCGCGGCACGCCCTGCATCTACCAGGGAGAAGAGCTCGGCCTGACGGAAGCCGAGATTCCTTTCGAGCTGCTGCAAGACCCCTTCGGCCGCGCCTTCTGGCCCAACTTCGTCGGACGCGACGGCTGCCGCACACCCATGCCCTGGGAGGCCGATGCATTGCATGGCGGCTTCACGCCGGGCACGCCCTGGCTGCCGATGCCGATGGCACACGCGCAGCGAGCGGTGTCGGTTCAGGAGGCGCAGCCCGATTCCGTGCTGCTGCGCAACCGCCGTTTCCTGGCGTGGCGCGCGACGCAACCGGCCCTGCAACGCGGCAGCATCCGCTTCGTGGACGCTCCGGAGCCGCTGCTGTGTCTCGAGCGCACGCAAGCGGGCGAGACCCTGCGCGCGGTCTTCAATCTGGGGCCGAATGCCATGAGTTTTCCCATGGCCGATCTGCCGGCGATCGAAGCGCTCGACGGCCACGGCTTCAAGGGCGTGGCGGCGGGCTCGTCGTTGCAGCTCGACGGCTTCGACGCGTTCTTCGGTCGCTTGAAGGAGACCCGCTGATGGCGGCCGTCGAACTCAAGGGCGTGCGCAAGCGCTTCGACCGGCAGGAGGCGATCCGCGGGGTGGACCTGAGCATCGCTTCCGGCGAATTCTGCGTGTTCGTCGGGCCGTCGGGATGCGGCAAGTCGACGCTGCTGCGCATCGTCGCCGGGCTCGAGGACGTGAGCGACGGCCAGGTGCTGATCGGCGGCGTGGACGTCACGGACAAGGCGCCGCGCGAGAGGGGCATCGCGATGGTGTTCCAGTCCTATGCGCTCTACCCGCACATGACGGTGCACGACAACATCGCCTTCGGGCTGGAGACCGGCCGCAAGCTGTCGCGCGACGAGATCGATCGCAAGGTGCGCGATGCCGCCGAGACGCTGGCGCTGACGCCGCTGTTGGATCGCCTGCCACGGCAGTTGTCGGGCGGGCAGCGGCAACGGGTCGCGATCGGCCGCGCGATCGTGCGGCAGCCCGAGGTGTTTCTGTTCGACGAGCCGCTGTCGAACCTGGACGCGACCCTGCGCGTGCAGATGCGCATCGAGATCGCCAAGCTGCATCGTGAGATGCAGACGACCATGATCTACGTGACGCACGACCAGGTGGAGGCGATGACGCTGGCGGACAAGATCGTGGTGCTGAACGCGGGACGGATCGAGCAGGTGGGCAGCCCGGTCGAGCTCTACGAGCGACCGCGCAACACGTTCGTGGCGGGCTTCATCGGAAGCTCGCGCATGAATTTTCTGGACTGCCGCGCGGCCGAGGTGAGCGCCGACGGTGTGACGGTGGTGCTGCCGGGCGACGTGACGCTGAAGGTGCCGGCGGCCCGCGCCGAAGTGGCCGTGGGCGACGAAGTCACGCTGGGTTTCCGGCCGGAGCATGTGGAGCTGGAGGCGGGCGACGCGCTTCTGGAGGCGCCGGTGGAAGTGATCGAGGAGTTGGGGGACGGGCACCTGATGTATTTGCGCGCGGCGGACGGGACGCTGGTCAACGGGCGCTTTGCGGGTGCTGCGCGCTTGCATCATGGGGAGATGGGGCGCTTCTTTCTGGTGGGTGAGCGGTGTCACCTGTTCGACAAGGAGGGTCGGGCGCTGACCCGCGTTGGGTCGTGAGGAGCGTTCTTGTTCGTTGGTAAGAGCGCCCGTGGGGCAGTGTGCGGCGGGACTGCTTCACTGTGCCGGCCGCTTCGCGGCTTCCCTCCAGTGCTCGCGCGGTCGGGCCGTCGCAGAACTCGCTGCGTTCACTTCGTTCACTTCACTCAAACAGCTGCGACGAGTCAGTTCACGAAGCGCGTGTCCTCCGG
>JAHJOG010000219.1 GCA_018820395.1 Gammaproteobacteria bacterium | reverse complement strand
GGCCGAAGCGCCCGCGGCCACGGCACCTGCGGCTGCGGCACCGGCCGCAGCGCCCGCCGCGGCCGCACCCGCTCCCAAGATCGACTCCGGCGACACGGCGTGGATGCTGACTTCCACGCTGCTGGTCATCATGATGACGATCCCCGGCCTGGCCCTGTTCTACGGCGGCCTCGGTCGTTCGAAGAACATGCTGTCGGTGCTGATGCAGGTGTTCGTGATCTTCTCGCTGATCACCCTGCTCTGGGCGATCTACGGGTACAGCCTGGCGTTCGTCGGCGAGGGCAACTTCTTCGGCAGCTTCGACAAGATCTTCTTGAAAGGCGTGACGCAGGAAACCTTCGGCGCCTTGACGACGATTCCCGAGTACGTGTTCGTGGCCTTCCAGGGCACCTTCGCGGCCATCACCGTGGCACTGATCGTGGGGTCGTTCGCCGAACGCGCCAAGTTCTCGGCGGTGCTGCTCTTCTCGGTGCTGTGGTTCACCTTCAGCTATGTGCCGATCGCGCACATCGTCTGGGGCGGCGGCCTCCTGGGCAAGGACGGCGCACTCGACTTCGCGGGCGGCACGGTGGTGCACATCAACGCCGGCGTGGCCGGACTGGTCGGCGCCTACGTGCTGGGCAAGCGCATCGGCTTCGGCAAGGAAGCCTTCACGCCGCATTCGCTCACGCTGACGATGGTGGGTGCCTCGCTGCTGTGGGTGGGCTGGTTCGGCTTCAACGCCGGCTCGGCGGGTGCGGCCAATGCCGTGGCCGGCCTGGCGTTCGTCAACACCGTGCTCGCGACCGCAGCTGCGGCCCTGTCGTGGATCATGGGCGAGGCGCTGCACAAGGGCAAGGCATCGATGCTGGGTGCCGCTTCGGGTGCCGTGGCCGGACTGGTGGCGGTGACGCCTGCAGCGGGCTTCGTCGGGCCGATGGGCTCGATCGTGCTCGGCCTCCTCGCCGGGGTGGTGTGCCTCTGGGGCGTCAGCGGTCTCAAGAGCATGCTGGGCGCGGACGATGCGTTCGACGTGTTCGGCGTGCACGGCGTCGGCGGCATCCTGGGTGCCATCCTGACGGGCGTGTTCGCGTCGCAAAGCCTGGGTGGCACCGGCGGTCTGACGCCGGACACCTTCTCGATGGGCGGGCAGGTCTGGATCCAGATCAAGAGTGTGGCGCTCACGGTGGTGTGGTCGGGCGTGGTGGCCTACGTTTCGTACAAGATCGCCGACCTGACCATCGGCCTGCGGGTGACGGAAGAAGAAGAGCGCGAAGGCCTCGACATCTCGTCCCACGGCGAGACGGCCTACAACAGGTAAGCGATCGCTTCACCTCTGGCGTCGCGTCCTGCGGCGCCCAAGGACAAGCCCGCGGCGCCCCGGTGCCGCGGGCTTTTTTGTGCACAATCGAAAGCATGTGGATCACGCTTGCGGACAGTCTTTGCGAACTCGGCGAATCGCCGTTCTGGCATCCACAGGAGCGCTCGCTCTACTGGGTCGACATCCCGGGCCGCACCATTCTCAGGACGCGCGGCGACATCGAAAAAGGTGCACGCGTCGAGCGCTGGCGCATGCCGAGCGAGCCGGGCTGCATCGCGCCAGCGCGCCGCGGTGGATGGGTGATCGCGCTGCGCGACGGCGTCTACCGCGCGAAAGAATGGGGCGGCGCACTGTCGCTGATGGCCGCGGCCGATTTCGACACGAAGACGATGCGCTTCAACGACGGCAAGTGCGACCCCCTCGGTCGCTTCTGGGCCGGCACCATCAACGAAGCCAAAGACCGGCCGAGCGCCACGCTCTATTGCCTCGACGCGCGCCAAGGGCGGACGCCTGCGCTCGTGCCGATGGCCAACGAGGCAACCACCGCCAACGGCCTCGCCTTCTCGCCCGATGCCACGCAGATGTACTGGTCCGACACGCCGGCCCATCGCATTCGCGCCTGGGACTGGGACGTCGAAGCCAACGCACTGTCCAGGCCGCGCGTGTTCAAGGACTTCGCGGGCAAGCCGAAGGGCTGGGACCCCGAGACGCCCCGGGGCTACGCAGGCCGGCCGGACGGCGCCACGGTGGATGCGGAGGGCAACTACTGGTCCGCCATGTTCGAAGGCGGCCAGGTGCTGCGGTTCTCGCCCTCGGGCGAGCAGACCGCGGCGCTCGCAGTGCCCGCGCAATGCCCGACCATGCCGTGCTTCGGCGGCGACGACCTGAACATCCTGTTCGTGACCACGTCCAGAGAGAATCGCCCCGCCACCGAACTCGAAGCCCGGCCCGCCTCGGGCCAGGTGGTCGCGATGAAGGTCGACGCGCGGGGCCTGCCGGTCGACTTCTTCGACGATTGAGGCCGCGCTCCTGCGCCTTGTCGCGCGCCCCGGCGGCAGCGGCAAAAGCCGCTCCCGCTCGCACTCACGCTAGCCAGAACTCTCGCTTCACTGCAACGCATCTTCCGGGTTCGGATTCAGGGACGCTCGAGCACCTCGATGACGCCACGCGCGGGGTCGACGCGCACCCAATCGCCCGTTTTGACGAACTCGCGTGGCTCGCGCGACCAGCCTTCGGTGATGGTCATGTTCGCGAAGATCGCCCCCTGCACCATCACGGGGTTGGTGACGCCGAAGATCAGTGCCTTCGGCGCGATGCCCTTGCATTTGATGTCGTAGTACGCCCATCCCGCGGCAATGCCGCCCTTGGCCGTCGGGAAGAAGCAGATCTTGTCCCTGATCTGCGTGCCTTCGAGCTTGTGGCCGGGCTTGGAAATGAGTCCGCTCCAGCGGTCGAGGTCATAGCGCGGACTGAAGCCCTCTTCGGACACCACGGCTTCGCCTTCGACCACGTCGCCGAAGGCCCGGTCGACCTTGACGGTATGCAGCACCTTGCTCATCGCAGGCTCCCGGTGGTTGCGATCTCGACACACTCGGCAGTGCGCCGCAGGATGGTGTTGAAGCGGTGCGCGCCGATGATGTTCACGATCTTGGCCGAGTTGGAAATCATGTTGGTCCAGCCGTTGCGCTGCCGCATCTGCGACAGGTTCTGCAGGATGTAGAAGCAGACGCCTTCCATGATCGTGACCCCCGCGGCTTCGAGCGTCTGCACGAAGCCTTCCTTTCGCGCGGCCGAATGCACGCCGTTGCTGCTGGTGACGAAGACCTGCGTGCCCTCGCACACCTTCTTGCCCTTGAAGAGGGCCGAAAGGTCCTTGAGCTCCCACAGCGACAGTTGCGGCCCCGAGAACACGATCAGGTCGCAACGGCCGTCCTTCAAGTCGTAGCCGCCGTACACCTTTTCGAGGTCCGCATTGGTGATGGTCATCGTGGTGTGCGGCGTATTGCCGCCGAGTGCGGCCTCCAGCGTCGGCGCCTCCGGCGTGACGCCGACCATGTGGAACATGCCCATCGAGCCATAGCTCGCCAGGCCCGCGCCGAGGTGCTTGAGTTCGTCGGAGCTCGGCTTGCGCTTCATGCCCGTGAAGACGGGCACCTGGTAGTAGCTCTGGTTGGGCTCGCCGACCAGCTTCGAAACCGCGCCCCAGTCCGCCAGGTCGTCGAGATCGGCATCGACCTGAACCACGAAGGTGCCCTTGCGATGCCGGTCCAGATGAAAGCCATATTCCGGCACGCGACCCGTCAGCCCGGCGGCAAAGGCAGCCGGGCCGCTTTCGAAATTGCTGCGCGCGCCAAACACCGAGTTGGCATAGATCACGGTGCCGGTGTCGCCCCAGGCCACCCGCTCGCCCAGGTGCGGCTGGTAGAGCGTCTGGTAGTTGATGCAGGTGTCGGTGGTGGTCACGTTCATCTTCTGCAGATGGCCGATCAACGCGCGCTCCTTGGTCGCCTCCGCGGGATCCTGATGCAGTTGTGCCACGAGCGGAAAGTCGAAGGAGCGCGCGTTCGTGCTCACGTTGACTGCGCAACTGGCGCGCTTGTCGGCGGTGCATTCGAGCCACTTGAGGCCGCCGTCGCCCATGACCTCGATGTCGCCCATCATGTGCACGTTGGTCACTTCGACGAGTCGCTCGGCGCCCCAGAATTCGCCGACTTTGATGAGGTATTCGAGGGCGTCCTTGACGGCCGGCCCGCGGTCGCCTCGGAGCATGGCTTGCTCTTCGGTCGTCAGGTTCATTGGCTGTTCTCCTTGGGTTTGCGTTGGCGTGGGGCCGATGCAGCCGGGGGCGCTGCACGGCGTGGCGAGGCCGTCGTTTCCTGGATCTGGCTGGTGATGGCCAGGGGCCCCTGCACGCTCAGCCGGAAGCGATAGTTCTCCGGCCGGATGCTGAAGCGCGAGATTTCCAGCGCGCGGCCGTCTTTCGAAAGCGACATGCGCTCCATCACCAGCACGGGGCTCGACGGCTCGAGTTCGAGCAGCCGTGCCTCTTCGTCGTCGGCCTGGCGCGCGACGATGCCCACTTCGGCACGTGCCACGGGCAAGCCCAGCAGGTCGCGCAGGATCGCGTAGAGCGGGTGACGAACCGCGTCGTCCCACGAGACGCTCTGCGCCGCACTGGGAAGCCAGGCGCGGACCATCGCGAAGGGCCGCCCTTCGAGCGAATAGAGCCTCTTGAGGAACATCGCGCTGGGCTGCGGAGCGCCGAGCAGTTGCTCGATGTCCGGCGGCGCCGGCAAGGGGCCGAACGCGAGCAGTTGCGTTTGCGGCGTGTGGCCCTGACCGACCAGGGTGTCGTAGAAGCCCTTGAGCTCCTCGAGCTCGTGGTGCACCACCGGGCCCGCCACGAAAGTGCCCTTGCCCTGCTTGGACACCACCAGACCCTGGCTCACGAGCCGCGCGATCGCCTGCCGGACGGTGATGCGCGAGACGCCCAGGCGGGCCATGAGCTCGTGTTCGGTCGGCAGGCGCTCGAAGACCTTGTAGCGCTTCTCGGCAATTTCCTTGGCAAGGCGGTCGGCGATCTGCACGTAGAGCGCCACGCTGTGGTGGCGGTTGAGCTTGGAAGGATTCGCAGCCGCCATTTCACTTTCCTATCATGTGCTGCGGCAGCCACAGCGAACGCACAAACAGAACTCTCTTTCAGATGTATTAGTACATCATAGTACAAGTAAGATCGCACACGGTCAATTGGCGGCCTTCCCTGCCGTGCGGGCGTTGTCGGCTAACCTAGCCGACTCCGCGAACGAACCTTGTCATTCATGCTTGTCGCCACCGAAGCTTCTTCATCGCATGCCGCCGGTCGCTCCGATCGCGCGGCCCGCCGGCGCGCCCTGGCTTCGGCGCTCGGCGCCGTTCTTCCGTCGCATGCCCTGCTCTGGCACGAGGAAGATGTCGCGCCCTACGAATGCGACGGCCTCACCGCCTATCGGCAAAGGCCGCTGGCCGTGGCGCTGCCCGAAACCGAGGCGCAGGTGCAAGCGGTTCTCAAGACCTGCCATGCGATGAAGGTGCCGGTGGTCGCGCGTGGTGCGGGCACCGGCCTGTCGGGCGGCGCGATGCCGCACGAGCTGGGCGTAACGCTATCGCTGGCCAAGTTCAATCGCATCCTGAAGATCGACCCGGTGAGCCGCACGGCCGACGTGCAATGCGGCGTGCGCAATCTCGCCATCAGCGAAGCGGCCGCGCCCTTCGGGCTCTACTACGCGCCCGATCCTTCGAGCCAGATCGCCTGCACGATCGGTGGCAACGTGGCCGAGAACTCCGGCGGCGTCCATTGCCTGAAGTACGGGCTCACGCTGCACAACGTGTTGCGCGTGCGCGGCTTCACGGCCGAGGGCGAGGTGATCGAATTCGGCAGCCATGCGGTCGACGCGCCGGGACTCGACCTGCTGGCGCTCGTCATCGGCAGCGAAGGCATGCTGGCCGTGACCACGGAGGTCACGGTCAAGCTGGTCCCCAAGCCACAATTGGCGCGCTGCATCATGGCGAGCTTCGACGACGTGCGAAAGGCCGGTGATGCCGTCGCCGCGGTGATCGCGGCCGGCATCATCCCGGCCGGTCTGGAGATGATGGACAAGCCCATGACCGCCGCCGTGGAAGGGTTCGTCAAGGCGGGCTACGACCTCGACGCCGAAGCCATCCTGCTGTGCGAATCCGACGGAACGCCCGAAGAGGTCGAGGAAGAAATCGGCCGTATGACGCAGGTCTTGCGCGAGTGCGGGGCCACGGCGATTTCGATCAGCACGAACGAAGACGAGCGACTGCGGTTCTGGAGCGGACGCAAGAACGCCTTTCCGGCCTCGGGCCGCATCAGCCCCGACTACATGTGCCTCGACTCCACCATCCCGCGCAAGCGCCTGGCCGACATCCTCCTGGCCATCCAGCAGATGGAGAAGAAATACGGCCTGCGCTGCTGCAACGTGTTTCATGCGGGAGATGGCAACCTGCATCCGCTGGTGCTGTTCGACGCCAACGATGCGGACGAGCTGCATCGCTGCGAGCTCTTCGGCGCGGACATTCTCGAGACCAGCGTGGCCATGGGCGGCACGGTGTCGGGCGAACACGGCGTGGGCGTCGAGAAGCTCAACAGCATGTGCGTGCAATTCGACGCTGCCGAGAACGAGCAGATGTTCGGCGTCAAGCGCGCGTTCGATCCGGCGGGCCTGCTCAACCCGGGCAAAGTGATTCCAACGCTGCAGCGCTGTGCGGAGTACGGCAAGCAGGTGGTGCGAGGTGGGCAGCTGCCGCATCCCGACCTGCCGCGTTTCTGAGGCTCGGCGCCATTCCACGATCGATATGAGCACGGCCACCTATCCAGCCATTCACAGGATCGTCGAGCGCATACGGGCCGCGCGCGCCGAGGGCGCCACGCTGCGCATCCGCGGCCACGGCACCAAGGACTTCTACGGTGAAGCGCCTTCCGGCGAACCACTCGACACTGCAGAGGCCCACGGGATCACGAGTTACGAGCCCAGCGAGTTGGTCGTCACCGCGCGCGCCGGGACCTCGCTCGCCGAACTCGAAACCACGCTCGCGGAGCGCGGCCAGTGCCTGCCTTTCGAGCCGCCGCGTTTCGGTCGCTCGGATGCTTCGGCTTCAGGGAGTTCCACTGAGCCAGCCGGCGCCGCGCGGGCGGCGGCCGGCACCGTGGGCGGCATGGTCGCTGCCGGGCTCAGCGGGCCCGCGCGAGCCAGCGTGGGCGCCGTGCGCGACTACGTGCTGGGCACCACCCTCGTGAACGGCCGCGGCGAGGTGCTGACCTTCGGCGGACAGGTGATGAAGAACGTTGCCGGCTACGACGTGTCGCGCGTCCTGGTCGGCTCGCTCGGGGTGCTCGGCGTGATCGCCGAAGTCAGCCTCAAGGTCCTGCCGCAGGCGCCGGCCGAGGCCACGCTCCGATTCGATTGCACGCAGGCCGATGCGCTGCGCCTCCTCAACGGTTGGGGTGGACAACCACTGCCGCTCAACGCCAGTCGATGGATGCCCGCCGACGGCGGGCGCGTTGCCGGCAACAGCGACGATCGCGCCGGCTCCCTGTGGCTGCGCTTGCGCGGCGCCGCGGCCGCCGTGGCAGCGGCGGGCAGCCATCTCGGCGGCGAACGCTGCGACGACGCACAGGCACGCGGCGAATGGGACATGGCGCGCGACCTTCGGCTCGCGCCTTTCGTGCACCTCGACGGGCATGACCTGTGGCGGCTGTCCGTGCCGCAGACTGCGCCGGTGCTCGCGCTCGACGGTCTGCTGATGATCGATTGGCATGGCGCGCAGCGCTGGTATCTGGCCTCGCCGGGCGAAGGAGAGTGCCTACGCACGGCGGCGCGCCAGGTGGGCGGCCACGCGACCCTCTTCAGGGCGGCCGCGCCCGGCGGCGACCGGCGCTTCGAGAAGCCCGACCCGGCATCGATGACCATCCACCGTGCGCTGGTGCGCGAATTCGACCCCGACGGCGTGTTCGATCGCGCCCGCCTCTACCCCGACCTCTGACGCCCACGATGCAAACCGAACTGGCAGCCGAATTCAAGGACACGATCGAGGGGCGTGAAGCCGAAGCCATCCTCCGCAAGTGCGTGCATTGCGGCTTCTGCACGGCGACCTGTCCCACCTACCAGCTGCTCGGCGACGAGCTCGACGGCCCGCGCGGACGCATCTATCTCATCAAGCAGGTGCTCGAAGGCCACACGCCCACGCGCGCCACGCAGCTGCATCTCGACCGATGCCTGACCTGCCGCAACTGCGAGACCACTTGCCCGAGCGGCGTGCAGTACGGACATCTCGTGGACATCGGCCGAAAGATCGTCGACGACAAAGTACCCCGCCCCGTGGCCGAGAAGGCCCTGCGCTGGACGCTGAAGGAAGGGCTACCGTCGCCCGTGTTCGGGCCGGCCATGAAGCTGGGTCAGGCGGTTCGCGGTTTGCTGCCAGCGGCGCTGCGGACGAAGGTGCCGGCTCCGCGCGCGCCCGGCACCTGGCCCATGCGAAAGCACGCGCGCAAGATGCTGATGCTGGCCGGATGCGTGCAGCCGTCGATGGCGCCCAACATCAACAGCGCCACCGCGCGCGTGCTCGATGCCGCTGGCATCGAGACCGTCATCGCGCCCTCGGCCGGATGCTGCGGCGCAGTCAGGTTTCATCTGAACGACCAGAGCGGCGGGCGCGCCCAGATGCGAGCCAATATCGATGCATGGTGGCCCTACGTCGAGCGTGGCGACGTCGAGGCGATCGTGATGAATGCCTCCGGGTGCGGCGTGACGGTGCGTGAGTATGGCCACCTGTTGAAGGACGACGCGGCCTATGCCGACAAGGCGCAGCGGATCAGCGCGATGACGCGGGACCTGAGCGAACTGTTGCCGCAATTCGTCGAGGCATTCGAAGGTCGGCTTTCACCGCACTCCGGCACGGTGGCCTATCACCCGCCCTGCACGCTGCAGCACGGACAGCAGTTGCGCGGGGGCGTGGAAAAACACCTGCGCGCACTGGGATTCGATGTGCGCGTGGCGATGAGCGAATCGCACCTGTGCTGCGGTTCCGCGGGCACGTATTCGGTCTTGCAACCCGAGCTCGCGATGCCGCTGCGCGACCGCAAGCTCGGCCATCTGAACCAACTCCAGCCCAATGTCATCGTGTCGGCCAACATCGGATGCATCACGCA
Source organism: Gammaproteobacteria bacterium (assembly GCA_018820395.1). Classification (GTDB taxonomy): domain Bacteria; phylum Pseudomonadota; class Gammaproteobacteria; order Burkholderiales; family Burkholderiaceae_C; genus Variovorax. The sequence goes on along the minus strand of JAHJOG010000219.1, from coordinate 39,329 downwards.
CCTTCAGAGCGGGAGCGTGATTCCGGTGCGCCATTGGGTCGAATTGCTGGACGAGGCGCTTCGCCCGGCCTGATCGCACACGCTGAAGCGCTTTGGTCCGACCCGGCCTCTGCGCCGGCGCCGCGATCATCTTGCCTTTCATTCTTGGGGGAAAGCCATGCACCGACCGATCGATTCCATTCTTCGAGTTTCCGCCGCCTGTCTGCTCGCTGGCGCCCCGTGGTTCGCGCAGGCGCAAGGCGCCATGCCCGCCATGAAAAGCCAGGGATCGGGGCAGTATGTCTGCGGTGGCATCGGCTCGGACGAATCGACTGCCATGCGCGCCGCCATGAAGGACCATCCCCTGTCGCTGCTGTTCGCGCGCTCGGGCGGCGCGTACCTGTCGGACGTCAGTGTGACGATCAAGAATGCGCAGGGCGCCTCTGCGATGACTCTGCGCGCTTCCGGGCCGGTGTGTTTGATCGACTTGCCCGACGGTCAGTACACGGTCGAGGCGATGGCAGAAGGGGTCACCAAGAGCCAGACCGTGAAAGTCGGTGGCGGCCCCAAGACGGCGGACTTCAGGTTCTAGCTTGTGCCGCGGCAGGTGGGCCGAGTGACCGCCGCAAATTTCTTGATGGTATGAAACACCCGGTGGCAGCAGTACGCTGAGGTGTGCTTGAAGGCTGCTGGCGTCGTCCCCGTCATGGGAACGACGCCGTGCCTGCTTGTGTGCGACGAGAACGTCTTCCGGCCGAATGTCCGGAGGTGGTCACGTGCGTCGCTCTCCCTGATTCACCTTCGGCTCTCGCCTGAGGCGGGGCGCGTGTGTGCGCCCCTGATGTGTGACAACGCAGGCAATTCTGAGGCCGCTCGCGAAAACGATTCTGATGAATTGATGCAGCCGCAGTCCAGCGCACTGCGCGTCGTCGTCTCTTGCATCCTTTGGTTTTCCGGATGGCATCCGCACCAGCCGTGAAATAAGCCGCAAGTTTTCATTCTGCCCCCCGTCCATTTCTGACCAAGTGTCGCGCCTGGTCGGCTTCGCTGCGCGCGCTCGGCACCATTCGCAGCCTTAAGTCTTAGTCCCGCCGCTGGCTAGTGAGTATTCACCCCTCGGCAATCCCCCTCATTGAAACGCTTGGAAAGAGCATGAACAAGACATATCGCACCGTCTGGAGCGAAGCGCGCGGCACCTGGATTGCAGCATCAGAGAACAGCAAGTCACGCGGCAAAGCAAGCGCCCAAAACTTGGCCTCGATCGCATTGGCGGTCATCTTTGCGGCAGGCTTTATCGGTAGTGCCGGCGCTCAATCGATTGGATCCGGTATCGCAGGTGACACTGGCACCGCAATTTCCGACACGAACTGCGCGGTCTCCGGGTTCTCTGCGGCGAATGCCGACGCGACGGCTGTCGCAATCGGCTGCGGCGCCGCTGCTTCGGAAGGCCTCTCGCCTCCGGGCACTGCGATTCCCTACTCGAACATCGCCATCGGTATCAACGCCAAAGCGCCCCCGGTTTTGGGAGTATTTTTAACGCCTCTCAGAGGAAGCAACATCGCCATCGGCGGAAGCGCCTCAGCAACCGGAGACGGCACCCAAGGAGGCGATCAGATCGCCATTGGCAACGAAAGCGTGGCCTTTGGAGCAGACTCGATATCGATCGGTGGGCAGACAAGCGCCCGGGGGTTCCGGTCCATGGTCATGGGCGGAAACTACTCCGAAGCCGACGTAGCGTCGTCGAACGCCATCGTGCTCGGCATTGCAGCGACGGCGGTGAATGCCCCGAACGCCATCGTCATGGGCAACAACTCGCGCGCGCTGGGTGCCAATGCCATCGTCATCGGAACCGACTCGATCATCGAAGTCGCCGATGGCACGGCCCTTGGCAATGCAACGCGGGTGGCCAATGCCAACTCTGTGGCGATCGGCGCAAATTCCAGAGCCCTCGCATCTCAGGTGGCCGTGTCAGGCGCGACGATCAACGGGACCGCATACTCCTTTGCTGGCGCCGCGCCGGTGGGTACCGTCAGCTTCGGAAGCGTTGGCGCGGAAAGGCAGTTGACTCAGGTGGCGGCGGGCCAAGTCACCCAGACCAGCACGGACGGCGTGAACGGCAGCCAACTGTTTGCCGCCCAGCAGGCCATCGAAGGGGTAGCCGGCGATGTCAACACACTGGACGGCCGGGTCACTAACATCTTCAACACCGGCACCAAGTATTTCCATGCCAATTCCACCGGCGCCGACAGCCAGGCGATTGGTGTCAACAGCGTGGCGATCGGTCAAGGTGCGGTGTCGAGCCATGCAGGTAGCGTGGCATTGGGTGCGGGATCAAACGCCAGCGGCGCGACGCTCGGCAGCACGGCCTACACACCGACTGCCGGGGCGCCCATCGCAGGGACGGCGCCGGTCGGCGAGCTCAGCCTGGGCAGCGCAGGGCAGGAGCGCCGGATCACCAACCTGGCTGCAGGCGCCACGGACACGGACGCAGTGAACGTAAGCCAACTGCGGGCGGTCACTGCCGGCGCAACGGCCGATTCGGTGAAGTACGACAACTCGACCCATACCACTGTCACGTTGAATGCGGGAGGTGCATCAACCACCATCACCAACCTCGCGCCCGGGTCGATCAGCGCCTCCAGCACCGACGCGGTCAACGGCAGCCAGCTGTTCGCGACCAATACCAACGTCGCCAACCTGGGGACGTTCGTCGCCAATGTCGATGGACGCGTCAGCAACATCTACGACACCGGCACCAAGTACTTCCACGCCAACTCCACCGGGGCAGATAGCCAGGCGACCGGAGCAGACAGCGTGGCGATCGGCCAGGGCGCGGTGTCGAGCAGCGCGGGGAGCGTCGCCCTGGGCGCCGGGTCCGTGGCAGACGGCTCGACCCTGGGCAACGGGGCCTACCTCGTCGGCGGCGCCGCGGCTGGAGAAGTCAACGTGGGCAACCGCCGGATCACCGGCGTTGCGGCCGGCTCCGGAGACGGGGACGCAGCCAATATCGCGCAGCTTCGCCGCCTGCACGACGAAAGCATCCGGTATGAGCTCAACACGGATGGAACGATCAACTACAACGCCGTTACCCTGGGCGGCGCCGGCGGCACGATCATTCACAACGTCGCACCCGGCGTGGCCGGAACGGATGCGGTCAATCTGAATCAGTTGACCGCGGCAACCATCACCACTGCCAACAAGTGGATCACCGGCAACCCGACCGCCTACGCGGCGCCGACTGCGGGTGCGACCAACAGCACGGCCGTCGGTTCTGGGGCCACCAGCACGGGCACCAATTCGGTTGCCCTCGGCACGAATTCCAGCGATGGCGGGCGTGCGAACGTGGTCTCGGTGGGGGCGAGCGGGTCTGAACGTCAGATCACGAACGTTGCCGCCGGTACAGCGGGTACCGATGCGGTCAACGTGAATCAATTGCGTCCCTTCGCCGATGCGCTCGGAGGCGGCACGACCATCAATGCGAACGGCAGCATCACCGGGCCGAGCTACACCATCACCAATGTCGATTCCGCCGGCAACACCACCAATAATTCCTACAACAACGTGGGCGACGCACTGGGTGGACTGAGCAATTCAGTGGTCAATCTGAACGACGCCGTTCACAACATCAACCAAGGCGCAGGCATCAAGTACTTCCACGCGAACTCGACCGCTTCGGACTCCGTGGCCAGCGGCGCCGAAAGCACCGCCATGGGCCCGACGTCGTCGGCTTCAGGAAACAGCGCCGTGGCGGCGGGCGATCGAGCCACTGCCAGCGGTGCGGGCAGCGTCGCAGTGGGCCAGCAAAGTGTGGCATCGGGCCCATCGTCGGTCGCCGTGGGTCAGGGCGCCCAGGCCACCAACACCGGTTCGGTGGCGATCGGTCTGAATTCGCAATCGACAGGCGTCAACACGATCGCGATCGGAACCGGCGCCGTCGCCACAAACTCCGTGGCCGTCGGCGCGGGCGCACAGGCGGGCGGCGGGGGCGCGGCCTTCGGCGATGGCGCGATCGCCATCAACACGAGCAAGGGAACGGCATTGGGCAACGGGGCCGTCGTCACGAGCGCCGGCGGGGTCGCGCTGGGTGCGGGAGCGGTGGCGGAGCGCGCGGGCCTCAGCGGCGAGCGCGAGGCGGTGTCGGGCGTCGCCATCAGTTCTGCGCAAGGCGCGGTGTCGGTCGGCACCTCGGGCAACGAGCGTCAGATCACCAACGTTGCAGGCGGCACGCAAGCGACCGACGCGGTCAACCTGCGGCAATTGCAGGCTTCGCAGGCGGGCACTGTGCGCTACGAAACCAATGCGGACGGCAGCGTCAACTACCGCAACATCACGCTGGGCAACGGCGAGGCGCCGAATGGCACGACGGTTTCCAACGTCGCGCCGGGCGTCGAGGGCACCGACGCCGTCAACGTGAACCAACTGAACCAAGGCCTGGCCAACGCCAATCAGTACACCGACTCCAAGTTGGGTCAGCTTCGCAGCGAGATCGGCAACGCGGCCAAGGATGCCAGCGCCGGCACCGCCGGGGCGATGGCGATGGCCGGCCTTCCGCAGTCGACCCTACCGGGCAAAGGCATGGTGTCCGCAGGCGTTGCGGCTTTCGACGGACAGGCCGCGATCGCGGTCGGTGTGTCCAAGCTTTCCGACAACGGCCGCTGGGTCGTCAAGCTCGGCGGAACCGCCAACTCGCGCGGCAAGGTCGGCGTTTCCGCAGGCGTGGGCTTTCATTGGTAACGCATCGGTACCGCGTCGCCAATCCTTCAATCAAGAAATCACAAGAGTTTTCATATGAACGTCCATCGTCCCAGCCTCGGGCTGGTCGCCGCTGCATTGCTGTCCCTCACGGGTTGCGGCACTTCGACCGTCAGCAAGAACGTTTCCGATGACGGCCGCTCAGCCGAAGTCGTGTTCCCCGACATCCGGAATCACGCTTGGCAGCGAGAAGGAACCTTTCCCAACATCGACAGCTTGCGCCGCATCGCGCCGGGTGCGACCAAGGACCAGTTGTACGACCTGCTGGGCCGGCCCCACTTTCGCGAGAGCCTGGTGGGAGTCCGCGAATGGGACTACATCCTCAACTTCCGCACCGACTCTGGCGTGACGACTTGCCAATACAAGGTGCTCTTCGACACGAAGATGGTGGCACAGTCGTTTCACTGGGCGCCGGCAGCGTGTGCCGACCGAGTTCAGAAACCGGTGCCAATCGCGCAGCAGGCGGAGCCCACGCCGAAAGAGCCGCTTGGAGCCCGCGAGAGCTCTCAGGCTTCGACCCCCGCCTCGACCGCTCCACGTCGCGTCGAAATCTCGGCGGACGCGCTGTTCGAATTCGGACGTTCCGGCCTGACCGATCTGCAGGCGGGCGGCCTGCGCGAGCTGGACAAGCTGGCCGAGAGCCTGCGCGCTACCTTCGCAGGCGCGCGGCTGCAGGTCGTCGGGCACACCGACCGGCTCGGGTCCGATGCCACCAACGATCGACTTTCGCTCGGTCGAGCCACCACGGTGCGCGACTACCTCGTCCAGAGCGGCGTGCCGCCTCAGAATGTGGGCGTGCTCGGCCGCGGCAAGGCGGAGCCCAAGGTCTACTGCGATCAGGTGAATCGGCAAGCGCTGATCGCCTGCCTCGCACCCAACCGGCGTGTGGAGATCGTCGCCCGATAACTCCGGTGCGCCGCTCAGGCCGCGAGCGCGGCTTCGATGTCGCGAGTCATTGAAGCCGGCGTCTCGAGCGGTGCATACCGCTTGATGACGCGGCCGTCTTTAGCGATCAGAAATTTCGTGAAGTTCCATTTGATGGCGGTGCTGCCCAGAAGGCCTGGAGCTTCCTTGGTCAGCCACTTGTAGAGGGGCGACGCGCCGGCGCCGTTCACCTCGATCTTTTCCATCATCGGGAAGCTCACCCCGTAGTTCTGCACACAGAACGCACCGATTTCCTCGTTCGTGCCAGGGTCCTGGTGACCGAATTGATTCGAAGGAAAGCCGAGCACGACCAACCCCCTGTCCTTGTACTTTCCGTACAAGGCTTCGAGGCCTTCGAACTGCGGCGTGAAGCCGCATTTGCTCGCCGTGTTGACGATCAGCAGAACCTGGCCCTTGAACCGGCTCAAGGAGACCGGTTTGCCGTCGATCTGCTGGGCTTCGAAGTCGTAGACACTGGTCATTGGCGGATCCTTTGATCGAAGTGGCCGGCCGAACTCAATGATGCTTGTCGCTGCGCGCAATGGCCAGCAGATGCGCGATCTCTTCAGGGTATTTACGGCAATTGCTCTGGTGCCAGCGCCGAACGAGCCACATGAAGCCCGCGACCACGATGCCGAAGGCAGTGATCGCCGAATAGGCCGACAAACCGAAGCCCGTGCAGGCACTGTAGAACGCGCCGAGGATCAGGATGCTGGCGTTCTCGTTGAAGTTCTGAACCGCGATCGACCGGCCCGCGCCCATCAGGTTGTGACCGCGGTGCTGCAGCAGCGCGTTCATCGGAACGACCAGGAAGCCGCCGAGGCCTCCGAGCAGGATCAGGAACGGCACCGCCACCCACAGGTTGGTGATGTAGTTCATTCCGATCAGCAGCAGCCCCATCGCAATTCCGAGCGGGATGACGCGCGTGGCCAGATCCAGGCGCATGCGCATGGACGCGACGATCGCGCCGATGGCCGTGCCGATCGCGACAACGCCGGTCAGCGCGGAAGCCTGCGCCGTGCTGTAGCCGAGCGCAAGCGAGGCCCATGCCAGTACGATGTATTTGAGGTTTCCGCCCGCGCCCCAGAAGAGGGTGGTGGTCGCCAACGAGATCTGCCCGAGCCGATCGCGCCAGAGCCGTGCATTGCAGTGCCAGAAGTCGGGCACCAGCGCGACCATGTTGCGGACCACGCCATGATGCGGATTGGCGCGCAACGGACGCATTTCAACGCCGGTGAGCGGGATCCGCGTGTTGAACCAGGCGGCCAGCATGTAGACCAGGATCAACGCGGCGATCGCCGCTTCGGGCGGCGTGTCGACGCCGGTATCGATGATCGGAAAGTCCAGGGCCAAAAGTCGGCTGGACACCACATGCCCGACCAGCTGTCCACCGAGCACGATGCCGAGAATGATGGACGCGATGGTCAGGCCCTCGATCCAGCCATTGGCCTTGACCAATTGCGACGAAGGCAAGAGCTCCGTGAGGATTCCGTACTTGGCCGGCGAATACGCTGCAGCACCGAGACCCACCACCGCGTAGGCGAGCAGGGGATGGGCACCGAACAACATGATCAGGCAGCCCACGACCTTGATCGCATTGCTGACGAACATCACCTTGCCCTTGGGCAGGGCGTCGGCAAAGGCGCCGACCAGCGGTGCCAGCGCGACGTAGAAGATGGTGAAGATCGGCACCAGCGCCGCGCGCTGCCATTCGGGTGCACCGTCGTTGCGCATCAGTTCCACGGCGGCGACGAAAAGCGCGTTGTCGGCCAGCGACGAGAAGAACTGGGCCGACATGATGGTGTAAAAACCGCGCTTCATCGATGGGCTGGTGGCCAGTGGGGCGGGGCTGGCGATGGTGAAAAAGGGCCGCGGTGCGAGCGGGATGCGCGGTTATAGCATGGGGGTGCAATGCCAAAATGTCGCTCTGCCTCTTTGAGCGACGCGCCGGGATGGCGTCACTTTCCCGGGCCTTCCACAAGTCTGTCCATGCCACGCCCCATTCTCGCCACTGCTCACTCACAGGGTCTGCGCCACAACCTCGAACGAGCGCGGCTTTCGGCGCGCGATGCCAAGGTCTGGGCGGTCGTCAAGGCCAATGCCTATGGTCACGGCATCGAGCGCGTCTTCGAAAGCTTTCGCGCTGCTGACGGGTTCGCCCTGCTCGATCTGGCCGAAGCCGAGCGCATCCGCGCTTTGGGCTGGCGCGGCCCGATCCTGTTGCTCGAGGGTGTGTTCGAGGCGCGTGACCTCGAGCTGTGCTCGCGTCTCGATCTCTGGCATACGGTGCACTGCGACGCGCAGATCGACATGCTGGCGGCCCACAAGACGCACTCTGCGCATCGCGTGTTCCTCAAGATGAACTCGGGCATGAACCGGCTCGGCTTCGCCCCCGAACGCTTTCGGGCCGCCTGGACCCGCCTGAGCGCGCTGCCGCAGGTCGACGAGATTTCGCTGATGACCCACTTCAGCGACGCGGACGGGCCGCGCGGGATCCGTCACCAGATGCAGACCTTCGAGCAGGCGGCGCGCGATCTGCCCGGTGACCGCTCGTTGGCAAACAGCGCAGCCACCTTGCGCCATGCCGACGAAGCGCGCGGTGATTGGGTTCGGCCGGGCATCATGTTGTATGGCAGCGCCCCCGACTTCCCGGCGCACGATGCCGAGCATTGGCAATTGCAGCCCGCCATGACACTGTCGACCCGACTCATCGGGGTGCAGACCCTGGCTGCAGGCGACACGGTCGGTTACGGTTCCAGCTTCAGCGCGGACGGCCCGATCACCATCGGCATCGCCGCGGTCGGCTATGCCGACGGTTACCCCCGTCACTGCTCGACCGGCACCCCGGTGCTGGTCGACGGCGTGCGCACGCGCATGGTCGGGCGGGTCAGCATGGACATGATCACGGTCGACCTGACCGGCGTGCCAAGTGGCCGCATCGGCAGCGAGGTCACGCTGTGGGGCCGCGCGTCCGGCGGCGCGCTGCTGTCGATCGACGATGTGGCGCAAGCGGCGGGCACGGTCGGCTACGAACTCATGTGCGCCGTGGCGCCACGGGTTCCCTTCGCGGTCGATTGAGTCGCGTGCTCAACGCGCTCTGGCTCGGTTTCTTTCTGGCTGCGGCACTGACCGCGATGGGCCGCTGGCTCCTGGGCGGCGACGCCAGCGTGTTCGCCTCGCTGGTTGAAAGCCTGTTCGCCATGGCCCGGCTGTCGGTCGAAGTGATGGTGCTGCTGTTCGGCACATTGACGCTGTGGCTCGGCTTTCTGCGCATCGCGGAAGCCGCCGGACTGGTGGCGCTGCTCGCGCGGCTGCTCGGCCCGCTGTTCCGACGCTTGATGCCCGAGGTGCCGGCGGGCCATCCGGCGCTCGGCCTCATCACGCTCAACTTCGCGGCCAACGCGCTCGGGCTGGACAACGCGGCCACGCCGATCGGCCTGAAGGCGATGCGCGAGCTGCAGACGCTCAATCCGAGCGCCACCACGGCAAGCAACGCGCAGATCCTGTTCCTGGTGCTCAATGCATCGTCGTTGACGCTGCTGCCCGTCACGATCTTCATGTACCGGGCGCAGCAGGGGGCGGCCGACCCGACGCTGGTGTTTCTGCCGATCCTGCTCGCGACCAGCGCGTCGACCCTGGTCGGCTTGTTGTCGGTGGCACTGGTCCAGCGACTGAAGCTGTGGGACCCCGTGGTGCTGGCCTATCTGATCCCCGGTGCGCTCGTGCTGGCCGGGTTCATGGCCTTGCTGGCCCACCTCTCGGCGAGCGCGCTGTCGTCTCTGTCGTCGTTGCTGGGCAACCTGACGCTCTTCGGGCTGATCATTGCCTTTCTGCTCTTCGGTATGGCGCGCCGAGTGAAGGTGTACGAATGCTTCGTCGAAGGCGCGCGGGAGGGCTTCGACGTGGCGAAGAGTCTGCTGCCCTACCTGGTGGCCATGCTGTGTGCCGTCGGTGTGCTCCGCGCGTCGGGTGCCCTGGATCTGCTGCTCGACGGCATCCGCTGGGCCGTGTCCCTCACCGGGTGGGACACGCGTTTCGTGGATGCGCTGCCCACTGCGCTGGTCAAGCCCTTCTCGGGCAGCGCCGCGCGCGCCATGCTGATCGAGACCATGCAGAGCCAGGGCGTGGACAGCTTTCCGGCGCTGGTCGCGGCCACGGTCCAGGGCAGCACCGAGACCACCTTCTATGTGCTGGCGGTCTACTTCGGGGCCGTCGGTATCCAACGCGCACGGCATGCGGTGGGTTGCGCGCTGCTTGCCGAACTCGCAGGCGTCGTCGCGGCGATCGGCGTGGGCTACTGGTTCTTCGGCTAGGCGCGCGGGCGCCGCCCTGCGGGCTGGCGGGCGACGGGCCAGAATGGACGGTCGTTCCCGCTGCAGCTTTCTTCCTCGTGATCACTCCACTCCAGGCCAAGCCACCTTCCTTCACGCCCGACGAGTTTCGCGAAGCGCTCGGCATGTTCGCGACCGGCGTCACCATCGTCACGGCGCGCGCGACGGACGGGACCCTGGTCGGTCTCACGGCGAACTCCTTCAACTCCGTGTCGCTCGACCCGCCGCTGGTTCTGTGGAGCCTGTCGCGCGGAGCCGCGTCGATGGCGGCGCTCAGCACCGGTTCCCACTACACGGTGAACGTGCTGGCCACCAACCAGAAAGCCCTGGCCGAACGCTTTGCCGCCAAGGACGTGGATCGCTGGATCGATGTCGGCTTCACCGAAGGCCAAGGCGGCGCACCCGTGCTGGCGGGCGCGGCCGCCACCTTCGAATGTTTCAACCGAAGCCGCTACGACGAGGGTGACCACGTGATCTTCGTCGGCGAAGTGGAGCGCTGCGCCTACCATCCCGGCGCGTCGCCGCTTCTCTTTCACGGCGGGCGCTTCTACACCGAACATCCGCTCTAGCCGAACAGCCCGCCGTGGCGGACGCCTGCCGAGAGCGACACCGAGACAAGCCAGAAAGACAACAACAAGATGACCGAGCGCAAGAACCATCTCGACGGCCTGGCCGTTTCCCTGCTGATCGCCTGCTGCGCCTTCTGGGGCTTCCAGCAGGTGCTGATCAAGACCACTGTCGCGGAAGTCCCTCCGCTGTGGCAGGCGTCGCTGCGCATGACGGGCGCCCTCGCCTTGCTGTGGGTCTGGTGCATCGTGCGGCGCATTCCGCTCTTCGGGCGCGACGGCACCTTGGCGGCGGGCTTGCTCGCCGGGCTGCTCTTTGCAGGCGAGTTCGCCTGCATCTACATCGGCCTGCAGCTCACCACCGCTTCGCGGCTCACGATCTTTCTCTACACCTCACCCTTCGTCGTGGCGCTTCTGCTTCCGCGGCTGGTCAAGGCGGAGCGCCTGCGCGGCGTGCAGTGGCTGGGGCTCGGCATCGCGTTCCTGGGCGTGATCGTGGCCTTCAGCGAGAGCTTCATGCACGACGCGTCGGGCCGCCTGGGCGGCGACGCACTGGCGCTGGCCGGCGGCATTCTGTGGGGGCTGACGACGCTCACGATTCGCGCATCGCGGCTCGCCACGGCGAGCGCAGAAAAAACGCTCTTCTATCAATTGGCCGTGACGGTCGTGGTGTCGCCTCTGCTTTCGCTGGCCCTGGGCGAGACGTGGAGCCTGTCGTATTCGGGCCAAGCCTGGTTCTCGATCGGGCTGCAGACCGCGGTCGGTGCCTTCGCCAGCTACCTCGCCTGGATGTGGTTGCTGCGCCACTACCCGGCCACGCGCATCTCGTCGTTCACTTTCCTAACCCCGTTGTTCGCGTTGCTGTTCGGCGTATTGCTGCTGTCCGAAGCGCTGACCGTCCAACTGGTGCTGGCGCTGGCCGGTGTCGCGCTGGGCATCGTGCTCGTCAATCGGCGACCGGCGCCCGACGAGACCGCGACTACCAACCCGACGAGCCGGGCTCTCCCTTGAACGGCCCCACCAGTTCCGGTGTGATCCAGCCCGCATAGAACCTGCCGGGCTGCGGGAGCGCGCGCTCGCCGTCCACCCGGCAGTCCAGGCGGTGCGGATAGAAGGCCACGTGGTCCTGCAGCGGCTCGAAGCCCGAGAGCGGGTCGGGATAGGACCAGGCCGCCGACTCGAGCCGCTCGCGGCCGACCACCACCGACAGATAGCGCGCGTCGCCCTTCCATTCGCAGAACGACGACCCGCTGGCGCTTTCGAGCACGTTCGACCGGATGTCGTCGATCGGCAGATAGAAAGTCGGCGGGCTGGCCGTCTCGAGCACGCGCAACGCGCGCCGCGTGCGAGCGATCTCGGTCACGCCGAGGCAGATCACGATTTCGCGCGCGTCCCGCTCGATGCGCGGAGGCCTGGGGTAGTCCCAGACCGACTCCTGCCCCGCCCGCGGCTCGACCGCAAAGGGCGGACGCTCCTGCCCGACATAGCGCCACTGCGCGCGGGCCCGGGCGATTCGTTCGGCATCGTTCGACATGATCCGCCGGACCTTAACCGACGATCTGGTCTACGCTCGGGCATGTCCATGCTGCCTTTGCTCCTTCTTTTCCTCCACCTCGTCGCCGCCGCTTTCTGGGTCGGCGGCATGGCGGTGATGCACTACGCCGTGCGCCCCGCCGCCGTGAGCACGCTCGAACCGCCGTCGCGGCTGCCTTTGATGGCGCAAGTGCTGCAGCGATTCTTCGCGGGTGTTTCGGTGGCCGTGGCCGTGTTGCTCGTGAGCGGCTTCTGGATGATCGCGCTTCGTGGAGGATTCGCCCGCGTCCACTGGAGCGTGCATGCCATGCTGGCCGTGGGCCTGGTGATGATGGCGCTGTTTTTGCACGTCCGCTTCGCGCCTTATCCGCGCTTGCGGCGCGCCGTGGATGCGCGCGACTGGCCTGCCGCTGGCGCGCAGTTAGGCACGATCCGCCAGCTGGTGGCGATCAACCTCGGCCTGGGCGTCGGCGTGTTCGCGCTGGCGGTGATCGGCCGGGCCTTGTAGGCACGCCACAGCACTCAACCGGACTCGTTCCAGAAACACCGCGGAGCCGGCTCTGCCGGGCCGCTGGTGTTGCCCGCGGTGAGGGGGTTGGCGAAGCGACACGAAGTGCGCGAAGTCTGGGGGAGAGTCGCATGGTCACACCACGCCGGCGGCGCGCAACGCAGCGAGTCGTTCCGGGTCGACGCCCATTTCGGCCAAGACTTCGTCGGTGTGCTGACCGAGGGCCGGCGGTGCGCGGCGCAGCACCGGCGGTGTGGCCTGCAGACGCAGCGGACTCGCCACGCCCACGATGGCCTCGATGCCGTCGCCGGCATCGCGAGGCATCGACACGGCCAGCCCCCGCGCCTTCACCTGATCGTCCTGGAACGCCTGCCCGATGTCGTTGATGGGCCCGCACGGCACCGCCTTGTCCTCCAGCAGCGCAATCCATTCGGCCGTGCTGCGCGTGCGGGTGACGGCTTCCATCATCGGGATCAGCACCTCGCGATGGCGCACACGCAGCGTATTGGTGGCAAATCGCGGGTCGCTGCCCCATTCAGGGTGGCCGGCGGCTTCGCAGAAGCGCACGAACTGTCCGTTGTTGCCGATGGCCAGCAGCATCGCGCCGTCGCGGGTGTGAAAGTCCTGGTAGGGCGCGAGGCTCGGGTGGCTGTTGCCCTGTCGTTGCGGGGCCACGCCCGTGTTCAGCCAGGCGCTGGCCTGATTGGCCAGGATCGCCATACCGACATCGAGCAGCGCCATGTCGATGTGCTGACCTTCGCCGGTGCGGTGCCGCACCTCGAGCGCCGCCAGGATCGCCGTGCTGGCGTACACGCCGGTGAAGAGATCGGTCAGCGCCACCCCGACGCGCAGCGGGCCGCCGCCGGGCTCGTCATCGGGCCGGCCGGTGATGCTCATCATGCCGCTGGTGGCCTGGATCATCAGGTCGTAGCCGGCGCGCGAGGCGTGCGGCCCGTCATGACCGAAGCCGGTCACGCTGCAATAGATGAGCCGCGGGTTTTGTGCACGCAGGCTCTCGTGATCCAGCCCGTACTGCATGAGCCCGCCGGTCTTGAAGTTCTCCACCACGATGTCGCTTTGCTGCGCCATCTGCTTGAGCAAGGCCTGGCCGTCGGCCGTTGCCATGTCGATGGTCACCGACCGCTTGTTGCGATTGCACGAGGTGAAGTAGGTGGCCTGGTCGGTGTCGTTGCCTTGCGCGTCCTTCAGGAACGGTGGGCCCCAGCCTCGCGTGTCGTCGCCCACGCCGGGGCGCTCGATCTTCACCACGTCCGCGCCGAGATCGGCAAGGATCTGCGTGCACCACGGCCCGGCCAGAACGCGCGACAGATCCAGCACCTTGATGCCCGCGAGGGCGCCTTCCGGCGATGAAGCGCCCATGTCAGTTGGCGAAGGCAGCAATGCCGGTCTGCGCCCGGCCGAGAATCAGCGCGTGGATGTCGTGGGTGCCTTCGTAGGTGTTGACCACTTCGAGGTTCACCAGATGGCGCGCCACGCCGAATTCGTCGCTGATGCCGTTGCCGCCCATCATGTCGCGTGCCAGGCGGGCGATGTCGAGCGCCTTGCCGCAGGAGTTGCGCTTGAGCAGCGACGTGACCTCGACCGAAGCCGTGCCTTCGTCCTTCATGCGGCCCAGACGCAGGCAACCCTGCAGACCCAGCGTGATCTCGGTCTGCATGTCGGCCAGCTTCTTCTGGATCAGCTGGTTGGCGGCCAACGGACGGCCGAACTGTTTGCGGTCGAGCGTGTATTGCCGCGCACGGTGCCAGCAATCTTCGGCAGCGCCGAGCGCTCCCCACGAGATGCCGTAACGCGCGCTATTGAGGCAGGTGAAAGGCCCTTTCAGGCCCTGCACGTCGGGGAAGGCGTCTTCTTCGGGACAGAACACGTTGTCCATGACGATCTCGCCGGTGATCGAGGCACGCAGCCCGACCTTGCCGTGGATCGCGGGTGCGCTCAGGCCCTTGGCGCCCTTGTTGAGCACGAAGCCGCGGATCGGTCCGACCGCGCCGCTCTCGCTGACTTCCTTGGCCCACACCACGAACACGTCGGCGATCGGGCTGTTGCTGATCCACATCTTCGCGCCGGTCAGCGCGTAGCCGCCCGGCACCTTCTTGGCGCGCGTGACCATGCTGCCGGGGTCCGATCCATGGTCGGGCTCGGTCAGGCCGAAGCAGCCGATCCACTCGCCGGTTGCCAGCTTGGGCAGGTACTTCTGCTTTTGCGCTTCGGTGCCGAATTCGTTGATCGGCACCATCACCAGCGAGCTCTGCACGCTGGCCATCGAGCGATAGCCCGAATCCACCCGTTCGACCTCGCGCGCAATGAGGCCGTAGCACACGTAGTTGAGGCCCGGGCCGCCGTACTGCTCCGGAATGGTCGGGCCCAGAAGGCCCAGCTCGCCCATCTCACGGAAGATGGCAGGATCGGTCTCGCCGCTGCGAAAGCCTTCGAGCACGCGCGGCGCCAGCCTTTCCTGGCAGTAGGCATGCGCGGCGTCGCGCACCATGCGTTCGTCGTCGGTGAGTTGCTGGTCGAGCAACAGCGGGTCTTCCCAATGAAATGCGGCGTGGGCCATGAATGCGGTCTCCGGTTGAGTGCTTGGAACTGCCAACGATCGTAAGCCGCCCACCGCTCGCGCGCAAACGAGAATTCGACACCCAGTTATGCAGAATTCGCACATCATCCGACGATGTCGGACGGCACGCTCTTCTCGAAGTCCGCCGCCAACTATGTGACCTGGGCATACCATGCGAAGAAAGATCCCGTCGACTCAGGCCTTGATCTGCTTCGAGGCCGCAGCGCGCCACGAAAGCTACACGCGGGCCGCGCAAGAGCTCGCGCTGACGCAGAGCGCGGTGTCTCGCCAGATCACGGCGCTCGAAACCTTTCTTGGCATGCCGCTCTTCAGGCGCACGCGCCATGGTGTCGCGCTCACACCCGCGGGGGCGGACTATGCCCGGCAGATCGGCCGGCAACTCGAAGTCATGGAGCGCGACACGCTGGACGCGATGTCGCGGCAAGGCGTCGGCGGCTCGCTTCAACTCGCGGCGGTCCCGACCTTCGCGACGCGCTGGCTGGTGCCACGCCTGCCCGAGCTCGCTGCACGCCATCCGGACATCACCGTGCACATCGAGACGCGCACCCGCCCCTTTCTGTTTGCCGACACGTCGTTCGATGCGGCGCTCTATGCAGGCACGCGCGCGCAGGTTTCGAGCTGGGCGGGCACGCGAGCGACGGCGCTACTCAGTGAAGAAGTCGTGCCCGTGTGCAGTCCTGCGCTGATCGCGCCGCACTCTCACATTGCTCCCAGCGCAGTGGCGCGTTTGCCGCTGCTGCAGCAGAGCACTCGCCCTGACGGCTGGCGCCAATGGTTCGACGCGCAGCGCGTGGACGCTCCGCGTGCCTACAGCGGCCCGCGCTACGAACTCTTCTCGATGCTGGCAACCGCCGCTGCGCACGGACTCGGGGCCGCGCTGATGCCGCGCATGCTGATCGAAGCCGAACTGGCGCGGGGCGAACTGATCGTCGCCTGCGACAAGCCGCTGCGCGGCGAACGCGCCTATTTCCTCGTGACGCCCGCCGCGCAGGACGAGCGGCCGGCCGTCTCTTCTTTCCGCGATTGGCTGGTAGCGACGTGCGCCGGCAGCTAGACGCCGATCAACCAAACGGCGCCTGCCCGCGCCAGTATCTGATCACCAGCCAGCCGCCCAGCAGCCCGCCCAGGTGCGCAAAGTGCGCGATGCCGCTCGCGCTGCCGGTGACGCCGAGCGTCAGCTCGATCAGGCCGTAGAGCGTGACGAAAAGCCACGCGGGCATGGGAATCGGTGGCAGCAGCGGCGTGACCTTGCGATGCGGAAACACCATCGCGAATCCGACCAGCAAGCCGAACAGTCCGCCCGATGCGCCGACGGTCGGCGCGGTGCTGCCCATGAGCGAGGTGACGGCCAGTTGGACCGCCGCCGCGGTCA
Source organism: Gammaproteobacteria bacterium (assembly GCA_018820395.1). Classification (GTDB taxonomy): domain Bacteria; phylum Pseudomonadota; class Gammaproteobacteria; order Burkholderiales; family Burkholderiaceae_C; genus Variovorax. The sequence goes on along the minus strand of JAHJOG010000219.1, from coordinate 22,765 downwards.
GCACGCTCACGCCATAGAAGATGCCCATGCGACGCGATCCCCAGACCCGTTCGAGTTCGCTGCCGAACATCCACAGGCCGAACATGTTGAAGGCGAGATGGGTCAGGCCGCCATGCAAAAACGCATAGCTCACCAACTGCCAGGGCATGAACAGGCCCGAATCCCAGGGCCACAGCGCGAACCAGCCGAAGATGCTGCCGCCCAGCACCTGTTCGAGCAGGAAGACGATCACGTTGGCAACGATCATGGCTTGGGTGAAGGGCGGCATGCGATGTATGGAATCAGGGTGAGGACGCGGATGCGAGTTCCGACATTGTCGGATCATCCGCGAGGGTCTCGGCGGAGCAGTTCGACAATGGGCCTGGCGGCCGGCTGCGCGACACGGTAAATCGCGATTCGCCAACGCGACAGACGGCGTGATCCGATATAGTCTCCGCTCGCGCCAGCCGCGTCCGCGACTCACTTTCCATCCTCAGGAAGGGGTAGCGAGGCTCCGACAAAAACCAACGTTGTGCGCCGAATGGCGCGCTTTACGGGACAAGCAACACCCATGTGCGGCGCGGCCAAGATTGCCGCCCGAGAATGGGCGTCCATCGAATCATCATGAAGCCCGCACGATTTCGAATCACCGGACCGGATCGGGTCCCCTACCGGCTCGGGATGCCCATGCACATCCACGAAGGCCCGCTCCGCGTGGGGGTCATCGACCCTGTTCCGGTGCAACGCGGCGGCTCCGAGGTGCACCTCGAGCATTTCGTTCCGACCCATGCGGCGGACTATCGAAAGCGGCAGATCGGCCGGCTCATGCTGGCCGAAGTCGTGAGCTTCATCGTCGAGAACTTCACCCAGGTGCAGGCCATCAGCTTCACGCTGGGCAGGGACATCGGCGACACCAGTACCAACGACCGGACCCAGCGCGCCAGCACCCGCTCGGCGCTGCTCCAACGGATGGGCGCCAGCCACGTGCTTTCGGCACCCAAGCCCGACGCCGCACAAGAAGGCCACTTCGTGGTGACAGGCATCTGGGAATACAACCCGGCGAGCGTCGCCGCGCTGGCAGAAGTCCTGCGCGTAGAGCGCGAACTGTGCGCGGGGTTCGCCAGCATGCCCCGAAGCGTCCCGTCGCGCCTGGGCTCATGGACGCGTCGCCTGTTGCCGCGCCCGCGTCGGCAGGCGAGTTGATCGCCATCGCTTCGAGCCAGCCAGCCCATCACTCGGCGCCTCGGTGCCGTCCCGACTCCATCGCCAGATGATCGACTACCTCATCCCCTTTCTCGTGCAGTGGGCCGTGATCGCCGTCTCGCTCTGGGTGGCCAGCCACATCTTTCGCGGCCTCAAGTTCGAGAACACGTCGTCGCTGATCGTGTCTGCGTTGCTGCTCGGCTTTGCGAATGCCATCGTCAAGCCGGTGCTGATCGTGCTCACGTTGCCGCTGACGCTTCTGACCTTCGGGCTCTTCCTGCTCGTCATCAACGCGCTGATGATTCTTCTGGTGGCCGCTCTGGTCAAAGGCTTTCGGGTGTCGGGCTTCTGGACCGCTCTGTTCGCGAGCGTCTTCATCTCGCTTCTGAGTGTGGTGATCGGCACCTTGGTCGGCGGCAGCGACCCGGCGACCACCATCCAGATGCCGTCCAGCGGAACCTGGCTCTAGGCTCGCACCCCCAGCTGCGGAGCTGCAGCGACGGGCTCACTACGCCGCCGAAGCGGAAGCGCCTGGCAACCGAGAAGCAGCGCCCTCATCCTGCCAGGTCAGGCGATAGAGCAAGGCCAGGGCCAGCAGGGCCCCGGCGAGCTGGTAAGACTGCAAGAAGTTGAAGTGGGTCGCTGCCAGCAGATTGGTCACCTGCACGAACGATTGAGCCGACAGCGCGACGACGACCCACAGCAGAGGCAAGGTCCAACGGCCCCAGGGCTGCAAGCGCAGCGCCGCCGGAAACGCCACAGCGAAGATGGGAAGGAGCACTGCGTAGTGGTGGTCCCACGCAATGGGCGAAGCGATCGTCAGGCTCAGCAGGACGATCGCGAGATCGAGCGTCGTGGGCTTGCGCGTGATGCGCCAGACGATCGATGCCAACAGGATCAGTGCGGACGTCACCGTCGTCACCGCATACACCACGGCGTTGTACGGCGGAAAATCCGTGCCCGACCAGATCAGTCCGGCACCCTGCAGATTGACGCCGTTGAACAGCGCGCGATGCATGAGCCCGTTGATCGATTGATTGATGAAGTAGCTCTCCCCGTGCCGCCCCAGAAAACTGATGACCGGCAGGTAGTCCAGCACGTTGGCAAGGCCGTACATCGCGACCGCCACGAGAAGGCACGCCAACGACAACACGGCGGCCGTGACGGCGAACGCCCACTGTCGCCTGAGCAGCGCCCACACAATCACCACGGCCCACTGCGGCTTGATGATGCAGCACACGGCGATCATCGCCCCGGAGAGTTTGGGCTGCCCGCGCTGCCAGGCCAGCAGCGCCACGGCCGCGGCCAGGGTCATCGCCGTCTGGATCTGCCCGTGGTATTCGGAGCGCACGAGCGGATAGAAAAGCGCGACGCAGAGCAGGCTCAGTCCGAAGAGCGCTGCGGTCGCCTTCTTGGGGAGCGGCATCGCGCCGCCGGTGCCTTCTTGCGTTGCACCCATGAACAGTTTCAGGAAGACCCACGCAATCACCGGCAGGCACAGCCTCGAAAGAATCTTGAAGGCCGTGATGACGGACTCGGTGCTCACATCGAAGAGTCGGTGTGGAAGGTCCATCGGCACCAGCGCCGTCAATGGGTACTGGAACTTCACATGCTGGGCGAAGAAGACCACCTGATACAGCAGGTCTCCGGTGTGCGCCTGCAGTTGCTGCGAGGCGCGGCGCATCGGCAGCCAGGAGTCTTCGCCCGCATAGTCGGAGAGCACGATGCGCAGGTAGCCCATGGTGCTTTCGCGCGCATCGCCGGCGATCACCGCAATGGCGGAGCTGAAGGCCAGGCCGCTGAGGAGAAAGCAGATCCAGAGACCCCAGTTCGTCTGGACACGGTCGGTCTCTTTCGATGGCAAGAGGCCGGGAATGCCTGGGCGAAGGCGCCAGACCGCGAAGACGACGGCGGTCGACAGAACAATCACGGCCAGGACGAACATCAACATCTTCATGCTGGCATCTGCTCACGGAGATAGGGGATCGGGAATGCTTTTTTTTGACGCCGATCGCCTCGATGAAGGTCGCATGCGCATCGGCGCGGCAACAGTACACGATGAAGGCGCGCTTGCGCAGCATGGACTCACACGCACGGCCTCATCGATGCACAAATGCACACAGACGCCTTCGCTCGTGGCGCCGCAGCAGGGCCGACGGGTGCGCCACTGGCGCGAAGCGCTCAGCCGCCCGGGTTCTCGCGTTGCCGGGCGAACGCCACGTACCAGTCCAGGCAGCCCGGATTGGCCATCGCCTCGCGGTTCAGCACCTTTTCGAGAGGTTGTCCGAGCAGCAGCTTCTTGATCGGAAGTTCCTGCTTCTTGCCGGACAAGGTGCGCGGGATCTCGTCGACCTGAAAGATGTCGTTCGGCACGAAGCGCGGAGAAAGCGAGATCTTGATCGCGTCGTGGATGGCGCTGCGCACCGCATCGTCGAGGCCGAGGCCGGGACGCAGCACCACGAACAAGGGCATGTAGCTCTCGCGGCCCAGGTATTCGAGATCGACCACCATCGAATCGAGAACCTCGGGCAGCCCTTCCACGGCGCTGTAGATCTCGCTCGTTCCCATGCGCAACCCTTGGCGGTTGATGGTGGCGTCGCTGCGTCCGTAGATGACACAGCTGCCGTCTTCGGCGATCAGGATCCAGTCGCCGTGGCGCCATACGCCCGGGTAGGTGTCGAAATAGCTCGAGAGATAACGCGCCTGGTCGTGATCGCCCCAGAAGCAGATCGGCATCGACGGAATGGGCCGGGTGCAGACCAGTTCGCCGACTTCGCCGATGACCGGCCTGCCCTCTTCGTTCCAGGCCTCGACCGAAGCCCCGAGCTGACGGCATTGCATCCGGCCCGGCACCTCGGGCAACTCACGGTTGCCGCCGACGAACGCTCCGCAAAAGTCGGTGCCGCCCGAAATGTTGCACCACCAGACCGGCGCAACCGACGCCGCGTCCGGTGCCGCGCCGGTCGATGGGGCGGCTGCCGCTTTCGCCTGAGCCAGCTGGCTCGTGCCCCAGCGCTGCACCTCTTCTGAAAGCGGAGAGCCCGTGCTGCCGAGCGCGCGCACGCGCGACAGGTCGCCGCAGTCCTCGACGACCAGCCCGGCCTTCATGCAGTTGGCGAAATAGGCGGCGCCCGCCCCGAAGAAGGTGACCCGGTGACGCGCGGCGAAACGCCACAGCACGCCCCAGTCGAGCTTGTCCTTGCTGCCCGCGGGATTGCCGTCGTAGATGCAGATCGTGGCGCCGAAGAAGAGGCCCGAGAGCTGCGAATTCCACATCACCCAGCCGGTCGAGCTGTACCAGTGGTACCGCTCTCCGAAGTTGTTGGCCGAGTAGCTGGCGCCCACATCGTTGTGCAGGCCGCAGGCGCAGGTATTGACGATGACGCCACCCTGCCCGTGCACGATCGGCTTGGGCAAGCCGGTGGTGCCGCTCGAATAAAGGATCCAGATCGGATGATCGAAAGGAAGGTCTTCGGGTTCGAAGGACGACGTCGTCGCGTCGTCGCGTGCGACCGCGTCGGCCCACTCCCTGTCGGCGTCGAGATGCTGGGCCGCGAAAGAAGATCTCAGCACGACCAGCTGCTCGACGCTGGGCAGTGCCAGACGCAGCTCTCGCACGGTCGCCGCGCGGTCCAGCGCCTTGCCGCCGTAGTGCACGCCGTCGGCGGCGATCAGCACCTTGGGTTCGATCTGCCGGAACCGGTCGACGACCGCTGCCGTGCCCATGTCCGGTGCGCACACACTCCAGATCGCGCCGATGCTGCTGCAGCCCAGGAACGCGATCATGGTTTCGGGCACATTGGGCATGTACGCCGCCACCCTGTCGCCGCGCCGCACGCCGAGTTCGCGCAGCGTCAATGCAAAAGAAGCCACCTGGCGCTTCAGATCTGGCCATGACAGCTCGCGAACGCGGCCCAGTTCGTCGTCGCTCACGATGGCCGGCATGCCGGCCGCGTGCGCCGCTTCGGCGTGGCGCATCACCTCGCGCGCGTAGTTGACCTGGGCACCCGGAAACCACTTGGCTCCCGGCATGCTCGCGTCCGCCAGCACGGCGGTGTGGGGCGTCGGCGAATGCAGGCCGCTGTAATCCCAGATGCTTTGCCAAAAGGCGTCCAGATCCGTCACGGACCAACGCCAGAGCGCGTCGTATGTATCGAAAGTCAGCCCACGCTCGTCCCTCAACCATTGCTGGTAAAGGCGGATCTGCGGGATCTGAGGCGGCGGCGATGCGGGAGAGGGGGTGCGGTTCACCGGCGCAGATTAACCGCTCGCACGGGCGCAGTCATTGACGCTGATACCGATACCGCAAGTTCGCGGCGCAGCTTATCTAAACAGTATCAGCACGCCCACCGCAGCCGTGGCGCCGAGCGCCATCGTCCACTTGTTGATCACCCCCGATTTTCGGGCCGGCTTGAAGGGCTCGAGCCGGGCGGGCAAGGTGCGAATCTCGTCGACGGGCTTGGGGGGCGCGAGGCGTTCGTCCTGCGCGATGGCTGCCAGCAGGGGCTGGAGCACACCATGGCCCTTGACATCCGCTTCGACGGTGGGCGACTGCTGCTCCACGCCTGCGACGAAGGCCATGAACGCGACGCCCTTTGGTGCCAAGCCGATGTCCTCGCCCGCCGTGGCGAGCACACCATGCTCGATCAGAGCGTCCAGTCCGCGACGGACATAAGGGCGCTCTTGCACGGGCACCAGCGATTGCAACCCGGTTCGTGAAGTCTTCGGCCGTCGTGATTCGGTGCATCGCTGCGATACGAGCCCCGCGAGCACCTTGGCGAAGTTTTCCTGTTCAGTCAATGTTCTGGCCATGCGCACTCCTGCGTCGTGCGACCGAAACGAGTCGTGTGGTTCCTGAAAGAGACATGTGCGAACCATGATCACACAAGGCGCTTTTCCTTGCACACCACTCCGGATCGCCATCGCGGGCCTCGGTGTGCGACTTCAAAAGGGCAGCGTGCAATCGATCACTGCGGAAAAACGCGTGTTGTCCCTAAACTGGGACCATGATTCGCGTCCTGTTCTTCATCCTGGCGGGACTGGTCCCCGTGGGCCTTTTCATGCTGCTCGGACCGTGGGCGCTGGTCGTCCTGCTTGGCCTGGCACTGGCCACTTTCCTTTTTTCCACCGGCGCACCGCGCCCCGACGAAGCCGAGCGCAACGGGCCCTCGAGCCGCTATCGCACCACCCGCATGAGCGGGTTCTGATCGCGATCCGCGTTGTCCGATCAGGACAGCTGCATGAAGTCGGTGATGCGCTGTCCGACAGCGTGGATTCGTGAATGCGTGGCCGTCGTGCGGCGCTGAGCAACCAGTTCGAGCGCTTCGGCCACCGACTCGGCACCTGGATCGCCCCACTCCGCGCGCTTGCGCCACTGATCGGCCAGATCGAGAAACTGCTGGGCATTCATGCGCGGCAAAGGCATCCAGGTCGCCCACACCGCCTGCAGATCGCTCTTCCGAGACACGGCCGTGCGCTCGCCCGTCTGGTGCTCGCCGGCACCACGTACGGACCCCATGGAGAGAGAAGAGAATGTGCGTTGCATGTAGTACATTGTGCCTATGCATTTCTTGGGTAACAAGAGGTTTCGCGGAAATTGCAGGCCGCCTGCATAACTTTCTTCTCAATTTTTCGCGGACCGAAAAAGTCCGCCTGCCACCAGCGAGCAAGGCCGGTCGGGCAAGATGGCAGCCCTCGATCGCTCCGCCCTTTTCCGCTTCCCATGCCCCCTCCTTCCCAGCCGACCTGGACTGCCGACATCGGGCAGCGCATGCGCACTCTCCTGATCCTCAAGCTGGTGGGCGTCACCGCCTTCACCTGGATCTTCTTCATCGGGTATTTCTACCTGCTGCGCCATCCGGCCTTTCCGATCACCGTGATGCCGCTCACCTGGCTGGACAGCATGGTTCCCTTTCAGCCAGGCGCGCTCGGCTTCTATCTGTCGCTCTGGCTGTACGTCGGCGTGGCGCCGGGGTTACAGAAGAACTTCGCGGAGCTTTTCGTTTATGGCCTGTGGGTCGGCGCCCTGTGTCTGGCCGGCCTGTGCATCTTCTATTTCTGGCCCACGCAGATACCGCCGCTGGCGCCTGATGTCACAGGACATGCGGGCTTCGCTTTGCTGAAAGGCGTCGATGCGGCGGGCAATGCCTGCCCCTCGATGCACGTGGCGGTTGCCATCTTCACGGCGATTCGGCTCGAAGCCGTGCTGCGCGAGGCGCGCACGCCTTCCGTGTTCCGCGCGCTGAACGGCCTGTGGTTCGCAGCCATCGCCTGGTCGACTCTGGCGGTCAAACAGCATGTGGCGCTCGACGCCGCGGCCGGCGCCTTGCTCGGTCTGGCCTTCGCACTCCCCTCGCTTCACTGGCGGCCGGGAGCGCGTCCGAAGCTGAGGCTGCGACACGATGCAGATATCATTCCTTCCACCGACGCCCGAAAGGTCGGTGTAACGACGGATGCTCCCCAATGAGTTCGCTCGCAGAATTACAGACGCTGATCCACGAAAAATACGGGATCGAACCATCCGCACTCGACCCGCACGAGTCCATCCGCGAAAAGGGAGGATTCGATTCGCTGGCGCTCGTCGAGTTCATCTTCGCCATCGAAGACAAGTATTCGATCTCCATGCCTGACCAGGAGTCCAACGTCGACACCCTGGCCGAGTTGGCCGAGGTGGTGGACCGGGTCCGGGCAGAACAAGCCAAGTGACGGGCCAGGTGACCGAAGTCGTCGTCACGGGCCTGGGTGCCATCTCCCCGCATGGCGATGACCCGGTCGCGTCTTTCGAGGCGGTCATGCAAGGACGATCGGCCGTCGTCCCGGTCCTGGCCGACCTGCCCAAGCCCGCGGCTGCCGCCCGGGTCGCATTCGACGAATCACGCTGGTTCACCAAGCTGCAGCTCGCCGGTGTCGACCGGGTCAGCCAGATTGCAGTCGCTGCGTCCGACCTGGCGCTGCGCGACGCCGGTTCGCCGCTGGCCGATGCCGATCCGGAACGCGTCGGCATCTATCTCGGCTGCGGCATGGGCGGCGCATCGGCGCTCGACCTCGCCTACGGGAGCACCAGCGGCCGCGTGCCGCCGCTGACGATTCCGGCCTTCATGCCCAACGCGCCCGCTTCCCACGTGGCGCTCCGCCAGAAGATCCTCGGACCGGTGCTCACCTATTCGGTGGCCTGCGCCTCGTCGTCGCTGGCGATCGCGGAGGCGGCCAAGGCCGTGCAGCGCGGCGAAGTCGACGTGGCCATTGCCGGCGGCAGCGAGGCGCTGATCGTCCCCCGCGTATTGCTGGCGTGGCAGGCCATGCAGACGCTCGCCACCTTCGTTCCCGGCGAAGAGGGGCGCGCCGTTCGCCCCTTTGCCCGCGACCGCACAGGCTTTGCGCTCGGCGAAGGCGCGGCTTTCCTGATCCTCGAATCGGCCGAGCGGGCGCGGCAGCGCCAAGCGCGCGTCTACGCCCGCCTCGCAGGATGGGGCATGAGCTGCGACGCCACCCATCTCACCAAGCCCGATGCGGAAGGCCAGGCGCGCGCGATCCGCGCCGCGCTCCGGCAAGCTGGGCTCGCGCCCACCGACGTGGGCTATTGCAATGCACATGGCACCGCCACCCTGATCGGCGACGTCGTCGAACGCAATGCGCTGGCGGCGGTCTGGGGCGACGATCTCGACCGATTGCGCGTCAGCTCCACCAAGGCCTTGCACGGTCACCTGCTCGGCGCCGCTGGCGCCATCGAAGCGGTGATCACCGTGTTGGCGCTTCAACGGCGCCAGCTGCCGCCGAATGCGAACTGCCACGACATGGACCCGGCCTGTGCGCTGAACCTCGTCACGGAAGGCGATGCCGCGGCACCCACGCTCCAAGCTGCCCTCAGCAATTCCTTCGCGTTCGGCGGGACCAACTCGGCCCTGCTGTTCACGCAGGCTTGAGAGGTTCGGCGCCGATATCGGCGCCTCAGAGGCTCTGGATCACCGCCATGATGTTGCCCTCGGTGTCCTTGAACCATGCGGCCCTCGCGCCGCCGGCCGTCACGATGCCGCTTGCCGTGCTCCCGGGCATGTCGTATTTTTCGATGCGCACGCCGCGGCTTTCCAGGTCGGCCACCTCCGCGTCGATGTCCTCGACTTCCCAGAACGCCTGGCTCGCCATCGAGGTGCCCGCATTCGGCGTCGGATACAAGAAGCAGCGAGTTCCGTTGCCGCATTCGTAGACCACGCCGGCCTCCTGCTCGACGACGGCTTCGAAGCCGAGTTTCTGTTCATAGAACTGGCGCGCACGCGCCATGTCCTTGGCGGGAATGTAGGCGTGCATCGGGGATTTCTGCAGCATGCTTTTTCCTTTTCGATTCGGAGCTTGGGACGTCCCGTGCGCCACTCGGCGTCCGGACGGACTTACAGTCGAGGGCATGAACACTACACCGCTCTTCCACCTCGCGTTTCCGGTGCACGACCTGGCTGCGGCCCGCAACTTCTACGGCGAACTCCTGGGTTGCCCCGAGGGCCGCAGCGCCGACAGCTGGATCGACTTCGACTTCTTCGGCCACCAGATCGTGGCGCACCTGGCCCACGGCAAGTCGGCACCCGCGGCGCACAACCCGGTCGACGGCGACGACGTCCCGGTGCCGCACTTCGGCGTCATTCTGTCGATGGCCGATTGGCGCGTACTGGCCGAACGCCTCCGTGCGGCCGGCACGTCTTTCGTGATCGAGCCGCACGTGCGCTTCGAAGGCCAGGTCGGCGAACAGGCGACCATGTTCTTCATGGACCCGTCCGGCAACGCGCTGGAAATCAAGGCCTTCGACGACCTGGGCCAGGTCTTCGCGCACTGAGCCTCTGCGCTCAGGCGGCCTCGCGGGTGCTGAAGACCAGCACCGAGCGGCCCGTCGCCACGTAGTCGGTGAAAGGCTCGGTCGCGGCATCGGCCGCGCCCGGATCGGCCGTATCACAGCGCAGATACCATCCCCCCCGATCGCTCTGAGGCAAGGTGAACGGGATGGCCTCATGCCAGCCGTTGAAGACCAGCAGCACGCTGGCGTCGTGGGCCTCGACCGGCACCGCGGATGCCGGCGCGCGGCCGTCGATCAGCAAGGCGAACGATCGCGTTTGCGGGTCTTCCCACTGACCGGCATCCATTTCCTCGCCGCCGGTGTTGAACCAAACGCTGTCTTTCGCGCCGTGCTCCCCGTAGCTCGAGCCCGTGAGAAAGCGGTTGCGTCGCAGCACCGGGAGCTCGCGCCGCAGCGCCAGGAGCTGCTTCGCGAACGCGTTGAGCGATTCGCCACGCTCGTCGATCGCTTCCCAGTCCACCCATGAGATTTCGGTGTCCTGGCAATAGGCGTTGTTGTTGCCCTGCTGGGTGCGGCCGAATTCGTCGCCGGCCAGGATCATCGGCGTCCCCTGAGACAGCAGCAAGGTCGCGAGCAGATTGCGCTGCTGGCGCGCCCGCAGTTCGAGCACCTCGGAGTCGTCGGTAGGGCCTTCGGCGCCGCAGTTCCAGGAGCGATTGTCCGAATGGCCGTCGCGGTTGTCCTCGCCGTTGGCATCGTTGTGCTTCTCGTTGTAGCTCACCAGGTCGGCCAGCGTGAAGCCGTCGTGCGCGGTGATGAAGTTGACGCTCGCCCACGGCCTGCGGCCCCGGTGGTTGAAGCCGTCGCCGCTGGCCGTGAGGCACTGGGCCATGGCCGGCGCCATGCGCTCCTCGCCTTTCCAGAAGGCGCGCACGGTGTCGCGGAATTTGTCGTTCCATTCTGCCCAGCCGGGCGGGAAGGCGCTGACCTGGTAGCCGCCGGGGCCGATGTCCCACGGCTCGGCGATCAGCTTGACGCTGGACAGCACCGGGTCCTGCCGGCAACAGTCGAGGAAGCCGCCGCCCTCGTCGAAGCCATGCGCCTCGCGTGCCAGGATGGTGGCGAGATCGAAGCGGAAGCCGTCCACGTGCATCTCGGTCACCCAGTAGCGCAGGCTGTCCGCGACCATCTGCAGCACGCGGGGATGGCTCAGGTTGACGGTGTTTCCGGTGCCCGTGTCGTTGATGTAGTAGCGCGGTTCGTCCGGCATCAGGCGGTAGTAGCTCGCGTTGTCGATGCCCTTGAACGAAATGGTCGGCCCCATCTCGTTGCCCTCGGGCGTATGGTTGTAGACCACGTCCATGATCACCTCGAGCCCCTGGGCATGGATGCGGTCCACCATGTCCTTGAACTCGTCGATCGTCGGCTCGGAAAGATAGCGCGGGTCCAGCGCGAAGAATCCGATGGTGTCGTAGCCCCAGTAGTTGGTCAGCCCCTTCTCCAGCAGGAAGGGCTGGTTCAGGAACATCTGGATCGGCAGCAGCTCGACGCTGGTCGCTCCCAGGTCCACGATGTGCTTGAGCACCGCGTCCTGCCCCATGCCGGCGAAGGTGCCGCGCAGGCGCTCGGGGACCTCGGGGTGCCGCATCGTGAAGCCGCGCAGGTGGGTTTCGTAGAAAACCGTCTGATCCCAGGGCACGCGCACGGCGGCCGGCTGCTTCCATTCGAAGCGCGAGTCGACCACCACGCACTTGGGCATGAAGGGCGCGCTGTCCCGTTCGTCGAAGCTCAGGTCCGCGTCGGGGTGACCGACCGTGTAGCCGAAGAGCTCGGGCCCCCACTTGAGTTCGCCCATGTACGCCTTGGCATACGGATCGAGCAACAACTTGTGGTGATTGAAGCGGTGGCCCTGGGTGGGCTCGTAGGGGCCGTACACGCGATAGCCGTAGCGCGCGCCGGGCGCCAGTCCCGCCACGAAGCCATGCCACACCTCGTCGGTGTATTCGGGCAGCACGTAGCGCGCGGTTTCATGCTCGCCGCTCTCGTCGTAAATGCAGACTTCCACCTTGGTGGCATGGGCGGAGAAGAGCGCGAAGTTGACGCCCTCCCCGGTGTAGGTGGCGCCGCGCTGATGGGCAACCCCCTCGGCAGCTATGGACACTGGAATCGATGGAGAAGCTGGCATGGTGAGCGACGTCGGAGAAAAATTGGAGACCGATCGTCGCCGGGCCCGACGGCCGCCGTGTCGGGCGACTTCGCCGAACGATGAAGGCTTGAAGGATGACGAATCGAAGCGGGCTGGAAGATCGACGTGAACCCACGATCCAGTGCAGCTGGGTCTCCTCACCGAATGCCGATGTTTCGCGTGCGGCCGACAGACGAACGAGCCTCCGGCTGTCCTGTCCGGCCGGGTTCGGGGCATCCAATCAAGCGCCACGCCGCGGCGGCCGTCACCGCGGCCTCTGCGCCGCACGCCGACAAACCTCCACCCCCTCGGTCGCGAATTCCATCCGCATACCGCACGAAAGACCGCTCATGAAATCCAACGCAGGCGAATCGCCGATGAAGAAGCTCTCGCCCCTCTTCGCGGTCGTTCATGGGTTGATGGCCCTGCTCTTCGCATGCGCGGCGCTGGTGCTCGTGGGCATCGCGTCGTACCAGGGCTGGCTGGCCGTCTCCGAAGGCTTTGGCCGCGAAACGGCAGAAGCCATCATCGAAGCCATCGGGCTCCTGGCAGCCGCCGTGGTCGCGCTGCAGATCTCGCAGACCGTCATCGAGGAAGAGGTCATACGCGAAGCGCACATCAGTGCCCCGACGCGCGTGCGCCGGTTCCTGTCGCGATTCATGGTCGTGATCGTGGTTGCCATCGCCGTCGAAGGGCTGGTGGCGACTTTCCGCTCCCACGAGGACCCGTCGCAGATGATTTATGCCGCGGCGCTGATGGGTTCGGTCGCCCTGGTGATGATCGGCTGGGGCGCCTTCATCTGGTTGAACCGAGCGGCCGAAGAGCTCGAGCCGGAGGCGATGGCCGATGCGAAGCAGGAGGACGAGAAGATGGGGTAGGAGTGCGCGACGCGCACCTCAGATCCCACTGGCGAGCAGTTCGACGTAAGCCGCGTAGCTGTACAGCCTGTTTTTCTTCTGCCCGGTCAGTTCGGCCACCAGCCCCAACTCCTGCAGCAGGTTCACCGCGGCGGTGGCCGTGGGAAAGGTGGTATCGAGCTTCTGCCGCGCCTGCTCGATCGTGAAGCGCGGCGTCAGTGGCATGACTTCGAACAGGCGCAAGGCGGCCGCCCCCACGCGGGGTGCAGCCAGCAGTCGCTTGCGGTCGGCGTTGATCAGGCTCGCCATCGCGACAATGCCGCGCTCGGCGTCCATGGCCGCCGTTTCGACGCCATCGAGGAAGAAGCCGACCCAGCCTTCCCAGTCTCCGTCGGTGCGCACGGCCGAGAGACGCCGGTAGTACTCGGCCTGATGTTGCTTGAGATAGCCGCTCAGGTAGACCAGGGGCTCGGGCAGGAGCTCCCATTGCTCGAGCAGTGCCGCGATGAGCAGACGGCCGATGCGCCCGTTGCCGTCCAGGAAGGGGTGGATGGTTTCGAACTGCACATGCACCAACGCCACGCGGACAAGCGGCGGAAGAGCCGGCGCCGGATCATGAATGAAGCGTTCCAGGTCTGCCAGCAGCCCCTGCACCTGACCCGGCGGCGGCGGCACGAACACGGCCCGCCCCGGCCGAGCGCCGCTGATCCAGTTCTGCGAACGCCGCAATTCGCCCGGCTGTTTGCTCGCGCCCCGTACGCCGTCGAGCAACAGACGGTGAGCGTCACACAGGAGCCGGACCGAAATCGGCAGACCGCTTTCGCTTTGCAGGTTGTCTCGCACGAGCCGGAAAGCGCGCAGATAGTTGGTGACTTCCTCGACGTCTGCGGTGTTCGTCAGCACTTGGCCGGCCTCGTCGTCGAACAGATCGGCCAGTGTGGCCTGGGTGCCCTCGATCTGTGAGGTCAGCAGCGCCTCCTTGCGAATGGCGCTGTAGATCAACCAGTCGACCGAGGGCACCAGGCCAGCGACACCGGCCAGCCTGGCCAACGCCATTTCGGCACGGTGGTTGGCTTCGGCGTAGCTGTCGTGCGCCAATGGTGGGTCGCGCGGCGGCAGTGCGTCCGGCACGAATGCCCGTACCGCTTCGCCCAGCGTGGTGGTGGTGACGAAGGTGCCGGTCGTGCGCATTCAATGAAAGCCCGCTTTAGAAAGAGACACTCATAGTAAAGCATTCTTTAATTTGCAAGAAGGCCATGAAAGATGTCTTGCAAGACGGCACCCGTGCATGATGCGTGCATAAGCGGCATCGGCCGCCCACAAAGGTGACCCCATGCTGCTCCTCGTCCTCGGACTGATTCTTTTCCTCGGCGTGCATTCCGTCTCCATCGTCGCGCCCGGTTGGCGCAATGCGCAGGCGACGAAGCTCGGGCTGGGCCCGTGGAAGGCCGTTTATGCGCTGGTGTCGTTGGTCGGCTTCGTGCTGCTGGTGTACGGGTACGGCCTGGCGCGGCAGCAGCCCGTGGTGCTGTATTCGCCGCCGGCCGGGCTCCGGCATGTCGCACTGCTCCTCATGCTGCCGGTGTTTCCGCTGCTGTTCGCCGCCTACCTGCCAGGGCGCATCCAGCGCGCTGCCAAGCACCCGATGCTGCTCGCGGTGAAGTTCTGGGCCACGGCGCACCTGCTGGCCAATGGCACGCTGGCGGACGTGGTCCTGTTCGGCGCCTTCCTGGCGTGGGCGGTGGCCGACCGCATCTCGGTCAAGCGCCGCGCGACGCCGGGCGGTCCGCCGACCGCACCGCCGAGCGCTCTCAACGACGTCATCGCGCTCGTGGGCGGCATCGCCGTGTACCTCCTGTTCATGTTCCGCGCGCACGTCTGGCTGATCGGCGTGTCGCCGATGGGCTGATCGGGCGCGCTGCCGATCGCCTAGGCGCCGGGTCGGCGCCTAGGTGCGCTGGCCGATTTCCACCAGCCGGTTGGGCGGCAGCCCGAAGTAGTCCGACGCGCGGCCGGCATTGCGCTGCAGCCAGCCGAAGAGCGCGCTGCGCAGCACGCCCAGACCGGGCGCACGGCGAGTGGCGAGCGACGCTCGCGACACGAAGTACGACGTGGACATCGCCTCGCACTGCAGCCCCTTCTGGTAGGCCAGGATGCGGACGAACTCCGGCACGTCCGGCCGTTCCATGAAGCCGTGCCGCGCGGTGGCCGCCCACAGGCCGTGGCCCAAGTCGCGCGCCTCGATGCGCTGGGCCGCGTCGACGCGAGGCGTGTCGCACGACAGCACCCGCAGCACGATCACGTGCCGATGCAGCACCTGGTTGTGCTTGAGGTTGTGCAGCAGCGCGTGCGGCACCGTCCGGGCGTCGGCGTTGAGAAAAACGGCCGTGCCGCTCACGCGGTGCGGCATGTGCACCGCCAGCGACTTCACGAAATCGTCCAGCGGAATGCTGCTTTCGGCGGCGTTTCGCAAACCCAGTTCGCGTCCGCGCGCCCAGGTGGTGAAGATCAGCAGCATCACGCCCGCGACGGCCAACGTGAACCAGCCGCCCTCGGCGATCTTCAGGCTGTTGGCGACCACGAAGATCAGATCGACCGCCGCGAAGAGCAGCACCGCCACCACCACCAGCACGCGGTTCCAGCGCCACAGCCGAAGCGCGACCACCCCGGCGAGCAGCGTGGTGGTGACCATGGTGATCGACACCGCGATCCCGTAGGCGGACGAAAGCGCATCCGAACTGCGGAAACCGAACACCAGCGCCACCACGCCCACCATCAGCATCCAGTTGATCGGCGGGACGTAGACCTCGCCGATCGCGCTGTCGGACGTCTGCACCAGGCGCATGCGCGGCAGGTAGCCCATGCGCATCGCCTGCGCCGTGATAGAGAACGCGCCCGAAATGACGGCCTGCGACGCGATCACCGTCGCCATCGACGCGAGCAGCACCATGGGCAGCAGCGCCCAGTCCGGAAACAGCCGGAAGAACGGGCTGTCGATCGCCGTCGGGTTCGACAGCACCAGCGCCCCCTGGCCGAAATAGTTCAGCACCAGCGAAGGCAGCGCGATGAACAGCCAGGCCAGCCGGATCGGGCGTGCGCCGAAATGCCCCATGTCGGCATACAGCGCCTCTCCGCCCGTGAAGGCCAGAAACACGGCGCCCAGCACCGCCAGCGCCTGTGCCGAATGCCCGACCAGGAACTGCACCGCGTAGCGCGGATCGAGCGCCGCGAAGACGGCCGGTTGCTGCAGCATCTGCCGCACACCGGCCACCGCCAGAATGCCGAACCACAGCAGCATGATCGGCCCGAACAGCCGGCCCACGCGGTGCGTGCCCCAGCGCTGCACGGAAAACAGTGCGACGAGAATCGTCGTCGCGATCGGCACCACGTAGGGCTTCAGGCCGGGGGCCTGCACCTCGAGCCCCTCGACCGCCGACAGCACCGAAATCGCCGGCGTGATGAGGCTGTCGCCGAAGAACATGCCGGCCCCGACCAGACCGAGCGCCGTGACCGCCCGAGGCACCCAGCCATGCGCTGGCGACTTGCCGACCGCATTGCGGGCCAGCGCCTGCAACGCCAGGATGCCGCCTTCGCCGTCGTGATCGGCGCGCAGCACGAACACCACGTACTTCAGCGTCACCACGAAGAGCAGCCCCCAGAAGATCAGCGACAGCACGCCCAGCACCGCTTCCGGGCTGAAGGCCACGCCGTGGCTCGGGTTCATGGTCTCCTTGAAGGCATAGAGCGGCGACGTGCCGATGTCGCCGAAGACCACACCGAGCGCAGCCACCACGATCGCGGCCCGGGCGGTTCGAGACGGAGGCTCGGGAGAAGTCGAATTCAGGGGGGCGACGGAGGACATGAAAAGTGCTGCAAGTGAGGG
Organism: Gammaproteobacteria bacterium; assembly: GCA_018820395.1. Lineage (GTDB taxonomy): Bacteria > Pseudomonadota > Gammaproteobacteria > Burkholderiales > Burkholderiaceae_C > Variovorax. Next base: position 5,879 of record JAHJOG010000219.1, on the reverse strand, counting down.
AAGAACCCTTTGGTATTCGTGATTTGCGCGAATACCAAAGTAGTGCGACGCCAGTTTCGTCCAGATTGTGTGCGTTAGTCACCGTGCCGGCGTTTCGGGCGCGCGGTGACGACCGAAAATGAGTGGAGAGCTTGCTTAACAAAAATGCGAGGGCACGGCCGCCCCACGACGACGAGAAAAACGACCGATGCCCCGCCACGAAACCGTCCATGCCGCGCTGCGCCTTCCGGGCCGGCGGGTCCAACGACCGCACCCCGCTGCACCGGCATCGGCGGACGACAAGCCCACAGGCACACCCCCGACCTACGTTCGCGCGGTCAATGGCGCCCCGGCGTCGGCCGATTCGCGGCAAGCGCCGTCCGCGCGCCGCACCAACGCCGTCGAACGCGATCTGCTGAAGTTCTTCTTGCGCGAGACGGGACACCGGCGAATCGCCATGCCGGTCCTCACCGTCGCGATGGTCGCCCTGTGCTGGGACCTGGCCGAACTCGGCGCCCTTCTGGCCTGGTTCTTTGCCGGAATCGCGCTCATCACGCTCAAATGGCGCTTCGAACGCCGGCATGCGCATGAAGGCGCCTTCGACGATCCGGCCGCGCGCCGGCGCTTCGTCCAGGAAATGCGGCCGATCTACACCTTGTCCGGCGCGCTTTGGGGTTCGTCGGTGCTGCTCCACGCCAGCCAGCCCCTCGGCGTCAACCTGTTCAGCTGCGCCCTGATCCTGGCCTGCGTGGCTGCACTTCCGCTGATGGGGTCGGCCAGCGTGCCAGCCCTGGCGCGGACCTTCATGCACAGCCTGTTCGCGACCTTCATCGCCTGCCTCGTCGCCGTGACCTGGGGCCATTCGAACTCCGTGGAGCGCCTGAACGCCGGGCTCAATCTGAAGAACCAGAGCGGCTGGGTCTTCGTGCTGGTGCCCTTCTACTACTGGTGGCTGCTGCGCTCCCTCGCCCGCCGCATCTACGTCGTCCAGCGCGCGCAGTTCGAGCTGCAGTACGACATGGCCCAGCGCGAGAAGCAGGCGCGCGACCTGGCCGACGCCAAGTGCCGCTTCGTGAGTGCCGCGGCCCACGACCTGCGCCAGCCCACCATGGCCCTGTCGCTCTATGCCCAGCAGCTGGTGGACTGCCCTGAAGAGCATTTGGCGCTGGCGCCGCGCATCGCGCGTGCCAGCACGGCGGTGCGCCACCTGTTCGATTCGCTGTTCGACCTGGCGCACCTGGACAGCGGCAACGTCAAGCTGCGCATCGAGCCGGTGCGCGTCAAGGCGCTGCTCGAGGAGCTGCACGACCAGTTCGAAGCCACTGCAAAGGCCAAGTCGATCGAACTCACCGTGCAGAGCGCCGACGCCGTCATCGAAACCGACCCGGTCCGGCTGCGCCGCATGATCGCCAACGTCGTTTCCAACGCCATCAAGTACAGCCCGGCGCACACGCGCGTGCGCATCGTGGCGCGGGCGACCAACGGCACGGTGCGCATCCGCGTCAGCGACCAGGGGCTGGGCATTCCCGCGGCCGACCTGGAAAAAGTCTTCGACGAGTTCTATCGCGTGGACCACCAGGAAGCATTGTCCGAAGACGGCGTGGGCCTCGGCCTGTCGATCGTCAACCGGCTGGCGCAGCTGCTGCGTTGCCAGATCGAACTGCAGTCCGAAGTCGGCAAGGGCACCCACTTCGCCTTCGTGTTGCAGAGCCGTTTCGACACGTCGTTGGCGCAAGGGCCTTCGATGAACGTCGGCTGACGGGCGGAGGGCGGCCGGCGCTCTGGCGGCTGCCGGGGATATTCGCGCGCACGATTTGCGCCGGGCCGAAGCGGTGCCACACTGGCGCCCACCGATCGGACCTTCCATGAAACTGGCGCTGACCCTGAAAGTCAATGGCCGCGACGAGACGCTGCATCTCGATCCGCGCGTGAGCCTGCTCGACGCCCTGCGCGACCATCTGGGCGTCACTTCCGTCAAGAAAGGCTGCGACCACGGGCAGTGCGGCGCCTGCACCGTGCTGCTCGACGGCCGACGCGTGCTGTCGTGCCTGTGCCTCGCCGTGTCGCGCGACGGCTCGGAGGTCGTCACGGCCGAAGGTCTGGCCGACGGGGCTGCGCTGCACCCGCTGCAGCAGGCCCTGATCGAACACGACGGACTGCAGTGCGGCTACTGCACGCCCGGGCAGGTCTGCTCGGCCATCGGCATGCTCGAAGAGTTCCGTGCGGGGCACCCCAGCCACGCGACTCGCGATGTCAACGCCCCCTTCGAGCTGACGGACGAAGAGATCCGCGAACGCATGAGCGGCAACCTCTGCCGCTGCGGCGCTTACGTGCGCATCGTCGCGGCGATCCGCGAGGTGTCGCGATGAGCCCCTTCGACTACCACCGGGCAGAGAGCGTCGCCGACGCCGTCGAACAGCTCGGCGGCGACGGCGCCTTCCTCGCCGGCGGCACCAACCTCATCGACCACCTGCGCCTGGGCCTGCGCGCGCCGGCCCGGGTGGTCGACATCGGCCGCCTGGGGCTCGACGAGATCGAGCGCACCGACGACGGCGGGCTGCGCATCGGCGCCCTGGCGCGCAACAGCGACATGGCTGCGCACCCGCTCGTCCGGCAGTCGATGCCCTTCGTCTCGCAGGCCCTGCTCGCCGGCGCATCGGGCCAGCTGCGCAACATGGCCACCGCCGGCGGCAACCTGATGCAGCGCACGCGCTGCGTGTACTTCCAGGACACCAGCACGCCGTGCAACAAGCGCGAGCCCGGGTCGGGCTGTTCGGCGCACGAAGGCTTCGGCCGCTACAACGCGCTCTTCGGCGCATCGGATGCCTGCGTCGCGGTGCATCCGTCCGATCTGTGCGTGGCGCTGGCCGCGCTCGATGCGGCGGTCGTCGTGCACGGGCGGGACGGCGTGCGGCGCATCGGCTTCTCGGACTTCCATCGGCTGCCGGGCGATGAGCCGGAGCGCGACACGCACCTCGCGCCCGACGAGCTGATCACGGCCATCGAGATCGCGCCGCTCCCTCTGGCCGCGAACTCCGCCTACCGCAAGGTGCGCGATCGCGCCTCCTACGCCTTCGCCCTGGTGTCGGTCGCCGCGGCGCTCGACGTGCGCGACGGCATCGTGCACGACGTGCGGATCGCACTCGGCGGCGCCTCCCACAAGCCGCACCGCGCCGCGCGCGCCGAGCAGGCCCTGCGAAACGGCCCCGCCACGCACGCCGCCTTCGTCGCCGCGGCCGACGCCGAACTGCAGTTCGCCCGCCCCGTCCCGGACAACGCCTTCAAGCTCCCGATGCTGCGCAACACCCTCGCCGCCGTGCTCGGCGAGCTGGCCGGAGGCCGCGCGCCATGAGCGTCGGCCAGCCGCTCACCCGCATCGACGGCGTCCGCAAGGTGACCGGCACCGCGCCCTACGCGTACGAGCACTCCGTCGACCGGCCGACCTATCTCTATCCGATCGTGTCCGCCATCGCGCGCGGCCGCATCCGGCGCATCGACGCTTCGGCCGCCCAGGCCCAGCCCGGCGTGCTTCTGGTGATGACACATGCCAACGCGCCGCGCCTGTGGCTGCGCACCGACCCAGAGCTCGTGCTGCTGCAGTCGACCGACATCCGCTTCAAGGGCGAATTCATCGGCGCGGTGGTGGCCGAAACGCCCGAGGCCGCGCGACATGCGGCCAGCCTCGTCGCGGTCGAGTACGAGCCCCTGCCGCACGACGCCGGATTCCGCGCCGACCATCCCGGCCTCTACGCACCGCGCAAGGTGAATTCGGGCAAGCCCGCCGACAGCCTGCGGGGCGATCCGGAGGCGGGCTTCGCCCAGGCGCGCTTCACGCTCGACCAGGTCTACACCACGCCCTTCGAGCACCACAACCCGCTCGAACCGCACGCGGTCATCGCGCTCTGGCATGCCGGCCGATCGCTCTGGCCGACCCGCAAGCGCCTGACGCTGTACGACGCCAACCAGGGTCCGCTCGCCGTGTCGCTGATCGTCGGGCCGCTGCTCGGGTTGCTGCCGTCGCAGATCGAGGTGATCTCGCCTTTCGTCGGTGGCTCCTTCGGCAGCAAGGCGATTCCGCACCCGCACATCGTGCTGACCGCCATGGCCGCCAAGCTGCTGCGCGGCCGCGCCGTCAAGTGCGCGTTGACGCGCCAGCAGATGTTTGTCGGCACCGGCCACCGGCCGGCAAGCCACCAGCACATCCGGCTGGGCGCCGATGCGGTCGGTCGCTTCGTGGCCATCGAACACCATGCTGTCGCACCGACCGCGCGCCACAAGGAATTCGCCGAACAGACGGCCACGCCGGTGCGCATGATGTACGCCACCCCGAACCTGCGCACCACGCACCGGCTGGTGCCGCTCGACCTGCCGGCCGGCATGTTCATGCGCGCGCCGGGCGAGTTCACGGGCATGTTCGCGCTGGAAACCGCCATCGACGAACTCGCCGCGCAGATGGGCATCGACCCGATCGCGCTGCGCCTCGCCAACGAGCCCGACCGCGACCCCGAAACCGGCCACCCGTTCAGCACACGGCAGCTCGTGCGCTGCCTCACCGAAGGCGCGCGCCTCTTCGGCTGGGACCGGCGCAGCGCCCAACCGGGCGAACACCGCGACGGCGAATGGCGAATCGGCCTGGGCGTGGCAAGTGCCCTCTATCCCAACCAGCATGTGCTCAACACCCGCGCCGGCATCCGGTACGTGGACGGGCGTTATCGCGTCGAGCTACAGGCGTCGGACATCGGCACGGGCGCGCTGACCATCCTCGGGCAGATCGGCGCGGACGCGCTCGGCGTGCGCTTCGACCAGGTCGACGTGGTGCTGGGAAGGAGCGGCCTGCCGTGGGCAATGATCGCCGGCGGCAGCATGGGCACCTACACCTGGGGCAACAGCATCGTGCAGGCCGCGGCCCGGTTCCGCGCCAAGCACGGCGACGCACCCCGCGAAGGCGCCCGCGCCACGGCGGCCGGCCGCCTGCCGAAGGACTTCAAGTCGCGCTCGCGCCACGCCTTCGGTGCGCACTTCGCGCAAGTGCGCGTCAGCGCCGTCACGGGCGAGGTGCACGTCGCGCGGCTCTTCGGCATGTACGCCGCCGGCCGCATCATCAACCCGCTCACCGCCCGCTCGCAATTCATCGGCGGCATGACGATGGGCCTCGGCGCCGCGCTGCACGAAGAAAGCGTGATCGACCCGCGCTTCGGCCACGTGGTCAACGCCGACCTGGCGGGCTATCACATCGCCTCGCATGCGGACGTGCCCGACATCCAGGCCGAGTGGATCGACGAGTTCGACCCCTACTTCGGGCCGACCGGCGCCAAGGGCATCGGAGAGATCGGCATCGTCGGCGTGCCGGCGGCCATCGGCAACGCCATCTTCAACGCCACCGGCAAGCGCCTGCGCGGCCTTCCGTTCACACCCGACAAGCTGTTGGAATGAGCCCGGCTCCTCAGAGCACCAGCCGATAGCCCACCGCGGTTTCGGTCAGCAGATGGCGCGGCTGCGCCGGGTCGGCTTCCAACTTCTGGCGCAGATGGCCCATGTACACGCGCAGGTAGTGGCTCTGATCGGCATGCGCCGGCCCCCACACCTCGCGCAGCAACTGGCGGTGGGTGAGCACGCGCCCTGCGTTGTGCACCAGCACCGAGAGCAAGCGGTATTCGGTGGGCGTCAGGTGCACTTCGGCGCCCGCGCGGCGGACGATGCGCGCAGCGCGGTCGAGCTCCACGTCGCCGAAGCAGAACAGCGCGTCGTCCGCACCGGCGGCGCGCTGGCGCCTGAGGCTCGCGCGCACGCGGGCCAGCAGCTCGCCCACGCCGAAGGGCTTGGTGAGGTAATCGTCCGCGCCCGCATCCAGTGCGGCGATCTTGTCGGACTCGTCGCTGCGTGCCGACAGCACGATGATC